>JAAVXM010000077.1 GCA_022790575.1 Clostridia bacterium | reverse complement strand
TCTAATTTTACATTTTGATTTTCAAATAATATAATTTCATTTTTCATTTTCTACCTTCTTTCTAATTTTTATTATTTGTTATTTTGTTTTATAGCTTTTTTAAAACTATTTTTTCTTTAATGGAACTATTTTTAAAGTGTATCCAAGGGGCTCTAATAATTTAATCATTGTTCCTATAGTTGGTGATGTTAAACATCTTTCAACACGATTAACTGTTGCTCTAATCATATTGCTTTGTTCTGCTAGTTCTTTTTGGGTGATATGTTGATTTTTTCTTAAAAGTATAAATTCTTCAATTAACCTATCTTCTAGTTCAATAATTAGTTTTTCTTTTGCTATTAATTCTTGTTCATTCATATTTATCTACCTCAAGATAAGTGTAATATATATATTACTCAAAATAAAAAGAAAATTTAGATATTTAAATAAATCAATGTACTAAAAAAAGCTTAATAGAATTAACTACTAAACTTTATCTTCTAGCCTTTCTATTTAATGCTAGCCATTCATTCTCTGCTACTTTATACTCTTCTTTACTTCGAGCATTATTAATCTTTCTCCAAACATCATTTACTTCATTAATTTTCTTTTTTAATGTTTCCATCTTAAGTTCAATTGTAGCTGGAGAATAATCTTCTTCAACTTCTTTTCTTGGATGTGTTAAGATATTTAATCTTCCAGTATCATTGGATAATACCCACTCTATTAACTCTTTTAAGTTTAAATTAAACATAGGTAATACTCTTTTGTAAAGTTCTGCTATTTCATCTGTTGTTACTGATTTTAAATCTCTATTTGTACTTATACTAGTTTCATGATAAAGAGAATAATATAAAACTAACGATAAAACTATATCATAATCTTCTTCAGCATATTCCCACTCTGCTAGTGTTTCTTTTAATTTAGCTTTGTTGTTTAAAGTTTTATCGTAATTAAATAATGGTCTATCATATAATTCAATATTTTTAGTTATTTTTAATTTACCATTTTTATCAATTTTAAATTCGAGTGTATAACATAGTTTATCTTGGGAATAAAATCTTATATTACAGTTACCATACTTTTCTAAATATTTAAATAAAAGTGTTAAATGATAATATTTACTATCATGTTCAATCTCTCTTCTCTCATAATCTTTTTTAACATCCACAATCTTTTTAGCTTGCATTATAGTTTTAATATCGATGGTAGTTAAAGAAATACTTTGATGTCTTAAATATTCTAAATACATATCATCTAAAACTTCCATAATATCAATATCTAAGTCGGGAATTATTACATCAACTTTGTTTTCATCTTCATCTTCTTCATAATCTTCTTCATAATAATCTATTTCATCTTCTAAATTGGAAGCTGCATATGAAATCCATAAAGCAAATTGACGAAAGTTTTCTTTACCAACAAGTTCTATAACTACATTTGGCTCAATTAGAAATTTTATAAATAAATTGCCAAAATATGATTTTATTTTTTGATATACTTCACTTTCTAATAATCTTTCATACTTTTTTTCGCTTTTAGATAAATACTTATTATCAAATATAAATATACCATTTTCATGAAGATTATGAGCTAAAATTATAGAAATATAATCAGTAATATGTGTATTTAATTTTTTTCCTAAATTAATAGAACCATGCCATAAATCTATATCTTCCTTTTTTATAGAATCTATAACATAATTTAATATTGCCCATAAAAATTCACCATCTGGTGATAAATCTCTAGGATAAATTGGAAGTGATATAACACCTTTATCTTTATTTTCATATATTCTTAATGAACAATTCTTATATTCAAAACTTTCTATATTTGTTGGCTCACCATAAACACCAATCAAATAATGATAAAGACTAATTGGATGTGTTTCATTTAAAATTATTTTTAATGATATTTTTAATATATTTTCGTGCCAAGGATTTAAAAGATTTTCTGAAGTAGATATCAAAAATGCTTCTTTACTTTTGTCAAACAACTTTTTACTTGAAGCGCTTAAAAGTTCGTACTTGCTTTCTATATAATCAATTAGTTCTTTTATAGACATTTTGTCAAATAATAGAGGATTATAATTTAATAATTTTTCTAAAAAATATTCTAACATTTTTTGTTCATTCTTATCCAAATCATCATTTTTTAAAGCTATACTTAAATCTCTTTTAGTTACAAAATAAACTATATCTAAACTATTTATTTTAGATATAATTACTTCTCTATATTCTT
>JAAVXM010000044.1 GCA_022790575.1 Clostridia bacterium | reverse complement strand
TTTTGCATTTTGCGCTTGGCTTATTATTCCATTCTCTCCTGTCAACATTGCTATACTCGTTCCCGCCAATATTAATAATACTATAATCGTCACAACTAACGCTATCAGCGTTATTCCTCTCTTTTCTCCTACTTTTTCCTTCTTTTCTTTTTCATACTTAACTTCATACATTTGTATATCTCATCCCTTTCTTTCTTCTTATGTTTCTCCTCTTTTCTCTTTTTTATTCATTTTTTGTTTTTTATTTTCTTTTCTCTCTATGTGTGATATTTTTTTATGCGCTGTTTGCATTATATTCTAATCAGCTTTTCTTGTCAATACTTTTCTCTCTTTTGGTTCTACTTTTTTCCTCAATAATTGCTATTCTGTATAACAGACTCTATTAGTGTGACAACTATTATAAGCAAAAAAAGTGAAAATTAAACTTTTCACTTTTTTGCTAATTATTATTTTATATAAATAGTTGGGTCTAGGTATTCACCATTTTTTATTACTTCAAAATGAAGATGAGATTCCATGTTACTTTCAAAAGAAGCTGTATTTCCAGCAGTACCTATAGTTTGTCCTTGTGTGACATCTTCTCCTTCAACAACAAATTCTGCTGTAAGTAAATTTGAATATACAGTTTCAAATCCATCATCATGTTCTATAACAACTGTCAATCCATATCTAGGGTCATTAACTATTGATTTTACAGTTCCATCAGCTGCGGCTTTTATTACACTTGTTTTATCAGCTTTAATATCAATTGCAGTATGTGTTATCCACTCTTTTAGTGTTTCTGAATAAATCAGATTCTCCTTAGCAAATTCGCAAATCACTTCACCCTCAGTTGGTTTTATAAAAGAAACCTCTTTTTTTGTTTCTGTTGAATTATCTTCTGGTTTATTTGAACTTGCATTTGTGTTAGCTGTTTTTTCGTTTTCTTTCTTTTCAGTAGAATTGGCATTTTTATTATTTACAGTATTTTTGTTACTAGTAGATTTAGATGTAGTATTTGTATTATCCTCTTTTACAGTTGCTTTATTTTGATTAGTATCTTCTGATTTATTATTTTCTTGTTCTTCAACTGTTTTCCCCATTGATGTACTTGCACTCTCTGTATTTTCAGTATTGTCCTGTTTATTTTCTACTACACTATTACTATTTTCTGATTCTTTTCCTATTTTTGTATCTGAACTAGTTGTCATATACATTATTATACCAATTGATATAACTAAAAGAAAAAATATAGCAGCTCCTACATACACTATTAAATTGTCTTTGAAAAATCTTCCTTCTTTTTTCATATATAAAATCCTCCTTGATATTGTATTTAATACAAGTATTTACTTTTTTTAGAAGATTATTCATTTAAAGAGAATTTACTTCAATAATTTCTACATTTGTATAAAAATGTTTGATTATTTCTTCATAATTAGAACCAGATTTTGCCAAACTGTCAGCTCCTGTTTGACTCATTCCAACACCATGTCCATAGCCTTTTACAGAAAAAGTTATTTCTTCTCCATTTATTGCAAACGAAAAATTTGTTGATTTTAACCCCAGTAATGTCCTTGCTTCTGTTCCAGCAATTTCTTTATTTCCAAATTTTATTGTTTTAATTCTTCCACTTGTGGTATTCTCCAGTATTTGAATACAATTTTCTTGTGAATAATCAATTTCACAATCTGGATATTTTGTCTTTATTTTATTTAATAACTCTTGTTTTGATAACTTAACTTCAGAGTTATATTGACTGTAACCGTCCTCTCCTGCAGTTTCAACTGATTTTAAATATGGATAATCAATTCCTCCCCAGATATTAAGTGAACTTTCTGTTACTCCTCCACTATTTGAATGAAAAAATGCATTTATTGGTTCTTTATTATATGTAATAATTTTCCCACTTGTTGTATCTACTGCATTAACAATTTTATTCCAATTATTCTCCGCTTCTTCTGGTTTCCACTTTGAAAGTCTCTCTTCTTTACTAATCCATGCTTGGCAGCAAGCAAAACTATCACATATATCAGCATTTTCATGTTTTCCTGAACTGTGTATTGCCTGATATATTGTGTATGTTCTTGCAACAACTGCTTGAGCCTTTAATGCTTCTATTTCATAACTTGCTGGCATTTCACTTGAAACCACTCCATATAAATATTCATCAATTCCTAATTCTTCTACTTGATTACTTTCAGTATGTAACAATCTTATTGTTTTATACTTTTCATAATCGTACTTTTTAACTTGTTCTTGTTCTGGTTTATCTTCTGACACATTTTGTTGTTCTGTAGCACTAACTTCTGTTGTTTGTTCATTTTCACTTTTTGTATTCTGTGGAATTGAGCAAACTACAGGTATTACAAAAAATAAGAACATAAAACCCAGAAAATAGCTTATTGTCTTTTTCATTGTTGATTTCATTCCTTTCTTTAATTGGAATATAATTGAATTTCAACTATACTATAAGTTTTCTTTTCATATCATTTAATATCTTTCTTTCTATTCTTGATACTTGTACTTGTGTAATTCCTAAAATCTTTGAAACTTGAGTTTGTGTTTTTCTTTTGTAATATCTTAACATTATTATCTCTTTTTCTTTGTCATCTAATTCTTCAATTAACTTTTTTACTGCTATTTTATTTGTAATTTCTGTTTGTTCATCTCTTCCTGTAGAAATTTGTTCTAATATACTAACTGTTTTGTTTGTTTTGCTATCTTTATATTTTGCCTCTTCAATCGAATCTACTGGTCTTGCAGAATCCAATGCCATTACGATTTCTTCTTTTGATATTCTTAGTTCTTTTGATATTTCTTCTAACTTTATCTCTTTTCCATATTTATTAAAATACATCTTCTGTAATTCCAATATTTTCACATTTAGTTCTTTTAAACTTCTACTTACCTTTATTGGTCCATCATCTCTTATATATCTTTTTATTTCTCCTAAAATGTATGGTACTGCATATGTTGAAAGTCTAACCTCAAAGCTTGTATCAAATCTTTGTATTGCCTTTATAAACCCTATACTTCCTATTTGATATAAATCTTCTACATCATAATTCCTTCCACTAAATCTTCGAACAATGCTCCAAATAAGTCCATTATTGTTTTCTATCAATTGAGTCATATCATCTTTGCTTCCATTTTGAGCTCTTTCGATGATTTTCATATCATTATCATACACTATTCTTCTCCCCTTATTACTGACATAGCAAAGTCTTCTTTATTACAATTACTTTTTATTTTTTTACTCATAGTGACCTTTGTTCCTAATCCTAATACAGATTCAATTTCTACATTATCCATAAAACTTTCCATTATTGTAAATCCCATACCTGCTCTCTCTAAATTTGATTTTGTTGTATATAATGGTTGTTTTGCTATTTCTATGTTTTCGATTCCCTTCCCAGTATCAGAAATTTCTATAAAAACTTCATTGTCCCTTATTTTACATATCAACTTAACTATCCCTGTTTTTTCTTCGTATCCATGTATTATAGAGTTAGTCACTGCTTCTGATACGGCTGTTTTTATGTCTGCAATTTCTTCTAAAGTGGGGTCCAATTGCGCTATAAATGCTGCTACTGATATTCGGGCAAATGCTTCATTATTTGATTTACTTAAAAAATCAATTTTCATTTCATTATCAAAACTATTATTCATGATTTACCTCCATTTGCAAATCTTGCATTGTATCTACTTCTGGTATAATTTTTAATATTCCACTCATCTCAAATATTTTCCTTATTGATGGACTTATATTAGCTACTTCTACCTTACCGCCTAGCATGTTTGCTAGCTTATATCTCCCAATTAATAATCCTATTCCTGCACTATCCATAAAAGACACATTGTTAAAATCAAATATAACTTTTTTTGGCATATATCTCTCAATCTCATTATCTAATTTCCTCCTTATCTTTTGTACTGAACATTCATCTATTTCTTCATCAATTTTGAAGATTAATTGCTTGTCCTCTTTTTTATAACAAGTATTCATATTATCTCCTTTCTACTATTTTATTTTTGATGAGATTATTATATATTGTTTCCCATTTTTTTCCAAGAGTAAAAATTTAGAAGTTTTGTCGAATTGTTAAAAGTATTCGACAAAAAAAGACGATACTAAAAAATAGTATCGTGACTTATAACATTCTATTAAATTTATTTCATTTTTTCTTTCATTTTTGATAATATATTTAATGCATCAATTGGAGTTAGTTCATTTAAGTTAATTTTATCTATTTCATGAGCAATTTCTCCCAATTTATAATTAAACATATCAAATTGACCTTCAACAACCTTTTTATTTTCTTTTTCCATTTTCTTACCACTTAGCATACTTTTTCTTTCTAAACTTCTAAGAATTTCATTTGCCCTTTTAGTAACAACTTTAGGAACACCTGCAAGGCGTGCAACATGGATTCCATAGCTTTCATCAGTTCCACCTTCTACTATCTTTCTTAAAAAGATTATGTCTTCTCCTTTTTCTTTGACTGCAATTGAATAATTCTTTATTCCTTCTTGTTTATCTGCTAACTCTATAAGTTCATGGTAATGAGTTGCAAACAGAGTCTTTGCACCACATTTTTCTTTATCTGCAATATATTCTGATACTGCCCATGCAATTGAAAGTCCATCATATGTTGATGTTCCTCTTCCAATCTCATCTAATATTACAAGACTGTTTTCAGTTGCTTCTTTTAAAATTGTTGCAACTTCCATCATTTCAACCATAAATGTACTTTGCCCCATACTTAAATCATCAGATGCACCAACTCTTGTAAATATTTTATCTACAATTCCTATTTGTGCTTCTTTTGCTGGTACAAAACTTCCAACTTGCGCCATTAATGATATTAGTGCAACTTGCCTCATATATGTTGACTTTCCTGCCATATTTGGTCCTGTTATTATTGATAGCCTATCTTCATCTTTATTTAAATATGTATCATTTGGAACAAAGTTCCCTGCTCCTATCATTTTCTCAATTACAGGGTGTCTTCCTTCTTTAATATCTATTACTCCATCATCTTTTATTTCTGGCATGCAATAATTCATATCCTCTGCAACTTGGGCAAATGATACTAAAACATCTAATGTTGATATAATGTTTGCTGTTTTTTGTAGCCTTTTTATGTTTTTTGCAATTTCTGTCCTTATCTCTACAAATGCATTATACTCAAGATTTACTACCTTTTCTTCTGCTCCTAAAATCTTTTCCTCTAATTCTTTTAATTCTTCTGTTATATACCTTTCTCCATTTGTTAATGTTTGTTTCCTTACAAATCTATCTGGAACTTGTGATACAAGTGATTTTGATACTTCAAAATAGTAGCCAAATACTTTGTTATATCCTACTTTTAATGTCTTTATTCCTGTTTTTTGCTTTTCTTCTGCCTCTAGTTTTACTAACCAATTCTTTCCTTCTGTTGTTGCTGTTTTTAATACATCAATTTCTGAATCATATCCTATTTTGATAATACCTCCATCTTTTATCGTCATTGGTGGCTCTTCTACTATTGACTTTTCTATTAATTCAAATATATCTTTTAGTTCATCTAATTCATTACATAATTGTACTAACTTTGATGAATTACATTGTTGTAATACTTGCTTTACTATTGGTAATTTTTCTAATGAATTTTTTAATGTAATCATATCTCTTGCATTAGCATTACCATATGCCATTTTTCCAGCTAAACGTTCTATATCATATACTTTCCTTAGAGTTTCTGTTATATCTCCTCTAAGCATCATATTGTCTTTTAACTCTTTTACACTGTCTAATCTTTCTTGAATTTCATTTACATCTAATAGTGGGTCACTTAACCATCTTCTAAGTAATCGTCCACCCATTGATGTTGAAGTTTTATCTAATACCCAAAGCAATGTTCCTTTTTTGCTTTTGTCTTTCATTTTTTCTGTTATTTCAAGATTTCTTCTTGCATTTATATCTAGTGACATATATCTTGATAAGTTATATATTGTTATTGTATTTATATGTTCTAAACTTGTCATTTGAGTTTCATTTAAGTATTTTAATAATGCATTTATTGATTTTAATGCTAGTATTTTGTCATTAAGTTTTTTAACTTCTTGTTTGTTTTCAATTATATTATAGTCTAATTGCAAGTTTCCAATTTCTTCTGAGAAAAATTCATCATTGAAACTACTAATATATATTTGAAATCTCTCCCTTATTTTATCCATTTCATCTTGACATTCTAACATCATTGAGTTAGCAATTATCTCTGATGGTGAGAATCTTGAAATTTCATCTAATAATAGCGCAAAGTTATTTTCTCCTTTTATTTCAGCACTATAAAATTCTCCTGTTGATATGTCACATACACTTATTCCAAAATATATACCACTTTTACATATACTCATTATATAATTATTTTTCTTTTCTTCTAATAAATTGCTCTCAACAATTGTTCCTGGTGTTAAAACTCTTATAACTCCTCTTTCTACTATACCTTTAGTTGTTTTAGGGTCTCCTAATTGTTCACATATTGCAACTTTATAACCTTTTTCTATTAATCTTGCAGCATAGTTTTCTGAGGCATGATGTGGAACTCCTGCCATTGGAGCTCTTTCTGACATACCACATTCCTTTCCTGTTAGTGTTATTTCTAGTTCTCTTGATACTGTTATTGCATCCTCAAAAAACATTTCATAAAAGTCACCTAATCTATAAAATAATATACAATCTTTATATTTCTTTTTTGTTTCTATATATTTTTGCATCATTGGTGATATTGATGATATATCTTCAATTTCCGCTATTGTTTGTGCCATTTATTTACCTCTCTTCTTCTTTTTATATTGCTATTTTTATTACTAATTTATATGTTTTCCTTTTAAATACCACATATGCTCTGAAACTATTTCTATATCTATTATTTTATCTTTTAGTTGTGGTTCTCCCTCAAAAATTACTACTTTGTTACTTTCTGTTCTTCCTGTCAACAATTCTGAGTTATTTTTACTTGGACCTTCTACTAAAACTTTTTGTATTGTCTTAACATATTTTTGATTGTTATCTGCTATTTGGCTTTCTACTAATTCTTTTAGTCTGTCAAACCTTTTATGTTTTATATCTTCTGGAATTTGATTTGTCATTTTGTCCCCTGGTGTTCCAACTCTCCTTGAATATATAAACATATATACTTGTTCAAAACATACTTGTTTAACTACTTCTAATGTATCTTCAAAATCTTCTTCTGTCTCTCCTGCAAATCCTACAATTATATCTGTTGATAGTGTTAAATTTGGTATTCTTTTTTTCATTTTTTCTACTAATTCTAGATATTGTTCTTTTGTGTATTTCCTATTCATTGTTTTTAATACATTTGTACTTCCTGATTGTAGTGGTAAATGTATTAATTTACACACTTTCTCACTTTCTGCAATTGCTTCTATTACATCATCTGTAAAATCTTTTGGGTGTGGTGATATAAATCTTATTCTTTCTATTCCTTCTATTTCATTTATTGCTCTTAAAAGTGTTGCAAATGAGTTTATCCCTTTATATTCTGTTCCATTTTCTTTCCATTGCTCACTTCTCAAATATGAGTTCACATTTTGTCCAAGTAGTGTTATTTCTTTATATCCTTCTTTTGCTAGTTGTTCTACTTCTTCTAGTATGTCTTTAGGATGTCTACTTCTTTCTCTCCCTCTTACATATGGAACTATACAATATGTACAAAAGTTATTACATCCATACATAATTGTTACTGATGCTTTTATATTGCTCATTCTTTTTATTGGCAGTCCCTCATATACTTCTCCTTCTATGTCTATAACATCTTGCATTTTCTTTTTACTTTCTAATGTTTTATATAAGTCCTCTGGAAACTTATGTAATGTATGTGTTCCAAATATTATATCTGTATATGGATAGCTTTCATGTATTTTGTCTGTTATATGCTGTTCTTGCATCATACAACCACCAATTGCAATAATTGTTCCTCTTTTCTCTTTTATTCTTTTTAATTCTCCTAGTTTACCAAATAGCTTATCTTCTGCATTCTCTCTTACACAACATGTATTGAATAGAACTAGGTCTGCTTCCTGATAGTTGTCTATTTGCTCATATCCCATTTGCTCTACAATTCCACATAATTTTTCTGAGTCGTTTTCATTTAATTGGCAACCCATTGTTAATATATAATATTTTAAATTGCTTCCTTTATTTATTTGTTTTACTTTTTCTATATATTGTTTTTGTTTTTCTATTTCTTGTTTTGTTTCCATTTTATACCTTTCTTGATTTTAAAATAATTCCTTATTTCTGTCTCATTTTACCATATCTTTATAACAAAATAAACTGTTTGCATAAAATTTTTTTCTTCTTTTTGTTCCACATTCGCACCACATTTTATATTTTTATAGTAGTATTTCTTTTTCTAAATATGTAGAATATATATACATTTTACTAACTTTTTTGCTTAATGCTCCCTCTAATGCTCTTTTATATAGTTCTAATTGTGTTCTATATTTATTTATTAAGTTTTGCTCATCTCTATTTTCTACATAATCTGTTTTGTAATCTACTAGAATCAAATTATCTTCTTTGTCTATATAATACAAATCTATAACACCTTGTACTAATACCTTTTCATTAAGTTCTTCCCCATAAATTTCTTGTGCAGATATGTTAATGTAAAATGGCTTCTCTCTTTCGACTTCTTTTGCTTGTTTCATTTCTTTCCAAATTTGAGATTTCGTAAATTGATATACCTTATTTATATTTATTGATTCTGCTTCTTTTTTTGTAATTATCTTTTTTGCTTCTAATTTTTCAATTAATTCCTTTATTTCATTATATGTATATTCTTTAAGTTCTAATTTTTGCATACATAGATGTATTAGAGTTCCTTTTTCTGCATTTGTTATTTTTAAATCCTCATCTTCTTGTAAAAATTTAGGAATGTTTAATGTGATTTCTTTTTTTACCTTATCTGATTCATTATCTGTATTTTTTTGTTTCTTAATTTCTGTTACAGATGTTTTAGTTGGTATTATTGTAGCTAATTTGTTTGGATATTCATACTCAAGCATTTGGGCTACTTTCTTCTGTTGTATCCTATCTTTTTCTACTTTTGATATTTTATTTAATATTTCATCTAACAAATTCTCTTTTTCATTACTATTTGTATCACATGTCTGAATTACCTCATCTCTTTGATACATCTTAATATCTACAAGATTTTTCATTTTATCTTTATTAAATGCTTCTACTAACATTATCCAATCAATATATGTTTTATATTTTTTTAATAATATATTATTTACATTTTCATATTTTTTTGGTAATTCTTCTATCTCTTTTTGCTTTTCTACTGTACTTTTTCCTGTTATTATTATCTTTTCTTTTGCCCTAGTTAAAGCTACATATAATATTCTCATTTCCTCTGATAATGTTTCAACATGCATTTGCTGTTTTATTGCTTGTTTTGATAATGTATCATATTCAATTAGCTTATCATAGTCAATGTATTTTACTCCTATTCCTATATCTGCATGTAATAATACCTTTTTATTTAAGTCTTGCATGTTAAATTGCTTTCCTGTTCCTGATAAAAAGACTATAGGGAATTCTAACCCTTTGCTTTTGTGTATACTCATTATTCTAATTACATTATCGTTTTCTCCAATTATTTTTGCTGAATCCATGTCTTTGCTACTTGCTTTTATTTTTTCTATGTAATTTATAAAATTGAATAATCCTTTAAAACTAATACTTTCACATTGCTTTGCACGTTCAAATAACATTTTTAAATTTGCTTGTCTTAGTGTTCCATTGTTCATAAGTCCTACATAATTGTAAAACCCTGTATCATTATATATTTTCCATATTAATTCATCTAAACTTAAATATTCTTGTTCTCTCCTCCATGTCTCAATATTGTTTAAAAATCTATCTATTTTATTTCTTAATTTTGAATCTACATCTTTTCTGGATTTTAAAACTGTATTATAAAAATTGTCATATTTATCACTTAAACGTATTTTTACTAACTCATTGTCTGTAAATCCACCAATTGCTGACCTCATTACTGATATTAATGATATCTCTTGTAATGGATTATCTATTATTTTTAACAAGCTCATTATTGTTTGAATTTCTATACTTTCTAAATATTCTGATGATGTGTCACTAAATACAGGCATTTTTAATCTTAAAATCTCTTTTTCAAATATTGGTACTAATGCTTTTGTTGAACGTAATAATATTACTATATCTTTATATTTTATGTCTCTCTTTTCCTTGCTTTTAGCATCATATACTTGAAATTTGCTGTCTATCAATTGTTTTATTCTATTTGCTACAAACTTTGCCTCTAATTCTATATCCTCTATTCTTTCTTTTTCTTCTACTTCTTCTATTTCTTGTATTTCATTATCATATTCATTATCTTCTGTTTCTTCTTCAATTTCTTCTTTAACATTTATTATATTGATTTCTGTTCTTAAGTCTTGCTCTGTATCTTCATAGCTTGCACCTAAATTTAAGTATTCCTCTTCTGTATAGTTTAATTCTCCTAATTTTTCTGTCATTATGTTATCAAATATAATATTAGAAAAGTCTAGTACTTCTTTTCTACTTCTAAAGTTTTTAAATAATTGTATTTTTAAGTCTTCTAGGATTGCTTTTTCTTTTTTTAATTTGTATGTTTTATATTTGTTTAAAAATAGTTCTGGCCTTGCTTGCCTAAATTTATATATACTTTGTTTTACATCTCCTACCATAAAAACATTGTTTCCTCTTGATATTGAGTTTAATATGTATTCTTGTACTAAATTACTGTCCTGATATTCATCTATCGCTATTTCTTCGAATTTTTCTTGATATCTTTTGGCTATTTCTGTTGGCTTTCCTTCTTCATTTATTAGTATTTTTAATGCAAAGTGCTCTACATCATTGAAGTCTACAATATTTTTTTCTCTTTTCTTTTTTGAAAATTTGTCTCCATATTCTATAATTACTTGTCCTAATTTCTCTAAAATTTCATACATATTATTAATATCTTCATTTGCTTCTCCTGAGTCAAATATCAATATTTTATCTATTGCTTTTAATGATTCTTTTACTTTGTCTCTAACTTCTTTTGCCTTGTCTTTTGCTTCTATTGTTATTTTTTTGTCTGCTGACCAAGTTTTAAATTTTATATTTGTGTATATTGTATATGCTTTATCCCATGTGTCTAAATTTGACTTTAGCATTTCTAATTGTTCTATATCATCACTTAAAATCAAGTTATATTTCTGTAGTTCATCATATTTTTCTATATTTTTTTTCTCGTTTTCTAATTTTATTATTCCATCTTGCAAAATTTCTTCTACTTGTTTTAGTAATAATTTCCCCCATATTGTTTTTGAGAAGTCTTCTTCTAGTTTGTTTTTTAAATTGAACATTTCTATCTTTTCTTTTAACCATTTTTCTGGAAATGGTGTACTTTGAATATATGTATATATTTTTAATATTAATTCTTTTAGTGGTGTGTCATCTTGATATCCTGTGTATGTGTTTATTAATTTTGCAAAGTCCTTATCTTCTGCTTCATATTTTTCTTCAAATAAATCTTCTATTACTTCTTGTTTTATTATCTCTATTTCTGTTGTATCTGCTATTCTGAAGTTTTGTGGCATGTCTATCTCAAAAAAATTGTTTCTTACTATGTCTAAACAAAATGAGTCTATTGTACATATACTTGCTTTATTTAATAATGTAATCTGCTTCTGCAATCTATTATCTTCTATGTTTTCATCAATCTTTTTATATATAGCTTTTAGAACTCTTTCTCTCATTTCTGCTGCTGCTGCATTTGTGAATGTTACTACTAATAATTTATCTATATCTATGTTTTCTTTTATTATCTTATTTATTATTCTTTCTACTAATACCGCTGTTTTACCACTTCCAGCTGCCGCTGCAACTAGTATGTTACTTCCTTTTTCATATATTGCTTGTTCTTGTTCTTGCGTCCAGCTTACTTCTTTTGACATATTTTTTCTCCTTATTTTTATAGTGAAGATTTTGATTGTATGAAAAATTTTTTCAATTCAATCAAAATAGAGAATTTTATATAATATAAAAATTCCCCATTTTTTCTTTTGTATCATTTTATTTTTTTATCAATTTCTTGTTTTGTTCTTATTTTATATAAATACTATCGTTGTGTCAACCATTTTACACCAAAATTTTATGAAACTTTCTGATTTCTTAATTCATTAGCATATTGCAATGTTATTTCATTTATTTCTCCAGATGAAATACGTGCAATCTCTTTTAGTACTTCTTGCTCATCTAATAATTTTACTTTTGTACTTGTTCTATCATTTTCTACATTTTTACTTATAAAATAATTATTATCTGCTGTTGCTGCAATCGCTGCTAAGTGTGATATACATAAGACTTGATGTGCCTTTGATATCATCTTTAATTTATCTGCTACTGCTTTTGCTGCTTTACCACTTATCCCTGTGTCGATTTCATCAAATATTAATATTGGTATTTTGTCTGTTTCTGATAATACTTTTTTTATTGCTAACATTATTCTTGACATTTCTCCTCCTGAAGCTATTTTTACTAACTGATTTTCATTTTCTCCTATATTTGTTTTGATATAGATTTCTACTATATCTTTTCCATTTTCAAAAAATTCGTTTTGTTG
Organism: Clostridia bacterium; assembly: GCA_022790575.1. GTDB lineage: Bacteria > Bacillota > Clostridia > TANB77 > CAG-508 > CAG-269. The sequence continues at coordinate 34,234 of JAAVXM010000044.1, read as the reverse complement.
ATACTCAACTTTTACATTTACTTTTGCATTTTTCATTTCTAGTTCAACTAGTTCTTTATTTATCTTTGTATTTAATTGTATTGCATATTCACTTCTTATTTGATTTATTTTTTTTGCGATTTCTGTCATTTCTTTTTCTATTTCTTGTTGTTCTTTTTTTAGTTTATTATTGTGTTCTTCTACATTTTCTATTTTTTCTATCTCTTCTCTTATCTCTTGTTGATAACTTAAAATTTCTTCTACATTGTTCCCATATTTTCTTTTTAATTCATATATTGTGTCTAGTCGTGTCTCTATTTCTTCTCTTTCTTGTTCATCAAATTCTATATCTTCTTTATAACTACTTATATCTCTTGATATTTCTTGTATTTCATAATATACATTTTTTAATGCTTCTACTGTTTCTTTATATTTACTATCTATTTCTTCTATTTTCTCTAATGCTCTTATTGCTATATTTATTGTATCTATTGTAGCTTCTCCCATTGTTTCATCTGCTTCTGTTATACTTTTTGCAATCTTCTCTACATTCATTATTATTTTTCTTTTTTCATTTAGTTTTTCTTCTTCTCCACTTTTTAATTTTGCATTTTCTATTTCACTTAATTGATATTTTAATAAGTCTAACTTTCTTTGCTTTTCTTTTTCATCTCCATAATTTTCTCTTAACTCTCTTTTTATTTCATTATATCTAGTGTATTTACTTTTATATTCTATTTTTAATCTTTGTATTTGCTCTCCAACAAAATTATCTAAATATTTTATGTGTGTTCTATTGTCTAAAAGTTGCTGATTGTCATTTTGTCCATGCAATTCTATGTAATTGCTCATAAAATTCTTTAATTCTGAAACTGTTATAAGCCTCCCATTTATTTTGCACATGTTTCTTCCATTACTGTAAATTTCTCTGCTTATTATTATATTTCCTTCTATTGAGTTTATGTCCCCTGGTGCATATATACACATTTCTACAAATGAATGATTCTCTCCTTTTCTTATCATTTCTTTTGAAAATCTTCCACCACATATTATATTTATTGAGTCTATTATTAGTGTTTTTCCTGCACCAGTCTCCCCTGTTAATACATTCATTCCTTTATTTAAATTTATTTCTAAATCTTCTATTATTCCTATATTTTTTATATGTAAATTTGTTATCATAACAACACCTCTTCTCAAAATGCATACAAATGTATGTTCGTTGTTCATTATAATAACTTTTTTATTTTTTGTCAATACTTTTTCGAACATTTTTTCTTTTTTTAGTTTTCTATTCTAATAAACTATAATTAAAATAGAAGTTTATTGAAAGTTTATATACTTCAATTAACTTCTATTTTTTAACAATATGTACTTTCTATATTTTATTTTTATAATTGACTTTTTATTGCTTCTAATGCGACTTTTCTTGCACTTATTTCATTTTTCTCTGTTTGTGATAATTCTGCTAATGTTCTTCCATCTTCTAATTCAAATATTTCATCAAATCCAAATCCATTTTCTCCTTTAGCTTCTTTGGCAATATATCCTTTTATGATACCTTTTTCACAAATCGTTTTGTTTCCATCTGATATTGCTATAGCTGTTATAAATTTTGCTTTTCTATTTTCTCTTTCTACACCTTCAAGTTTTTCTATAACAGCCATATTTCTTTCTCTATCTGAGCCTTTGAACCACCTTTTTGTATGTACTCCTGGGAAACCATTTAAGTATTCTATTTCTATTCCTGAGTCATCTGCTATGCACATTCTTCCATTTAATTGTTTTGCAATTTCTTCTGCTTTTTTTATTGCATTACCTTCAAATGTTTCTTGGTCTTCTTCAATATCAATTTCAATTCCTAATTCTTTTATTGATATTATTTTAAATTCATTTAATATCTCTCCTGCTTCTTTTATCTTTCCTTTATTACCTGAAGCAATTACAATTTCTTTCACTTTCTCATTCTCCTTAATTTTATATTTTTGCTTAATTATTCTATGACTCCTCTAAATATTTTTTTAAGAATTTTCCTGTATAACTTCTTTCATTTCTACAAATTTGCTCTGGTGTTCCTATTGCTATAACCTCTCCTCCAGCATCTCCACCTTCTTGTCCTAAATCGATAATATGGTCTGCTGTTTTTATTAAGTCTAAGTTATGTTCTATAACAATTATTGTATTTCCTGTATCCACTAGTCTTTGTAAAATATCCACTAATCTATGAACATCTGCTATATGAAGTCCTGTTGTTGGCTCATCTAATATATATAGTGTTTTTCCTGTTGCTCTTTTTGATAATTCTGTTGCAAGTTTGACACGTTGTGCTTCTCCTCCTGATAGTGTTGTTGATGGTTGTCCTAATTTTATATATCCTAAACCAACATCATATAATGTTTGAATCTTTTGTTTTATTTTTGGTATATTTTCAAAGAATTTCAGTGCTTCTTCTACTGTCATATCTAATACATCTGCTATGTTTTTATCTTTGTATTTTACTTCTAATGTTTCTCTATTATATCTCTTTCCTTTACATACTTCACATGGTACATATACATCTGGCAAAAAGTGCATTTCTATTTTATGAACACCATCTCCTGAACAGCTTTCACATCTTCCTCCTGAAACATTAAAACTAAATCTTCCTTTTTCATATCCTCGTATCTTTGCTTCATTTGTTCCAGCAAATATGTCTCTTATTAAGTCAAATGCTCCTGTGTATGTTGCAGGATTTGAACGTGGTGTACGCCCAATTGGTGATTGGTCTATGTTTATTATTTTGTCTATATTATCTAATCCTTTTATTTGCTTACATTTTCCTGGCTTTTCTGTTGCTCCATTTAATTGTTGTGCAATGTTTCTATATAATACCTCATTTACTAATGTACTTTTACCTGAACCAGATACACCTGTTACACATATAAATTTTCCTAATGGAAATTTTACACTTATATTTTTTAGATTGTTTTCAATTGCTCCTACAACTTCTATATTTTTCTTATTCCCTGCTCTCCTTTTTGTAGGTACATGTATTCTCTTTCTTCCACTTAGGTATTCTCCTGTTATTGAACCTTCTATATTTTTTATTTCTTCTGCTGTTCCTTGTGCCATTACTTGTCCTCCATGAACTCCTGCCCCTGGTCCAATATCTATTATTCTATCAGCTGCATACATTGTGTCTTCATCATGTTCTACTACTAATAATGTATTTCCTAAATCTCTTAGCTTTTTCAAGGTTGTTATAAGCCTGTCATTGTCTCTTTGATGTAGTCCAATGCTTGGTTCATCTAAAATGTACAATACCCCTGTTAGTCCTGAGCCTATCTGTGTGGCTAAACGTATACGTTGTGCCTCTCCTCCTGATAATGTTCCACTATTTCTTGATAATGTTAAGTATTCTAATCCTACATCTATTAAAAATTGTAGTCTTGCAGTTATTTCTTTTAATATCATATCTGCAATGATTTGTTGTGATTTTGTTAATTCTAAATTTCTAACAAATTCTTGTAGTTGTTTTATAGACATTTCTGTTATTTCATTTATGTTTTTTCTATTTATACATATTGATAATATTTCTTTTTTTAGTCTTGCTCCATTACATTCATCACAATGCATATTACTCATATACATTTCATAAAAGTCTCTCATTCCTTGTGATTTTGTTTCATTGTGACGTCTTTCTAGTGTTGGTATTACTCCTTCAAATGGTGCTTTGAATTTTCTTACTCCTGCATATGATGAATATTCAAAGTCTATTTCTTCTGTTCCTGTTCCATATAGAATTTTTTCTAAAAATTCCCTTGGCAAGTCTTTTATTTTTTTGTTTTTTATGTCTATTCCATAATGTGCTCCTACACTTTCAAAGTACATTTTTGCCATTGTGTCTCCCTTTTTCATAGTACTTGAACCAAATGCTTTTACTCCATCATATAATGTTTTCGTTTTGTCTGGTATTATTAAGTCTTCATCCATTTTCATTAAATACCCTATTCCTGAGCATTTTGGACATGCTCCATATGGATTGTTAAATGAAAACATCCTTGGTGTTAATTCTGGAAAGCTGAAACCACAGTCTGGACATGCATAATTGCAACTATATAGTACAGGTTTTCCTCCTATTATATCTATTAAAACCATATTTTCTGCATGTTTTAGTGCTAGTTCTACTGACTCTGTTAGCCTTCCTATAATTTCTTTTTTTATTACTAGTCTGTCTACTACTATTTCTATTTCATGTTTTTTGTTTTTATTTAGTTTTATCTCATCTGTGAGTTCATACATTTCTCCATCTACTCTAACTCTTGCAAATCCTTCTTTTTGTAATTCTTCAAATAATTTTGTGTATTCTCCCTTCCTACTACGAACCACTGGTGCTAATATTTGTATTTTGGTTCCTTCTTCAAGTTTCATTACATTGTCTATTATCTGGTCTATTGATTGTTTTTCTATCTTCTTTCCACAATGTGGACAATATGGCTCACCTATTCTTGCATATAATAAACGTATATAATCATATATTTCTGTTACTGTTCCTACTGTTGAACGTGGATTTTTCGAGGTCGTTTTTTGGTCTATTGATATTGCTGGTGATAATCCTTCTATTGATTCTACATCTGGCTTTTCCATTAATCCTAAAAATTGTCTTGCATATGATGATAAACTTTCAACATATCGCCTTTGTCCTTCTGCGTATAATGTGTCAAATGCTAATGATGATTTTCCTGAACCTGATAATCCTGTTATTACTACAAGTTTATCTCTTGGTATTTCTAAATTTATGTTTTTTAAATTATGCTCTTTTGCACCTTTTATTACTATTTTGTCATTCATTCCAATTCCCCCTAAATTTAACACAATCATTATACTACATTTTTAAATCCAAAACAAGAGTTTGTTCAACTTTTTTTATTTTTTTGATAACTATTTACATAATTGATATTTTGTTGTATAATATATATTAGCTTTTTGCTATAGAACTATTTAAGGAGTGTATTAACATGGTTGGTTACAAGTCTCGTCGTGAACGGAACAATGAGAGGGTAAGAGCCTTTCTCAACGACCCCTGTTGGAGGAAGCTGGAAATGCGTCTGTATAAGGGCGAAATTTATCGCTTGAAAAAGGATAACCCTGACATCATCATTCGGCAAACCGGGAACTACATTGAGAATACCAAAGTCCAGATTTGCCATATTTTCAAAAAGTGATTTGGCTTTTTGCCAAATGTCGTTTTAAGGAGTGATTCAATGATTATGGGATATTGTTCTCGGCGCCACAAGAACAGCACAAAGATAAATGCATTTCTCAATGATTCTTCTCAAGAAGAAATGGAAATGTACCTCTATACCTATGAGGTCAAGATTTTGGAAAATGCATTTCCTGAAATCTCCATACGCCAGTCTGGGATTTTTATCGGAAACACTGGCCTACAAATCTGCTATATCAATAAGCAGTAATAGTTCAAAGAGGACTGCTTTGCAGTCCTCTTTTTTATTAAATAAAAATTTATATTACATTATTAATTTTTCCAATTCTTTTATTTTATCTCTTAATTCAGCAGCTCTTTCAAATTCCATTTTGCTTGCATATTCAAGCATTTCATCAGTCAATTTATTTATTGTTTCTTTAATATCCTCATCTTTTTCCATTTTATATTCTGTTCCTATATCTTCTACTTGAGTTGCCCTTATTGAATCTCTTACAGACTTTTGAATTGTTTTAGGCTTTATATTATGTTCCTTATTATATTCTTCTTGTATTGCTCTTCTTCTATTTGTTTCTTTTATTGCTTTTTCCATTGATTCAGTTAATTCATCACCATACATTATTACTGTTCCTTCTGTATTTCTTGCCGCTCTACCAATAGTTTGAATTAATGACCTTTCTGAACGTAAAAATCCTTCTTTATCTGCATCTAGTATTGCAACAAGTGAAACCTCTGGAATATCTAGTCCTTCTCTTAATAAGTTAATTCCAACAAGAACATCAAATTCTCCTAAACGTAAATTTCTTATTATTTCCATTCTTTCTAATGCTTTTATCTCTGAATGCATGTAATTAACTTTTATATCTAAACTTTTTAAATATTCTGTTAAATCTTCTGCCATCTTTTTAGTTAGTGTTGTAACTAGTACTCTTTCATTTTTTTCTACTCTTATACGAATTTGTTCTAATAAATCATCAATTTGATTTGTTACAGGTTTTACATCTATTTTAGGGTCTAGCAATCCTGTAGGCCTTATTATCTGTTCCACAACATTATCTTTTGAGTGTTCTTTCTCATAATCAGCTGGTGTTGCACTTACAAATACTACTTGATTGGTTCTTTCTTCAAATTCGCTAAATGTTAATGGTCTATTATCATATGCTGATGGCAATCTAAATCCATATTTTATTAATGAATCTTTTCTTGCTCTATCTCCATTATACATTGCTCTAACTTGTGGAATTGTTGCATGTGATTCATCTATTAATAATAAAAAGTCATCTGGAAAATAATCAAATAATGTGAATGGTGGACTTCCTTCCTCTCTTCCACTTATATGTCTTGAATAATTTTCAATTCCTTGGCAAAATCCAGTTTCTTTCATCATTTCTATATCAAAATTTGTTCTTTCTTGTATACGTTGAGCTTCTATCAATTTATTTTGACTTTTAAAGTACTCTACTCTTTCTTCCATTTCTTTTTCTATTGTTTGAATTGCTCTTTCCATTTTGTCTTTTGATGTTACATAATGTGAATTTGGGAACACCATTACATGCTGCCTTATTCCTATTGTCTTTCCTGTTAATGGATTTATTTCACTTATTTTTTCTATTTCATCTCCCCAAAATTCTACTCTTATTGCTGACTCCCCCTTGTCTGATGGATATATTTCAACAATGTCTCCTTTTGCTCTGAATGTTCCTCTTTTAAAGTCTATCTCATTTCTTGAGTATTGCATATTTACTAATTTTTTTAATACTTTGTCTCTTTCTATATTCATCCCTGGTCGTAAAGATACTATCATATTCTCATAATCTATTGGGTCTCCTAATCCATATATACATGATACTGATGCTACTACAATTACATCTTTTGATTCAAATAGAGAAGCTGTTGCTGAATGTCTTAATTTATCTATTTCATCATTTATTGAAGCATCTTTTTCTATATATGTGTCTGATTGTGCTATATAGCTTTCTGGTTGATAATAATCGTAATATGACACAAAATATTCTACATGATTTTCTGGAAAAAATTCTTTAAATTCACTATATAATTGCCCTGCCAATGTTTTATTATGTGCTAATACTAGTGTTGGTTTTTGCACTTTTTGTATGATGTTCGCCATTGTGAATGTTTTTCCTGAGCCAGTTACACCTAAAAGTGTCTGGAATTTCTTTCCTTCTTCAATCCCTTTACTCAAATATTCTATTGCTTTTGGTTGGTCACCTGTTGGCTTATAATTTGATACTAATTTAAACATTTTTCCTCCTTTGTGACCAAAATTGTCTAAAATTTATTAATTCTATTTCGTTAAATATCCCTATTTCCATAGCTTCCTTTAGAACATTTAATTCTAATTCTCTATTTAAATAACTAGTTATTGATTTTGTATATTCATCTATAAATCCTGGATGTGTCATAAGTTCTACAACAACATTTTTATCTTTATATATTGAAACCATTTCTTTTAACGACTCTATATTAACATTATTTATAGTAAAACCTTTATATAAAACATCTGGACTTTTGATATTACTTATATTTTCATTTCTTATTGGTATTTTTAAATTGTCTGAAATATCTATGATGGCTTGTTTTATATTTTTATTATCAAACAAATGATGATGTGTGTCTATATGGTCTATTTTTATAATTCCATTACTATAATCATTTATTTTTTCTATTTGTGCCATTATTTCATAAAATGCATCTTCATATGTTAATTTCGAATTTTTAATTTGTTTTGTATTATAATAAAATGTTCCATTTTTATCAATAAGATTATTGTTTGAAATAATTGGTTTACCAACAGTTAAATTCACATGTAAACCAATACAATTAATATTATTTTCAACAGCTTGCTTTACAGCATATTCAGTACATGGCATATTTGCCATAATCGTTGTACTAGTAATATACCCTTCTTTTATTCCATTAACAATACCATCACTTATGCTTTCGCTTAATCCAAAATCATCTGCATTTATTATAAGTTTCATAATTTATCTCCTTGTCTATTATTATAAAATTATTCATTGCTTTCTTTCTATATTGTAATTTATTTTATCATATAAATTTACCAGTCATCTAACTCTTTAAATATCAATAACAATTAATGGTACATATATTTCATCATCTGTATATCCTGCATGTTGTGACCTTAGTATATCATCTCCATCTGTTATTATACATTTATTTGAATTTTCAGCTATAGCAATGAAATCTCCTATAGCTTCTCTAAACAATTCATTTTCCTCTCCATATCCGAATAAATGTGACTCTATTATTTCTGATTTAGAATACAGCTTAAAATACTTACCAAAATTCCCATTAAATTCTTTGATAAATTGTTCTCTATAACCTTCTTTTATCTTAAAAGATATTGCTCTTTGTTCTAATGATGTAGTTCTTTCTAGCATTTCCATTACATTTGGATAATCCTTTAAGTAAATGTGTTCAACTTCTTTATGTCCATGGTCTGCAACTACAATTACTATACTATCATTTAAATTATTACATAATTGTTCAACTTTATTATTTCTTATTTCAATTAATTCTTTTACTCTTTCATCATCTGGTCCAAAGTCATGCATTGTGTGGTCTGGTTCATTATCATAGGCATAAATGTACTTCTTCCCTTTTTTATTACATTCTTTTTCTATGATTTCTAGCATTTCGTCAAAGCTGTTATATTTGTTTTCTCCAAAAGGAAATAGTTCAATTGCACTATATTCTGTATTTTCATTTATCTCATCTACTATAGTTCTTTGTACTAGTTTTTCTTTTACATTTAAGAATTTTTCACTCACAACTTTATCTTTTCCTTTTTCAGTGTCTAAAAATAAAGTTATTGTTTCATCTATAGGCGCTACATACATATTCCATCCAAGCCATCAATGTTCAATAGGGTTTAATCCTGTACGAATTGATGTAGTTGCAGCAGTTGTAATTGCTGGGAATACAGTAGTTATTTCCTTTATCTTGTTTTTATTAAAAAAACTTTCTTTGCTTATTGTTCTATCTAATATCCTAGAACCCATACCATCAAATAATATTACTATAACATTTTTAGGCTGCTTATCACTTAGAATTTTATCAATATAAGGCAAGGATTTGTGTTTTGGTTTTAATTCAAAATATTTTTGAATCGAACAAGCTATATTTGTTAAACATTCTTCATAATTATTTTTTACTAACAATATGCCTTCCTCCCTACTTATTATTTTATTGTATTTAATCTCATTTTTACCATGTTTATTTCTTCTGGTGTGAGTTTTTCTATTCTATGTAACTGTCCATATTGTTTTTGTTTGTCTTCCGGAAGTTCTGCTACTAAATCTTCATATTCTCTGGCAAAAATTTTACCTTGAAATATATTTTTATATACAACTAAATTTTCTATTGATTTTTCAGAAGCATCTCCTGAATACTTTACTCCTGTTTCTATAATTTCATATATATTTTTCTCTTCTAAAGTCGCTCCCTTAAAATGTTTATATAAATCTCCTTTTTTTAACATTACATTTCCTCCTTTTTATCCATCTATTTCTTCTTTTAATTTAGATAAATTTTTTGATAAGCTTATTACTTTTAATGGTATCTCAACTAATTCATCATTTACAGCAACATAGTTTTTTATTTTGATATTACTTATGTCAATGGCATTTTCTAATTCTTTTATAATATAATGAAGTTGTACACAATGAGGTGACTTATCTACTGTTGCAAATACTAAATTTTTGATTTTTTCTCTTGCAACCATACCTATTACTTTTGTCACTACCATGTTTAAATGCTCTTTTTCTAAACATACATCATAAATATTTGATGAAATTTTTTCTAATTCTTTATATGCTTTAGGTTGCATACTTTTTAGGCAACTTCCTACAATTATCATTGTTTCTTGTATGTCAAAACAATTTGTTTTTAATAAATCTTTCATCTCTTATACTCCTTTAATACTTATTTAAACTTAATACTTTTTTATATTTATATCACAAAATTTGTCAAAAAACAATTATTTTTATGTTATTACATTTATATTAAAGTGCCAGCCCTTTAATTAGAACTGGCACTTTAATATTATTTTGCTAAACAATTTGAATAGTAATGTTTGTTTTGAATTGGATACTAGTCTATCAAAGCTTAACTTTGATAAAAGGTCTGAACAATGTTACTGCAATTATCACTGAAGCAACTACATTTCCAACCCAAAAATTTGTGGTCTTCCAAAGAAATACCATATCAATAAATACTGCTACTGCAGAAATTATGGCAAATGGGACAATGAATGCAAGCCCAAACAGTGAAATCTTTTCCCACCGTTTAATCCAACTTACTCCAAATAGTCCAAAGCAAAGCCATGTAACTAGAATTCCAGTAGCTATCTGTATCCCAGAATTAGGAATCAGATATTCCACAGGCTTCATTGCTCCTTCAGACCAGTCTCCCATAAAATAGGCCGCTATTTGCCATATGTAGGCAAATATAACCCCTGCCAAAATGGCTTTAAGTTCTTTGGAGGATATCACACTTCTCCGCTTCTCTTCTTTAATTAATTTCTTCATGTTGTTCATCCTTTCTGCAAATTACATTTTGCAATGCTTTAAAAGTTAATGATACCTATCAGTAGTGCTCCAGCAATAGCTGTTCCAATTAGAAAAGTAATAAGACCAGCTATAAGTGCCACTACTTCTACTACTGTTGGATGTTTTTCTCTAAGCTTTTTCATGGATTCTATATTTTCCCATTTACGTTCCCACATAATTTGGACTAATATTATTACCCACGAACCCCAAAAAGCCATAATTACAATCGAAATAATAAATTTCACTATTCCTATTATAAAGCTAAACATTACAATTACTCCTTTCTTTTATTGATGAGAACATTTATCGTAAAACTAAAAAGCAAGGAGATTTAACTCCATCACTAATTAGTGAATATTAGTTTTGTAAATACTATATGTTTCTAACATTAATCGATATTATTATACCATAGAATTATGTAAATGTCAAAAAGTAAATATCTTTATTTTTTTTACATTTTATAATCTTATTATTTCTTCTCTATTCACTTTTGTCTCTTTATTAAATAATATCTCTCTAGTTCTATATTATCTCCAAACTCTATCACAATTTTTAGTTTCTTTTTCTTTGAATGCCTTAAACATATCTACATTATTCATATTAGCTATATTAAGTAAATATATAAAGCAATCTGCTAATTCTTCTTCAACATTATCATTATATTCTTTTGCTACATCTAAATGTCCATTTGTATTTTTTCTTATTGCTTTAGCAAGTTCTCCCAATTCTTCTATAAATAACATCATTTCTCGTTCGATAGTAACTCCATCAAATTTTCTGGCTTTTTTCATATCTTTTATGTATTTTTGAACTTCTGCAATAGAACTCTTTTCATTTAATAATTCTAATTTTTCTCTTAATTCCATTTCTTCATCCCCTACTTCTATTCTTCTATATTTAATTTCAAATCATCAACATTAGTATTTTCTCAAGAAATTTCCATGGACCTGTTTTGTCTGTTAAACCTTGGTAATTATTAGCTATTCTTTGTAGTAATTCCTCTTTTGAAAAATATTTTACTTCTGATACTTCTTCTTTCTGTATATTGATTTCTGAAGTGTCTATCTTTTTTGTTATTAAATAACATTCATTATAATGTTTATTTATAATATTTCCATTTTGGTTTATTGATGTAGAGCCTATTAAATATTTGATGTCATTGTCTTCTACTTCAATTCCCAATTCTTCTTTAGCCTCTCTTATTAATGCCTGCCTTCCAAATTCCCCACTTTCTACATGTCCACCAACTGTTACATCCCACATATTAGGCCATAACTTTTTGTTATTACTTCTCTTTTGTAATAATACATTTCCTTCATCATTATACCACAATTTGCCTATAAAAACAATCATCTTAAAATATATAGAGAACTCCTTCAAATCAATTGAAGGAGTTCTCTATAGCTAAAACTCTCATTAAAGTTTTTTATGTTTTTTGGTCAGTGTCTCTTACAACTAACTGAATTTGGTATAATACAAAATATGGCATATAATGAACCTGTACATACCACAAAAAAAATGATAGTCATCATAATAGTCATTAATGGTGGATAAACATCTGTATGTTCTGAATATTTTACATTATTATAATCTATAACACCCTCATATTTTATAATACCATTTTCGATTTTCTCATTAATATTAGATACTGGAAAAATAGCTTGAATACCATAAATCGATGCATCTACATTAACTATTAAGGCTTCTTTTGTCAATTCTTTAGTTACAAGTATATCCTCCCTTGATTTTGTATCAGATTTACTAGCTATCTCAAAAGCATATTCTTTTAGATTTTGATAGTTTTCTGATGTGATAGAACCTTTATATGAAGGTATCATTATTGGTGAAATCAAGTTCAGACCTATTGTCAGTACCATTGCTATTATAACAGATATGACCATAGCTACTTTTTTATAGGTTTTCATACTTATTTTCTCCTTTCCGAATAACGGTTATGTCTTTCATATATGTAAAACCTAGTCTGACCTCCTAGGTATAGCAAAGGAATTTATTTACTTGCTCTTGGCAATATATAAAATATGCCATTATTATATCATACTTTTATGTATATTTCAATTAATCTTATTATATTGTTCCCTATACATTGTAGATTTGTCAAACATATTTAATACTCTCTTCTCTAATATACTTAACTAAAACCTTGTCCCCTATGAGTTATGATTCACTATAATAACTATTGTTATCTGCAAAACAATAATTTTAGGCAACAAAAAAAATACCATCCTTTTCTGAATGATATTTGTATGTATCTGTTCTATTAGTTCGAACAAAAATATTGTTGGTGCCTCGAACTGGAATCGAACCAGTGACACAAGGATTTTCAGTCCTTTGCTCTACCAACTGAGCTATCGAGGCATCTACTTGTTAATTAAATAACAAAATATTTTATTATAGGATATGTATTATTACATATCCTATATAAATATGGCGACCTGGAACGGGCTCGAACCGTCGACCTCTAGCGTGACAGGCTAGCGTTCTAACCAACTGAACTACCAGGCCATAAAATATGGTGGTCGCTATAGGGCTCGAACCTATGACCCTCTGCTTGTAAGGCAGATGCTCTAGCCAACTGAGCTAAGCGACCATGTCTATTGACAATGACTAGTATACTATTTTTTTTGATTGTTGTCAATAGTTTTTTAGAAATTTTTTCATTTATTTTTGCATAATTTTGTAATACAGCATTAAAACACTAATTTATAGCGATTACTAATAACATCTTTATTAATTATTATACTTAAATAAATAATCTAGAAATTTTTTAGTAGCTATGAAAACAACTCCTCATAGCTACTTCCCTATTTCTAGCAATCTTTTTTGCATATAAATAATATACATTTATTGTTCCATCTCTATCTGTATTTGGAAATCAGACTTTAGACAAACTAGGGGAGAGACGCCATAAGTGTAGTTATAGCTGCTGCTGTTCAAGTACGCGTGGCTACCATACACATAGCACACACCGTTGCTGCTATGAGACGAAGGCGAAGCCAGCCACCAATTATATCCTTTCTTTCCTTCAAAACCTGCATATATACTATTATATCCTTGATAATCAATAGTATTACTATCTGTATAACTGCTCGAAGAACCACCATCTACTGTATACAAATATCCATAAACTTTTGATGAACCTATACCTTCTGAATACACACTTCCTAATACATGATTTCCTAAAGTATGAGATACATCATTATATGATTTCACATACATTTCTACACTTGGCGAACCTATTACATAATTTGCTTTTGTACTATCATAATAATCAGACCATATTCTATTTATATGGCTTGTTTCTGATTCTGGGTCACACAACCACGCAGAAGCCTTTTCATTATTATTCCATATAGTCTCATCATTTCTTCTCCTAGACCATGCTTTATTCATCTTCTTAACTAATGTATTTGTTGTATAACTTGTTTCTAATTTAGTCTCATTTAAACTATCATAGTCAACCTTTAAGTATACAGTATTTTCTCCATCTCCAAAATAGTTTTCTTTATCTACATAGAAAATTCTATATGTTCCATTTTTCTTATAATTAACTACTTTCTTACCATAAAACTTTTCAGGTTCATTTACAATTGCGGATACTGAAACTTCTCCCCCTGCTCCCACTCCTGATTGTAATTGCTCTATAGTTTTATTTAATTCTATAATTTGATTTTGTAAATCCTTTATTTGATTTTGCAATTCAGTAACTTGTGTATTTAAGCTTTCAATTTCATTATTTTTTGTAGTAATTTGACCTTGTAAATCAGTTATAGTATCATCTTTTACTTTTATTTGTTCTCTTAAATTTGCAATTTCATTATCTTTATCAGTAACAGCCTGCTCTAACTCTGCAATTCGTTCTTCATTAGCTTTTTTTTCATTTTGTAGATTTGTTACCTGATTATTTAGATTTTCTATTTCTGTATTTTTGCTTATTATTGTTGCTTGTAATTCCTCTATTGTATTTTGCTTTGTAGTAACTTCATTATTCAAATTTCTTATTTGTTCATCTTTTTGCGCAATTTGCTCTCTCAATGTTTCATTTTCTGTATTAGCTTCTGTTAAGTCTTTAAGTGCTTCATTTAGTTGGTTTTGTATATCTGTAATAGTTTGTTGTTGTTGCTTTATTTGTTCATTTAAGTCTGTTATTTGACTATTTTTATTTGCTATTTCCTCTTGTGCCTTTTTTAAATCATTTTGTGCTTTTGTTAATTGATTTCTTAATGCTGTTATTTCTTCTTGTGACGCTCCACCACTTCCAGAATTACTTAATTGCTCTCTTAAATCTTCTATTGTTTTATTTAATTCATCTATCCTATTATTTTTTTCATTTTCTATATCTGATTTTTCTTTCTCTAATTGAGCAATTTTATCCCTTAAATCACTTATTACTTTGTCTGCCTCTCCTGTTATTTCATCTGGAGTGTAATTATCTGGATTTTCTATCATATCATTTAATTTATCCAATGCACTTAATTCTTTTTTTTGTGCCTCCTCTGTTTTAACTTTTGACTCCTTTGCCTTTGTTATTATTCCATTATCTCCTGTTAATACTGCAATACTTATTGTTGCCAATATTAATAATACCACAACTGTTATAACTAACGCTATTAATGTTATTCCTTTTTCATGTTTTTTCATATTTGTACTCCTCCTCTTTTTTCTTATCTTTTTCATTTTTAATCACATTCTTTTTCAACCATGCACGCCAAAAAGATGACCTACTTGTTCTATACAAATAGCTCATCTACTCATCATTAATAAAGGTTTTTTTACCTCTTTTTATTTTTACTAAATTACTTGTGTGTGTGTGTGTGTGTGTACTCCCTCAAGGGTTCTAGCGTTTATCATTTTGATTCTCTCCTATCTTCTTTCGTTTTATTTTTTCATTTTATCTCAGTACTTTATTCATGTCAAGTATCTTTATGCAAATTTATTACATATTTCTCAAGATACTTGTCAAAATATGTTGCAAAAATGTTCTTTTTATATTAAAATAATAATGAGGTGTTTTAAATGAAAAAATTTTTTACAATATCAATAATAATATTATTGATTTTATCTATGGCAACAAGTGTTTTTGCTGTAGCTCCTACAATGGAAATTGTAGAAGACAATGTATGCAAAATAGATTTGAATGATGCATCTACATTTGAGAAAAAGATAGTAGCTTCAAATTTAGAAAATCATCAAGTCACATTACAATTAAGTTTAACAAATAATTCAAAAGCAATAATACCAAGTGGAGAACTAATGTTAGTAATAGACAGTTCTCAAAGTATGGATACAGCAGTTGGTAGCACTACAAGAAAAGATTTAGTGTTAAACTCTGCAAATACTTTAGTAGAAGCTTTATTAAAAGCAAATAGTTCTAATCTAAAAATAGGTGTTGTTACTTTTTCAACAAGCAATGTAACTGACCCAACAACTGGTTTCATAACAACTGGTACTGAAGCAGATGCACAAAATGTTTGTGAACTTTCTAATAATATTGAAACATTAAAGAGTAAAATATCTGCTATAAAAGGAACTGGTCAATATACAAACTTGGACTCAGGTTTACAACTTGCAAAAAAATCATTCACATCTGAAGATAACAATAAATACATTATTGTACTAACAGATGGTTTACCAAATATAGCAATTGGTCACAATGATTTAGTTACATATAATGGACTAACAGATGTAATAAATAAAACAAAAGCTACTTTATTATCTTTAAGTGACTATCATGTAATTACTATGTTAACTGGTATAACAAATGTTGATGCAAGTTTTAGAAAAGAAGGAGATAAAATTTATACATATGGTCAAGTTATTGAACAAGTCTTTGGTTCAGAAGCAAAACCTACAGTTGGAAAATTTTATAATGTTAGTGACAGTCAAATTGAGAGCACAATAACAGATAGTATCTATCGTGATTTATTGCCTATCACACAATCATTAAAAAATATCACAGTTGAAGACTTCTTCCCAAAATATATTGTAGATAACTTTGATATGACATATGTAGATGGTTTTGATACAAGTAAAATCTCACCAAACATTGATGCTACAACTAATAGTATTTTATGGAATATTGATGAATTAGAAGCTGGTAAAACAGCAACTGTTCAATACAATTTAACTTTAAAAGATACTTTTGATGAAAGTATAATTGGTAAGATTTTAGATACAAATGAAAATGTAAAAATTAATTTTACAGATTTTGATAATACAAATAAAGAGAAATCATCTCCAGTAACTCCAAAAATAAGACTTGTACCTGTACAAGTTGACGATACTGTAGCTCCTGCACCATTACCAGAAGCAGGTTCTCACCTAATATTAGCAGGATTTGTAGCTTTAGTTGGTATTTCAATATTCTTTGGAATTAAATCAAGAAAAATACAATAATAAATTAGACAAGACAACATAGTCACAATTTGTCTATTGTATATAAAAAATAAAAGTGGCATTTCATTTTGAAATGTCGCTTTCATTTTATTTTTTTACTTTCTTTTCTATTTTCTATTTCTATCTAATGAATCTAAGTTATCTAATGCCTTCCCTGTTCCTAATGCAACACATGATACTGCATCATTTGCTATCATTACATTTATTCCTGTTTTCTCTTGTAGTAACTTGTCTAATCCATTAACTAAACAACCTCCACCTGTCATATAAATTCCTTTATCACTAATGTCTGCTGCTAATTCTGGTGGTGTTTTTTCTAATACTGAGTGTACACTGTCTACTATCATCATTGCTGGCTCTATCAATGCTTCTAACATTTCACTTGAATATACTTTTATTGTTTTTGGTAATCCTGCAACTAAGTCTCTTCCTCTTATTTCCATTTCTTCATCTTGTATTTTTGGATATACACAACCTATATTTATTTTTAAGTCCTCTGCAGTTCTTTCTCCAATCATTATATTATATTTCTTTTTTATATATTTTACTATATATTCATCAAATTTATCTCCTGCAACTTTTAATGATGTACTTTCTACAGAACCTCCTAATGATATTACTGCTATATCTGTTGTTCCCCCACCAATATCTACTACCATGTTTCCACATGGTTTTGCAATGTCTATTCCTGCTCCTATTGCTGCAGCTATTGGTTCTTCTATTAAAAATACTTTTCTTGAACCTGCTTGTACTGCTGCATCTATTACTGCCTTTTTTTCTACCTCAGTAACTCTTGATGGTATACATATCATTGTTCTTGGCGAAAATAGAGATTTTCCATTTACCTTATTTATAAAATATTTTAACATCTTTTCTGTTACTGTATAGTCTGATATTACACCTTCTCTTAATGGTCTTGTTGCTACTATATTCCCTGGTGTTCTTCCCAACATTCTTCTTGCCTCTTGTCCTACAGCTAAAACTTCTTTAGTATTACTGTCTACTGCAACAACAGATGGTTCTCTTAAAACTACACCTTTTCCTTTTACATATGCAATTACTGTTGCTGTACCTAAGTCTATTCCTATATCTTGACCTAATCCAAAATTAAACATTATATCTTCTCCTCTACCTTTATAATCCCCATTATATTTTCTCTAGTTATCTAGATTTTTATTCCTATACTATAATATTAATTTTCTTCTGTTTCTTTTATTATGTATATTGGTCTTTTTTTAACTTCTAAATATGTTTTTGATAAGTATTGCCCTATTATTCCAATTGTAAACAATTGTACTCCACTTACAAATACTATTATACACACTAATGATGGCCATCCTGATGTTGGGTCTCCATATATTAATGTCCTAATTACTATTAATATTATTGCTATAAATGCTGCTATACAAAAGATTATTCCCAATAATGATGATAATATTAATGGTGTTGTTGAAAAAGCTGTTATTCCTTCTAATGCATATTTAAATAATTTCCAAAACGACCATTTTGTCTCTCCTGCAATTCTTTCTACATTTTCATATTCTATCCATTTTGTGCTGAATCCAACAAAACTGAATAATCCTTTTGAGTATCTGTTATATTCTTTTAATGAGATTATTGCATCTGCTACCTGTCTTTTCATTAATCTATAGTCCCTAGCTCCATCAACCATCTCTATATCTGATATCTTATTTATTATTTTATAAAACATTCTTGCACAAAAACTTCTTATTGGTGGCTCACCTTTTCGTGTTACTCTTCTTGTTGCTACAGTATCATATCCTTCTACTTTTATTACATCATACATTTTTTTCAAAAGTGATGGTGGGTCTTGTAAATCTGCATCCATTAATGTTACTAAGTCTCCTTTTGCAACTTCCATACCTGCATACATTGCTGCTTCTTTTCCAAAGTTTCTTGAAAATGAAACATATCTCACTTTTTCATCTCTTTCTCTTAGTTTTTTTATTATTTCTAATGTATTATCTTTTGAACCATCATTTACAAAAATATATTCAAATTCTGCTATTTCCTCAAATTCCTCTTTTCGTACTCTTTCCATTTCTTCATAAAATAATGGTAATGCTTTTTCTTCATTATAACAGGATACTATTACTGATATTTTCTCCATTTTTGACCTTCTTTCATACTACCTTGATACTAATATATTATTATCGTAAAATTTTGAATTTTTATTCAACTCATTATTAACATATTCTAATCCATATTTTTCTATTAATGTTTCTTCACTAGAAAATAGGTTTGCTCCTAATCCTAATTTTTCTCCTTCTATTGTTGCTCCTATTGCTGCTAATGTAGTAGGATATAAGTCCATTGTTGAATATAATCTTTGTTCCATGCTTTGTGGCTGTTTGGCTGGATTGATTATTATACTAACTACCTTTTTTTCATATTCTTGTCCTTCTTCAATTTCAAAAAAGTTACTTTGCATAGTTAAATGGTCTCCAACTATTACTATTGTTGTATTATTATAAAATTCCTGTTCTTCTATCCATTTTATAAATTCATTTACTTTTTTACTTGCACATGATATTACATTTTTATACTGCTCATCCCATTTATCTACACAGCTTTCACAATAATATCCCTCTGGGAAATGTGTGTCTGTTGTTAACATTGTGAAATTAAATGGTTCTTCTTTTTGTGATAATTCTAATATCTTTCCTTTGGCATAATTATATAATTTATTATCTGTAAATCCCCACCATATTTTTTCTGTTTCAGCATTTTCTTTAATTGCTGATTCAAAGTCCCATATTTCATAATTTCCATGTTGCTCAAATAGGTTCTTTCTTCCACCAAATGTTGCCTCTGAGCCTAATAGTAAAAAGTTATGATATCCATTGTTCTCTAATATTTCACCTATACTATATGCTCCTTCTAAAAATACACTATACTTTCCTAATGCATTTGCATCTATCTTTAATTTTAGTGGAAGTCCTGTTGTCTGTGCTGTCATGGCTCCTACAGTCCAACTTGTTCCACTTAATATACTTGCTCCTCCTATTTTCTCCGTGTTTTTAAAGTTTATGTTTTTTTGGGCAAGATTTGCAAGTTCTGGTATTAACTCTTGCTCAGAAAGTCCACCATTTTCCTTTGAATGGTATGTTGTTTCCATTGATTCTAAAAAAATATATATCAAATTTCTCTTTTCTTCTTCAAATTTTACATCTACTTTCTTAGGGTCTACATATTCATTGGCTATAAAATTCGAATTGTCTGTCTGACTTTTTATATATTCTATTATATCTGTTTTTTTTATTACACTACTTAAACTTATTATTAATATTATTATTGATATCGAAAAACTAACTACTACTGTCCTCTTTCTTTCTGATGTGTGTATTTTGTCATCTATAACTTTTAAGTCTTTTACCATTGGATATATTAACACACATGATATTATTGCAGTTGGTATAATTACTTTCCAAATGCATATTTTTAAAAATGTAATTATTATTTCTGTATTTGCCCCTTGCATTGGAACTTTTAAATGAAATATTATTTCATCTATCGATAAATGCCCAAAAGTCTCATATAACCAATCAAATGTAACTGTTCCAGCAAATGCTATTAAAACACATATTACAATAAAAATACATATTATCTTTTTCTTCATATTTTGCCTCTCTTATTGCTATATCTATCTATTTTAAATGTATCTCCATGAATATTTAAATTTATTTGCTTTTTAGTATATCACGAATAACACTTTTTTTCAACCTGTTTTATTTGATTTTTCTTATAGTATATGTTATAATTAAATTATGTAAACATTTTATGTTGTAGGTGCTACAACATTACACTTTTTTCTTATTAGGAGGATTAACTATGTCTACATCTAAGATTTCTAGCCTGCTGAAAACTTCTTACAAAAATATTGTGGAAGAAATCAAGCCCCTTATTGACCGTTATTTACGGCATGATGACCCCAATGTTTCTCTCTTTGGTATTAAGCTTATTGAAAGAGAAGAACTGTCTGCAAGCTTTTTGGTAATCGCCTCTAACAAGATGCTTTGGAGCTTCAAGTATGAATTTGTTCATCCTGAAAATTGGGATGTTCACCCTCTCCAGTCAAGTGCCAAAGTGGTAGAACATGATGAACTTCATTCTATCAGACAAAATTTTACTGGTTTACAGGGTATGACTGAACAGGAAGCTGATGATGCATCCATGAAGTTCTTTCTTGACTCTCCAACCTGCTTGCAGAGAGAGGAACTGAAAGCAAAAATTGCAAGTTAATCTTGTGATAACTCAACTAATGGTCTTTAACAAGTCCAAGCTTAACTTAACCTGATAAGGAAGGCAAAAAGAAAGTTTTAACTAAACACCTACCCTTTTAGCTATCTATGTCTCACACAAAAATCAAAGTATAGTAATTCTATACTTTGATTTTTCTTTTCTATATAACTTTATTATAGATTCTCTATTTCTGGTATTCCTACCTTATATTCAATATCTTCCATATCTGGAAACATCTCTTTTACTCTTTTTAGTGTCAATACAGACATCCTTGGTTGAGGATTTTTAGGATTATCTGATAGTAATTTTTGTGTGTAACAATTTTCAGCAGTCTTAAATAAAACATACCTGTTCCTAACATAAGTATAATATATTTGATATCCATTTTTTAAATCTAACCACATGTCCTCAAAAGTATAATTTTCCATATTAATTCCTTTCACTTTTATTTACACATTTCTTCAAACTCTTCTTCTGTAATTACTGTTATTCCTAGTTTCTCAGCTTTTGCAAGTTTGCTTCCAGCATCTTCTCCCGCTAATACATAACTTGTTTTCTTAGATACAGAACCTGACGTCTTTCCACCAAATTCTTCTATTATCTTTGATGCTTCATCTCTTGTATATTTTTCTAATGCTCCAGTGAGCACAAATGTTTTCCCTTCAAACCTATTGTCTTCTGTATCAGCTTCTAACCTCTTTGTATTTACTCCTGCCTTTTTAAGTTTTGATATTAAATCCATAGTTTGCTCTTGCATAAAGAATTCTCTTATATTGTTAGCTACAACTGGTCCTATCTCATCCAAATAGCTTAATTCTACTGAACTTGCTTTTGCAAGTTTATCTATATTATTAAATTTCTTTGCCAATATCTTTGATGCTTTTACTCCAACTTGTCTTATTCCAAGCGCTGTTATTAGTCTGTACAAATCATTTTGTTTACTTGCATTTATGCTGTCTACAAGGTTTTGAGCAAATTTATTCCCATTTTTCTTTAATGATGCAAAATCTTCAAATGTTAAAGTATATATGTCTGCAATATTCGCAATCATTTGTTTTTCAAGCAAAATACCTATTATATTTTCTCCAAGACCATCTATATTCATTGCCTCTCTTGATACAAAATGAACTAAATTTCTATATAACTTTGCAGGACACTCTGTACCTGTACATCGTATTGCTGCTTCTCCTGGCTCTCTCACTGCTTCTGCCCCACATACAGGGCATATTCGTGGCATTTCATAGTCTAATTCTTCACCTGTCCTTTTTGAAACTACTGCTTTTACAATCTCTGGTATAACATCTCCTGCTTTTTGTATTATTACTTTGTCCCCAATCTTTAAGTCCTTTTCTTTTATAAAGTCTTCATTATGAAGTGTTGTTTTTGATATTGTTGAACCTGCAACTTTAACTGGCTCTAAAATAGCCATTGGTGTAATTACTCCTGTTCTTCCTACTTGACAAATTATGTCTTTTAAAACTGTTTCTTTCCTTTCTGGTGGATATTTATATGCTATTGCCCACTTCGGAAATTTACTTGTTGTCCCGATTTTTTCTCTTAATTCTAAGTCATCAACTTTTACTACTGCTCCATCTATTCCAAATGTTAACTTTTCTCTATCTTTTCCTATTTTGTTTATTGCATTTAAAATTTCCTCTTTGTTTTTACAGTATATATGCACAGGATTTACATTAAATCCTATTTCTTTCAAATATTCTAATTCCTCATAATGAGAATTGAATTCTTTCCCTTCAATTTTTTGCACATTAAATATATACATGTCTAATGGTCTCTTTTTAGTAATATTACTATCTAGTTGTCTTAATGACCCAGCAGCTGCATTACGTGCATTTGCAAATAATTCCTCATCATTTTTTTCTCTCTCCTGATTCATCTTATCAAAGTCTCTTTTGGAAATGAATACTTCTCCTCTAACTATCATATTTATTTTTTCTGGTAATTCTTTTGGTATTGTTTTTATCGTTTTTAAATTTTCTGTAACATCTTCTCCTACAAGTCCATTCCCTCTTGTTGCTCCTCTTACAAGTTTTCCATCTATATATTCGATTGCTGCTGATAATCCATCTATTTTAGTTTCTACAACATATTTCGGTTGTTCTATCCCATTTTCTAGTGTTTGTTTTTCTATCCTTTGCACAAAGTTTTCTATTTCTGCAAAATTAAAAACATCTTGTAAACTTTGTAGTGGAACTTCATGTTCTACTTTTTGAAATCCCTCTTTTACTGTTCCTCCAACTTTTTGTGTTAAAGATGTTTTTACTATTAATTCTGGATTCTCATTTTCTAATTTACTTAATTCTAGCATTAACATATCATATTCGAAATCTGATATTTCTGGTTTGTCTTCATCATAATATTTTTTTGCATGATATTCTACTAGTTTTTTCAATTCTTCTATCCTTTTTTTGACTTCTTTCTTATCCATAGTAACTCCTTTTATACTAATAAAATCGAAATTATCCCCATAACAATATAATTATTATGGGGATTTTTTTAATCAGCTTTTGCCCAAATTATTAGTCTTGCTTTACTGTCATCTGTACATGTTGTTAATGATACTTCTACTGCTCCTTGTGTATCTCTTACCATATAATCTGAATCATTTTCATCTGTTTCATATTTGTTATAAATCGTATATGATTGTTTCTTTCCAGATAAATCTGTTATATATATTTTATCACCTACATTTAATTTCTTATTATTTGAAAAAAATGTTCCATTTCTAAAATTATGCCCTGCTATTGTTGTATTACCAACTTGATTTAGCCCTGGTCCATATATCTCTACAACAGATGTCTCTAATGATGTTTTTGATAATGTTGAGTGGTCTAATACAGGGTATTTAACCTTTGTTGCTGGTATTTCTATTGTTCCAACCATATCATATCCTTTATATTGTGGCTTTCCTTCTGTTTGGTTGTCTTTATTTTCTTGTACTCCTTCAAATGTTGCATCTCCTGTTGGTTTATTATTTTTGTTGTTTGAATTTTGTTCATTAAATGAGTCTACAAAGTCTTCAGCATTGTTTTTTGATGATTCATTTTTGATGTATTTATAACCTAAAAACCCAACTATTCCTATTATGGCAATTATTACTATTACTAATAAAATGGTTAATATATTACTAAATTTACTATCCATAAAAACCTCCATTCTAGCATAATTTTATGCTATATCAATCTACTATACTTCTATTATACCACATTTTTGCATTAGTTGGTAGAGTTTTATACAATTTTTTCTCCTAGTTGTGTTCCTGCTAGTAAATGGAAGTGTAAATGGCCTACTTCTTGACCTCCATCTTTTCCACAATTTACTATTACTCTATATCCCTTTTCTTTAAATCCTTGGTCTTCTGCTATTTTATTTATTACTTTATAAATTTGACTAATTAATCTTGTGTCTTCTTCTTGCATTTCTGCAAGTGATTTTATATGTTTTTTAGGGATTACTAATATATGAATTGGAGCTGCTGGGTCAATATCATTAAATGCTAATATCTCTTCATCTTCATATACTTTACTTGATGGGACTTCTCCCTTTATAATCTTACAAAATATACAATTTTCTTCCATTGAATTTTCCTTTCTTTTTGCTATCTACAATTCTCTATTATCATAAATAACTTTTTTATTCTAAAATGGCTTTGATTCTACGAACACCTGAAGAACTTGATTCTTCTTTTTTTATCTTAAAGTGTCCTAATTCTGATGTGTTTGATACATGTGGCCCTCCACATAATTCTATTGATTTATCTCCTATTTTATATACAGATACTATGTCTCCATATTTTTCTATGAACATCGCTTCTGCTCCTGATTTTATTGCTTCTTCTTTTTTCATTTCTATATGCTCAACTGGTATCGCTTCTGCTATCCATTCATTTACAAGTGCTTCTGTTTTTTGCTTTTCCTCTTCAGTCATTTTATTGTCATGTGAAAAATCGAATCTCATTCTTTCTGCAGTAATATTACTTCCTCTTTGATGTACATGTTCTCCTAATACTTGTCTTAATGCTGCATTTAATAGATGTGTTGCCGTATGATATTTTGTTTCCATTTCTCCTGTACCAGCTAGTCCACCTTTGAATTTTTGCTCTGCTCCTGCTCTTGATTTTTCTTGATGTTCTTTAAATAGTCTTTCAAATTCTTTTTTATCTATTTGCATTCCATTTTCTCTTGCTAATTCTTCTGTTACTTCTGGTGGGAAACCATATGTGTCATATAACCTAAATACCATTTTACCATCTACAATGTCTTTTCCTTGCTTTTTTACTTCTTCTATTTCTTTTATAAATTCTTTTTCACCTTTTGTTAATGTTTTTACAAATTTGTCTTTTTCTTCTGTTATTACTGTTTTTAGTGTCTCCCTTTTTTCTTCAAGTATTGGATACATTTCTTTTAGGTTTTCCACATTTATGTCTATTAGTGTTGATAACTCTTCTAGTGGAATTTGTAAATTGTTCATATGTCTAATCATTCTACGTATTAACCTTCTTAAAATATATCCTCTATCTATATTACTTGGTTTTCCTCCATCACATATTATCATCATACTTGAACGTAAATGCTCTGCTATTATTCTTCTACTTTCTATGTTGTCTACTTTCTGAATTTCTACTAATTTGTTCATTATTGGTTCAAATATTTCTGTTTCAAATGGAGTCTCTTTTCCTTGTAATAGCATTGCCATTCTTTCTAATCCAAGCCCTGTGTCTACATTGTGTTGTTTTAGCTTTGTGTATTTTCCACTTTTGTCTTTGAAATATTCCATAAATACATTATTCCATATTTCAACATATTTGCCACAGTCACATGATGGATTACATTCTTCTGAACATTTTGGCTTTCCTGTATCATAAAACATTTCTGTGTCTGGCCCACATGGACCTTCTTCTCCAGCAATCCACCAATTATCGTCTTTTCCAAAAAAGTATATTCTTTCTTCTGGTATTCCTACTTCTTTCCAACATTTTGCTGTTACTTCATCTCTTGGACAGTCCTCATCTCCTGCAAAACATGTTACAGAAATTTTTTCTGGTTCTATGTTTAATTCTTTTGTTAAGAATTCATAACTCATTTTTATTGATTCTTCTTTAAAGTAATCACCTAAAGACCAGTTCCCTAACATTTCAAAATATGTTAAGTGTCTGTTGTCTCCTACTTCTTCTATGTCGTTTGTTCTAACACATTTTTGATAGTCTACTAGTCTTGTCCCATTTGGGTGCTTTTCTCCTAATAAATATGGTACTAATGGTTGCATCCCTGCTGTTGTAAATAATACTGATGGGTCGTTCTCTGGTATTAATGGCGCTGATGGTATTATTTCATGACCATTCTTTTTGAAAAAGTTTAAGTATTTGTTTCTTATTTCTATTGCTTTCATTTATTTCATCTCCCTTTATGCCCTTATTTTTTATTGTTTTATTTTATGTATTGATTATACTTTAATTTTCCAAAAATTGCAATACTTATGTTCTAAAAGTATCCACACTGCTAATTTCTTAAAATGAGTTTGTCCTATTTTATACTAATACACTCCTATATATATACCAATAGTTCCTATTCTTTTCACCACCAGATTTTTGTGAATATTCTTGTGGATTTTCACTTGTTACATTACCATATGAAGAGGATATACAAATCCACCAAATGTTGAACCAGTATATACTCCTGTACTTGAAACTGATGGAGTTGTTTGGAATACAGTAACATATATTACTACTATTATTTTCTGCATCATATACTATTACTTTACAATTGTGATTTCCTGTTGTTAAGCCTGTTACATTTATTTTTTTGTTACACTTAATGTTATTCCTGTACTTGAATATTTGGTTGCTGTAAATCCATTTTTTGTTATTGTATCTCCACTTTCAAAGATTTCTGTAAATGTTTCATCTCCTGGTTCTACTACACTATTTGTCCATTGATACTTTGACTCTATTACTCTTTCTTCTGTTTCTTTTATTGTTACTTTTGTTGTGTGTTCTTTCTTCCATTCATTACTTCCTTCTGGTTCAAATTTTACTGATGCCACTAGTCCTTCTACTTCTACTTTTGTACTGTTCATTAAGTCTGCATATACTTTTATTGTGTATTTTCCATTTTGTTTTGCTATATATCCTTTTATTATCTCTTCTTTTATATTATCATATGTAAACTCTTCTAGCTTTTCTCCTGCTTGCCATATTTCTATTTTATTTATTCCATTTTTCTCTTCTTTTGCTGTTATTGTTATTGTTGCTGTTTTACCATCTTCTGCTAGTTTTACTGTTGCTTCCACTTCTGGAAATATTAAGTCTTTTTCTTTTCCTTTATATCTTCCTATTTTAGGTACACTTCTATCTAATTCATATGCATATCCATCTACTATTGATATATCTCCTTTTACTTCTACTTTTTCTATTTTAGTTGTTATCATATTATTTAAAAATTCGTTTTGGTTGTATTCATTATTTAATACTTTTTCATTATATGCACTAAGTAATGTTAATTCTAACTTTTCTCTTACTTCTACTTCCCTACTGCTTTCTTTTGCCTCTGTCGCCTGTCTTATTATTCCATTTTCTCCTATTAATAATGCTATACTAACTCCTGCTAATATTAAAAGAACAATAAGTGTGACAACTCTTATAGTATTGTAAATAATAAATACTGCAAAAAACTCATAATATAATATTTTTATATTATGAGTTTTGCACTATTATTAAATTTATTAATTGTGTGATTCATGTATTGTATTAATACATTCCTCCCATTCCATTATCCATACCATGGTCATGACCACATCCACAACCACTTTCTTCTGGTATGTCTGAAACTAAGCTTTCTGTTGTTAATACCATAGCCGCAATTGATGCTGCATTTTGTAGCGCACTTCTTGTAACTTTTGTTGGGTCAACAATTCCAGATTTTTTCATATCTACATATTGTTCTTTGTCTGCATCGAATCCAAACCCTATAGCAGATTTTCTAACATTTTCAAGTATTACTGCTGGTTCTAGTCCTGCATTTCTTGCAATTTGTTTTACTGGTTCTTCTAATGCTTTTAATACAATTTCTCCTCCTAGCTTTTCTCCTCCTTCTAATTCTTTTGAAACCTTTTCAACTGCTGGTATTATATTTACATATGCTGTTCCTCCACCAGCAACAATTCCTTCTTCTACAGCAGCTTTAGTTGCTGATAATGCATCTTCTATTCTTAGCTTTTTATCTTTCATTTCAACTTCTGTTGCTGCTCCTACTCCAATTACAGCAACACCCCCTACTATTTTAGCAAGTCTTTCTTGTAGGTTTTCTCTATCAAATTCACTCTTTGTTTCTTCTATTTGGCTTTTTATTTGTTTTACCCTTTTTGCTAATTCTTCTTTGTCTCCTGCTCCATCAACTATTATTGTATTTTCTTTTTGTACTTTTATTTGCTTTGCTCTACCTAATTGTTCTATCTGTGTATCTTTTAATTCCATTCCTAAGTCTTGTGATATTACTTCTCCTCCTGTTAATATTGCAATATCTTCTAGCATTGCCTTTCTCTTATCTCCAAATCCAGGAGCTTTAACTGCTACAACATTTAGTACTCCTCTTAATTTGTTTAGTATTAGTGTTGATAATGCTTCACTTTCTATGTCATCACAAATTATTACTAGTTTTCCTGATGATTGCATTAATGTTTCTAATAGTGGTAGTATTTCTTGAATATTACTTATTTTTTTATCTGTTATTAATATATATGGATTTTCTAGAATTGCTTCCATCTTTTCTGTATCTGTTACCATATATGGTGATACATATCCCTTATCAAATTGCATACCTTCTACTACATTTAATTCTGTATTTGATGTTTTTGATTCTTCTATTGTTATTACTCCATCTTTAGATACTTTTTCCATTGCATCAGCAATTAAATTTCCTACTTCTGTATTATTTGCTGATATACTTGCAACTCTTGCTATATCTTCTTTTCCATTGATTGGAGATGTTATATTTTTTAATTCTTCTACTGCTCCTGCAACTGCTCTTTCTATACCTCTTTTTATTGCCATTGGGTCTGCTCCAGCAGCAACATTTTTTACTCCTTCTTTTATCATTGCTTGGGCTAATACTGTTGCTGTAGTTGTTCCATCTCCTGCAATATCATTTGTTTTTGTTGATACTTCTTTTACTAAACGTGCTCCCATATTTTCAAATTTGTCTTCTAGTTCTATTTCTTTTGCTATTGTTACACCATCGTTTGTTATTAATGGTGCTCCAAAGCTTTTGTCTAATACTACGTTTCTCCCTTTTGGTCCTAATGTTACTTTTACTGTGTCTGCTAATTTATTGACACCTTCTAATAATGATTTTCTAGCTTCTTCTCCAAATTTTATTTGTTTTGCCATTTTAAATTTCTCCCTTCCTTTTTTATTATTTATTAAACTAATATGGCTAATATATCTTCTTCTCTTAGTATAAGATATTCTTCACCTTCATATTTTACTTCTGTTCCAGCATATTGGCTTACAACTACACTGTCTCCTTTTTTTACTTCCATAGGTTCTCTTTTACCTTCTATTAATCTCCCTGCTCCAACCTCTATTACTTCTGCTATTTGTGGTTTTTCTTTTGATGCATTTGATAGGATTATTCCACTCTTTGTGGTTTCTTCACTTTCTTTCATTTTTACTAATACTCTGTCTGATAATGGTTTTATCATTTTTATATCATTCCTTTCTCTTTAACTACTAAAAACATGTTATTAGCACTCTTTTTGTTTGACTGCTAATAATATATACCCTATTGAATTCTTTGTCAATAATTTTCACATAATTTTCACAATTCTTCTCTTTTAATTATATTCCAAATGTTTAATAATAGAACTGTAATTACTACTATTAAACATGATAGAACTAAAAAAATATGAATTAGTCTTAAAAGTACAAAAATAAGAACTGTGTTTTATTCACAGTTCTTTATTGTCCTTTATTTTTTATTATTATCTTAATTTATATTAACAATTTAATTTTGCTTAAATTGGTATTTTTTCCTAAACTGTTTGCCTCTCTTTTCCTTCAGAGAAATTTTCTTCTTTTGTCATCCAGTCTTTTCCATCAACAACTCTGGTAACCATCATAGATGATACTGTGTCTCCTACTACATTTAACATTGTTGCTGGTGCATCTATTATTGTTGCTATTATTGTTAATATTGGTAATGCTGCAACTGGATATCCCATCATAGTTATTATTAACATTTCTGATATTGTACCTCCACCAATTGGTACAGCTGTAATTAATAAGTTAGCAAGTAATGCAACTCCTAAAACACCAAATACATCTCCTGCTGTTGCTAAACTTGTTCCAAATAAACATACTAAAAACATTATTTTGAATACTGAACCTATTATTGAACCATCTTTGTGGAAACTTGTTCCTAATGGTATTGTTGTTTCTGCTATGTCTTCTGGTACTCCCATTTTTTTGCTACATTCTACATTTACTGGTATTGATGCAGCACTAGAACATGTTGCAATTGCTGTTAGTGTTGATGGTATTGCATTTGTCCAGAATGCTTTTATTCCTTTCTTTCCTCCTGCTATAAATGCATAAATTGTATACATTATGAAGTAGAATGTTAGTGCCACTACTGTATATACTATAAATGTCTTTAGATATCCTACTACTATTGTTTGACCAAAGTTTCCTACTAATGCTGCAAAATAACATCCTAACCCTATTGGTGCATAATACATTATTATCTTTATAACATTGTTTATTACCTCATTTGCTGCTATTAAAAAGTCTGTTACTGGCTTTGCCTTCTCTCCTGTCATGTTTAATGCTAATCCAAATATTATTGATGCAACTAATAATGCCATTATGTTTTCTTTTGATAATATTTTTTGGAAATCATTTACTGTTAGTAAACTTACTGTTCTGTCTAGTATTGTAGGCTCTTCCTCTTCTTCATCACTTACTTCTTCAGTCGTCTCTTCTAATGATGCTCTTATTTGCTCTCCATCTTCTGGATTTACTAGTTTGATAAAATATGTACTTGCAAATCCTACTAATACTGCTATTATTGATGTACATATAAATACTCCTATTATGGTAATCATTATTTTACCTAATCTTTTTGGTGTTTTCATTTTTGATATTGATGTTGTTATTGTTAAAAATATAAGTGGAACTATGATAACTAATAAAAGATTTAAGAATAAATCTCCTAAAGGACTAAGAATTGTTGCCTTTTCTTGGAATATCATTCCAAAAATTGCTCCAACGATTATGGCAACTAATAATATAATCGTTGACTTGTAATTTTTTAAAAAATTTTTCATAATACTACCTCATTTCAATAAAGGCAACTGAAAATATAGTTATATCTTCAGGATTTGTTTTCTATTATATAGTATAATATGTAATTTTGCAATATTTTATGATTATTTTTTTAATATTAGAAAAAATTTGGGGTTACATTAACTTTTTTATTATTGACATAATGCATGCAACATGTTATACTTTTAAGGTACCTATCGTATGGAAATCAATAAGTTCATAGCTTTTAGGTTTCTAAACTCCAAAAAGAATTTTAGGAGGTAGTCACAATGTTAAAAATACTTGTACCTGTCATTTCTGACAATGAATTGATGAAACGGTATGAAGTCATCAAGCCTGTTACCATGGTAGATGGCAAGTTACACTATCTCAGAGATTTCTCTTTCTCTGAACTCATTGATTACAGCTTTATACAGAATTATGCTGTTGATGTTCGTGAAGAGGTTAGCAAAGATGAACTTGATAATTGGCAATGCAAAGATTTCATCTGCTTGTATGGCAAGTTCTATGGGTTCGATGATTTAAGTGTTAGAGATGTTCTTTCTCAAATTAGTGATTATGATTTAAAATCTGTTAGAGCATTTGAGGTCGTTGAGAGACTTGATGTATCTGAAGCTAAAAAGAACAACTCACATTCTATTGCATTAGATAATGGTTATTATCTTGCAATCATCAGATTGTACAAAGAAAAAAAGTGACTCAACTAAATATCCCCCAGATTATCTGGGGGATATTTAGTTAGTAAAATGGTATTATTGAGAAACAAAATGTAAACTTATTCTATAGTTCTATTTGTACTTTGAAATCTGATTTTAGAGAAACTAATGGACACACACCATGTGCAGTACTATAATGACTACAAGACAAAGTCGCCGCATTTCCACCTGTGGCACACACTATGTATGTGGTATAAGACGAAGGTGAAGCAATCCACCAATAATAACTTCCCATCTGCCCATTCATTCCACAATACATACTTCCATAATCTTGATAATCTAATATTCCACTTTCTGTAATATAATACTCTTTTGATATTGTACCTTGACTCTCATTTACTGTGTATACATACCCTGGCACATCTGTTTCTCTATATTTTGCTCTCAATATATTATTCCCTATTGTATGTGATACACTATTATATGAATCGACATACATCTCTGCACTTGGACCTCCTATTACATAATTGGCCTTTCCACTTTCATAATATTCTGACCATGGACGTTCTATATTATTCCCTGTCTCTGGGTCACATAACCAAGCTGCTGCTTTCTCATTTATATTCCATGTTGCTGTTCTTCTATTCTCTGCCCAATTTGGATTCATCTCTTTTACTTTACTTTTTATTGTATAATTATTATATACTGTATTTAGATTTATGTTATTTACTCCTTTATAGTCTGCTTTCAAATATACTGTATATTTTCCATCTCCATACTTATTTTCTTTATCAACATAGAATATTCTATATATTGCTCCACCTGCTGTATAATTCTTAACCACTTTTCCATAATATTTATTTGGATTTGTTGCAATTTCTTCTGGTGTCACTTCTACTATGTTATTTACAATTGTCACATCACAAGTTGCACTATAATCTGTCCCTTCTACTTTTGCTGTTATTTTTGTTGTATCTCCAACCTCTCCTACTGCTGTCACTTTCCCATTCTGGTCTACTATTGCTACTGCTGCATTTTCTGAACTCCATGTCACATCTCCATTCACATCTTTTGACTTTATCACTCTTAAAGTTTTGCTCTCATTTTTTAACAATTTCAATTGACTTTTATCTAATGCTATTCCTTTTATCTCTACTACTCTTCCATATTCTGTTATTAGATACATATAATCTTTTTCTGTAATTACCCATGGCAGTGTATCATTATGTCCACTTTTAGCTATATTCTCTGATGGTATTTTGGCATTATTTTTTAATTCACTATCTAGCTTGCTTAAATCTATTCTTGTTCCATCTTCATTTATTCCTGAAGCTGTCACTGCTAGATTCACTTTTTCCTCAAATTCTGCTTTTGATGAACTACTTTTTGCATTTTGCGCTTGGCTTATTATTCCATTCTCCCCTGCTAACATTGCTATACTTGTTGCCGCTAGTATTAATAATACTATAATCGTTACAACTAACGCTATCAGCGTTATTCCTCTTTTCTCTGCTACTTGTTCCTTCTTTTCTTTTACATACTTAACTTCATACATTTGTATGTCTCATCCCTTTCTTTCTTCTTATGTTTCTCTTTTTTTTTACTTTTTATTCATTTTTGCTCTTTATTTTCTTTCTCTTTATGTGTAATCAATTCGTATGCTTCTTGCATTATATTCTATTTAGCATTTCTTGTCAATAATTCTTTTCTATTATACAGGATAAAGACATGAAAAAAATTTTGCAAGCCTGAAAATAATATAAAAATCAACTAAAAGTACTGTTCAATATGT
>JAAVXM010000043.1 GCA_022790575.1 Clostridia bacterium | reverse complement strand
TTACCCATGTCTATTTCTTTTTGTGTACTTTCTTGCTCATTGTTTTGTTCACTATTTTGTCCTTCTCCTTGTGTTGTATTATCATTTCCTTGCTCTTGTTTCTCATTTTCCGTATTTGTATCCTGACCTGGATTCTTTTCTCCTGCTGTCATTTTATCATTATGAAATTCATTTACTTCTGTTCCTGTATATCTATAGAATTTTATAATTCCATTTTTGGCTTGGTCTTGTATTGAGTCTAAATATGGGTATTGTGTGATAAGTTCTGCTCTTAATAAATATTCTAATTCTTGTGGCGTTTTTATAAACTTAGCATAATCTTCTGATAATGCCCATAATAATTCAACATCTGTAAAATCGTCAAAACTATTAATTACTCTATTTAGCTTTCTACTTAAATTAAGTTTATCTATTATTTGCTGTTCACTCATTTTTTCTATTTCTTCTTCTGTATATCCCATATCCATTAATGCTTGTTTTATCATTTCTTTTTTGTCTATTACAATTCCTTTTTCTGGGTCAATTTTTACACTTCCTGTGTATATTGATGGTCTACCTTTTTCATTTAGCTTCCATGTTCCCCAATCGTAAAATGAGAACCACACAAAAGAAGATAATAAAATGACTACACATACTATCGCTAATACTAATAATATAGATTTTCTCGCAAAAATCTTTGATATTCTTTTTACCACTCTTTTTATTGTTTGTTGTACTTCTGAATTTTTATTTTCTTTATCAGCCATTTTATCCCTCCTTTCGAATGTTAATTTATTCAAAATATATTATTGTGGAAGTTTTGAATAATCAAATGTTTCAGGATTTACTACATCCCAGTTTGGTATATTTTTCCAATTGGGGTCACCTTGTCCATGTGGAACCCAAACTTCTAGATGTAAATGTGGTCCTGAACTTCCTCCTGTATCTCCTGAAAGTGCTATCTTTTGGCCTTTAGTTACTTTTGTACCTACTGGTACAAGTAATTTTAAACAGTGCTGATATAATGTACAATATCCATTTCCATGGTCTATTCTTATATAATATCCTCTTCCTTCTCCATTGTCACCCTTTTTACCAGTCTTATTTCTACCTTGGAATCTTGACTCTACTACAGTTCCACTGCCTAATGCCACTATAGGTGTTCCTTGAGGTACAGCAATATCTAGTCCTCTATGTACATGTTTTAGTTGTTGTACATGGTATGGGTCATTTCCATAAAGACTTGTTTTTCTAGCGACTCCTGGATTACATAATAATGCACTCATATATCCACCTACTCCGCTTCCATCGCCTCCACCATAATCTGCAGGACTTAATACCCTTCCATCACTTGTTATATATTCTCCAGTTATAAATAAGTGTACTATTTTATCTTTTCTATCTTTTGTTCCTGGATAAGAATTTTTTAATGCTGTTTCATTTAATCCAGATTTCTTATATGCTGCTAAAAATGAATTTATATAACTTCTATTTGGTCCATATTGATACATAATATTTACAATAGCATCAATTTGATATTCTTTTAATTCCACTCCTACATTTTGTGCTTTTTTTCTAGCTAATTCTTTCCATTCTCTCCACATTTGTATAGAAATTTCATCCACTATTTCAACATCTATCTTTGACACCCCATATGTTTGATATTGTGGCGCAGTAATATCGATTCCTCTCTCTGCAAAATAGCCTTGGTTTTGGAACTTTCCTTGCCTTCCAACATAGAAACATACACCAAATCCATAGTTTCTATTTCTAAATCCTGTTCCTAAATCATCATGCATTATATATTGTTTTTTATCTTCTGTTATACATTCATAAATATACCTAGAAGACCTATAATCTGTTGTTCTTCCTTCTTTATATGCTAGTAAAGCTGAATTTTCAAAAGATACTAACCATGCCCACCCAATTGTTGCTGAAGACATTACTGACATGTCTGAAAATGAACCTGGCTTAAATATACTAAAATCAAAATCAATTTCTGCATCTGGGTCTACTGCTTTTATTAATAATGCTCTTGTTAAATCTACCATATTAGTTGTATCAACATTTTCTCTTAATATATCACATAACCAGTCTTTTGTTGTATTACTTGTTGTCAATAATCTAAAAGCATTTTTTGACCTTCTTATTGCTTTAACAAAATTATCACTTGTGTTTTCATCTATATCTACTTTACCTCTTACAACTGGCTCAGTTCTTTCATATTTATTATGATATATATGTTGTGTTGAATTGTTAACTTGGTTAATTATCCTACTTCGAGTCGAGGTTGTTGTTGTTTTCTCTGTTCCATCTTGTCTTGTATATGTATGGGTAGTAGTTGTTGTTGGTCCCCAATCTTCATCTGTAATAGATATAGAATTTGAATATTTTTCCTCTGAATGTGAATAGTTATATTTTACTCCTACTTCTACAATCCACACATCTGCATATGCTATATCATATTGTAACATATTTTGCTCTGTTACTATAACACTTGTATCTGTGTGTTCTGAATATGAGTAGCTTGGCGAACCTCCATCTACAACTGTTTCAACTTCAACTGTATAATTCCTTGTATCAATATTTTTAGTAATTGTAACAGAATCATATATTCCTATATCTATTTCTGAATTATACGCCATTCTTGCTAAATCTCCTACAAAATCATTATCTTCTCCCATTACTAGCAATGCCCATATGTACTCAAATGGAAGCGTATATGCTGATACCATTGATTTGTAGTTTATTGCTGTTGTTGTTGCTACATATTCTGTGAATGAAGCTTGTCCTCCTGATAATTCCCCATACCTTGAGTCATATCCACTCTGAACACTTGCTGTTGTTCTTCCTCCATAGTCTGTTGTA
Source organism: Clostridia bacterium (assembly GCA_022790575.1). GTDB lineage: Bacteria > Bacillota > Clostridia > TANB77 > CAG-508 > CAG-269. Next base: position 843 of record JAAVXM010000043.1, on the reverse strand, counting down.
AATCTTCCTGTTGTTTTTGTCCATGATGCAACAACTGCATTTTCTTCTTCATCTAATGTAAAATACTTGAATACTTCTCTATCTCCTGAGGCCTCATAAGCAGCCATTTTAGCGTCAAATTGGTCTTTTGGAATATATGTTAATCTACGAGACTCTGCTGTTACTGAACCAAAAGCCAAGTTGCCTCCTCCTGCTTTTATTCCTTCTTTTATATTTCCATATAATAGCTTATATCCTTCACTATTTAAGTGGAATGTATCTCCTTTTGCTATATATGTTTGATTTAATACATTTCCTGTTAATAATCCCTCTGTTGCATCTACATATGTTACATTTCCTAATGTACCACAATATTGCGCTAGTTCCTGATTATATGCATCTATTTTTGCATTATAATCAGTAGCTGTAATTTTTCCTGATTGATACCCCGCTCCTACGTAAAATACTCTTAATGCATATATTGGCTTGTCTGGATATGTTGATGATAGTAAATTCAAATAGTCTTTCATTCCATTTATATTTACCCCATTTAGTCCTAGCATTACTACTATTGCTGATGCATCCTCTTTCATTGCTGATTTTAGATTATTTCTAAAATATGCATCTGTTGTTCCTGCTCCTCCTTTTGCAAGTGTATAATCTTTATTTATAATTCCAAGATTAGACATTTGTACCATCCATGAGTCTCCAATATAAAATACTTTACCCATGTCTATTTCTTTTTGTGTACTTTCTTGCTCATTGTTTTGTTCACTATTTTGTCCTTCTCCTTGTGTTGTATTATCATTTCCTTGCTCTTGTTTCTCATTTTCCGTATTTGTATCCTGACCTGGATTCTTTTCT
>JAAVXM010000042.1 GCA_022790575.1 Clostridia bacterium | reverse complement strand
CAAGCAAGATGTTGAAGAGACATCTCACTATTCATTTGCTATTGCAGATGAAAGCGTAAATGGAGATTTTAGAAAAGCATTTAATAAAATAATGTATGGTTAATATCAAAAGTGGTGTTCCCACAAAAAGTTTATGCAATCCTCAAATTAGATAAATTTGACAAAAATAGGAAAACGTAGTATAATAAAAAAGTGAGTGTGTCACAATTAATAACAAAAGAAGTATAAAGAGTGAGTAACTCGATTGGAGGTTTCAATGGAAAAAGAAGATAAAATAGTATTTGAAGATTATGGAATTGAATTTACAGATAAAGATTTCGAGGGAGTAGACCAAGAAACATTAATAAAATGTAAAAGAAAGCTAAATAAATTATTAGAGAAAATAGAAGAAAAATAAGGGGGGAAAAGAAATGATAAACACAGAGACTAGAGCAGCATATGTAATAGGAGATTTAATATTAGCAGGATTTTCAGAGAGAGAAATAAAGACTGTATTAATATTTGGAACAAAATTTATGAAAGACCCTGAGAGCCAAGAAAAAGCAGAAGTACTAGGAGAGATACTAGAAGCTAATGGAATATCTGAATATGACCTTACAAAATTTTTCAAAAGAGATAGAAGTAGAGTAGAAACAGTACAACCAGTTTATTATGAGGTAGAAAAAGAAGATGGAAGTAAAGAGAAGCTTAGCTACAAAGATAGACCTTCACTAGAGGAAATATATGAAGAAAAGGAAGAAAAAGTGGACGAGTTATCTTTAGAAGAAGAAAAAACTGTAGAAAGTGGAGCAGAGAAAGAAGCAGAAACTGAAGAAAGTATAGAAGAATCAACTCCAGAAGATGAGGTAGAGCAAGATGAGCAAGAACAAGAAGATGAGGTAGAGCAAGATGAACAAGAAGAAGAGGAAATACCAAATCAATATTGGGAGGATGAAGTAGAAATGGGAGATAAAGACAAAGAACCATTGACACTAGAAGAAAAGCTAAGAGGAGTAATAAAAACTGCTAAAGAAGCAGGAATACCAGAAGAGAAATTAAGAGCATATTTAAGACTAGATGATATAGTAGCAGAAGAAGAACAAGAAACATTAAATGAGATATATAGAAAATATGACTTTTGGGCATCAGACATATTTGGAAGAGAAGATAAGGAAGAATTTATAGATAGAATTCTTTATGAAGATAGAAAGCCACAAGAAGAACTTCAACCACAACAAGAAGAACCTGAACAAGAAGATATTGCAGATGAACAAGATGGACAAAACAGAGAAGAAGAGACATATAGTGAAGAAACATTATTATCAGAAAAATCACAAAAATTAGTAGATAAAGTTAATGAATTAACACAAAGAATTGAAGAAGAGCCAAATAGAATAAAAAGACACATATTATCATTCCAAGTAAGAATGTTAATATCAAGACTTCAAAAAGAAATAGACTTAAACAATATAAAAGAATATTACCAACAAGAAAGAGAAGCTGCCAAGAGATATAGAGACAAGATGCAAGATAAAGGCGTAGACAATATTGCAGCTATAACAGAGAAGATAAGATTATTAGAGAAAGTAATTTATGGAAATGAAGAATATGATATAAAATCAAAATACTTTATGTATCCAAAAGAATATGTTGAAGACATTGGAGGAGTAAAAAATCTTGTAGACAAATTAAAGCAAAGTGACAAATCAGCCAACCAAAGAGCAGCAAGTAGAATAGAAGAAGTATCTAAAAAGAGAGCAGAATTAGAAGATTTAAGAAAAGAATTAGAAGATAATAAAATGATGGTTGAAGATGCAAAGGAATATTACAAAGAAGACATGAAATCAATAAACAAAGAGGAAAAATCATTAGTAGTAAGACAAAAAATGAACATATTCTCAAGAATAGGAAACTTCTTCAAAAATGCAATGGATGAAATAAGTCAATATAGACAAGAGAGACATGAAGAAAAGGAATTAAGAACTAGTCAACTACGTGATGAGGCTCAACTAAATGAACAATATGAAAAAGATATGGCAGAACTAAGAGCAAAATATAATGATATGAGGGCTAATTTAAGAGAATATCATGGTAAAGAAACTGAGCAAGACAGAAATGTACAAAATCAAAGTAAAGCAGCTAGTTTCAGAGAGCAAATGTCACAAGTGATAAATCAAGAAGAGCCAAGTAGTGTAAAAGAAAGTGAAGAAATTGAGCAAGACATTCCAGAACCAGAGCAAGAAGATGATGAAAGATAATATAAAGGATAGCTATTACATATTTAGTAATAGCTATTTTTTAGCTTATTAAATATTATAACTGCTATTACTATTGAAATTCATATATTAAATTCAGAAACCCAAATAAAACTAAATTTTAATATTGACTTTGAAAACTATTATATATATAATAGATAAAACAATAACAACTAAAGGTAATAAAACAATAACAACATGAATAATCATAAACTAGGAGGAAGCAGGATGAAGATATTACTAGATGCTATGGGTGGAGACAAAGCACCAGATGCAAATATCAAAGGGGCAGTAAAAGCAATAAATCAAGTAGAAGCAGAAGTCATTTTAATAGGAAAAGAAGAAATAATAAGAGGCAAGATAAAAGAATTTTTTGGAAAAGAAATGGAAGAAATATCTCCAAGACTAAAAATCAAAAATGCTACAGAAACAATAGAAATGGAAGAACAGCCAACAGTTGCAATAAAGCATAAGAAAGACTCATCAATGGTTGTAGGATTTAAAATGCTAAAAGAAGGAGAAGGAGATGTATTTATATCTGCTGGTAATTCAGGAGCATTACTTGCGGGTGCAACATTATTAGTAGGAAGAATAAAAGGGATAGATAGACCAGCACTTGCAGGGATATTACCAGCATATAAAAGTCAATTACTATTAATAGACTCTGGTTCAAATACAAATTGTAAGCCAATAAACTTGCTACAATTTGCACAAATGTCTACAATATATTTAAAAAACACATATGGAATTGAGAAACCAGCGATAGGATTATTAAATATAGGAACAGAAGAAACAAAAGGAAATGAATTAGTAAGAGAAAGTTATAAACTACTAAAAGAAAAATCAGAAGAATTAGGAATAAACTTTATAGGAAATGTTGAAGGTAGAGATGCTTTTTCAGGTAAAATAGATGCAATAGTAACAGATGGATTTACAGGAAATGTATTTTTAAAAACTACAGAAGGTTTAGGAAAATTTGTAAAAAGGACATTAACAGAAAGTTTAACAAAAAATATAATATCCAAAATCTGTGCATTGCCATCATTACCAGCAATAAATAGGTTAAAAAAGGCAATGGACTATAAATCTTATGGAGGAGCACTATTTTTAGGAGTAAAGAAACCAGTAGTAAAAGCACATGGAAGTAGTGATGAAATCCTTTTTGAATTTACGATAAAACAAGCAGAAAAGTTTGTACAAAACAGAGCAGTAGAAAAAATGATAGAAGAATTTGAAAAAAAGTAAAAATAAAATTGACTTGATAGTATAAAAAAATGCAAATATACTTGACAAAAATATGAACATATAATATAAATGTTAAAGAGAAGAAGAACATAAAATGTAAATATGTCATTTGACACTTGAGAGGAGGTGAACTTATCATGAGTTCAGAAGAAGTATTTGAAAAAATAAAAGGAATAATAGTAGAACAGTTAGGTGTAGCTGAAACAGCAGTTACAATGGAAGCATCATTTATTGAAGATTTAGGAGCAGATTCTTTAGACATAGTAGAATTAGTAATGGCATTAGAAGAAGAATTTGATATAGAAATACCAGACGCAGACGCTGAAAAAGTTGTTACAGTTGGAGATGTAGTTGACTACATAAAAGAAAACGTATAAAATAAATAAGATGTTTTAAATAATATACTGAACCCAAATTATTAGACCTAAATAAGTTTAATAAGGAGGGTTTACTTCATATTAGAAGATGAAAGGAAATGTGAATGGAAGAATTAGAAAAAAGTATTGGATATAAGTTTAAAAATAGAGAACTGATAAAAACAGCATTAACACATACATCATATGCATATGAAAACAATGTTGAAAGCAATGAGAAATTAGAATTTTTAGGAGATAGTATATTAGAATTCATATCAAGTATATATTTATATGAAAAATACAAAACATTGAGAGAAGGAGAAATGACTAAAGTTAGAGCAGCAGTTGTATGTGAGAAAAGTTTATATAGAGTAGCCAAAAAGCATAATTTTAGTGATTTCTTATATCTAGGAAAATCAGAGAGACTATCAGGAGGAGAAGATAGACCAGCAATATTAGCAGATAGTGTTGAAGCAGTAATAGCAGCGATGTATATAGATGGAGGATTAGAGCAAGCCAAAAGATTTATTATAGACAATTTAAAACAAGATATAGAAGTAGCAAGCAAGAATGTTGGACAAAAAGATTATAAAACAGTATTACAAGAGAAATTACAAAAAAATGGAGAAGTAGAGATAAAATATACAATCTTAAAAGAAAGTGGACCAGACCATGACAAAACATTTAAAGCACAAGTAGAATGTAATAAAAAGAAATTAGCAACAGGAGAGGGAAAATCAAAAAAACAAGCAGAAATGGAAGCTGCGAGAAAGGCGCTAGAAGAAATGAAATAGAGACAATAAATAACCATAAAAAGGAGTGAAAAAATGAAGAAGCAATATGTAATACCAATATTTGTACCACATTTAGGCTGTCCAAATGATTGCGTATTTTGTAATCAAAAATCAATCAGTGGAGAGCAAAGAATGATTACGAAAGAAGATGTAGAGAAAACAATTGATTTTTACCTAGACAGCATCAAAGAAAAAGAAGCTCAAAAAGAAGTTGCATTTTTTGGTGGGAGTTTTACAGGAATAGAAGTAGAAAAACAAGAAGAATTTTTACAAATAGCATATAATTATATAAAACAGGGAAAAATTAATAGTATAAGAATATCTACAAGACCAGACTATATAGATAAAGTAACTCTAAAAAGATTAAAAAAATATAAAGTTGAAACAATAGAACTAGGTGTGCAATCAGCAAATGACTATATTCTAAAACAAAGTAACAGGGGACATTCTTTTGAAGATGTAAAAAAGGCATCTAAATTAATTAGAAGATATAGATTCAAGTTAGGACATCAAATGATGGTAGGACTTCCTGAAAGTACAAGAATAGATGAAATAAATACAGCAAAAGAATTAATAAAGTTAAAACCAAAAATGGTAAGAATATATCCTGTATTAGTAGTAAAAAATACAAAATTAGAAAAACAATATAATGAAGGAAAATATACACCATTAAGTGTTGTGCAAGCAGTAGAAATATGTAAAGAACTTGTGCCAATGTTTAATAAGAAGAAAATAGAAGTAATAAGAATTGGACTACAAAATACAGATGAGATTACAGACCCAAATGAAGAGAAAAGTGAAGTAGTTGCAGGGCCATATCATCCAGCATTTAGACAATTAGTAGAATCAGGATTATGGTATGATTCAATTTTGGCTCAAATAAAGCAATTAAATGTTAAAGTTAAAAAAGTTGAAGTAACAATAAACCCACAAGATGCAAATAATGTAATAGGGCATAAGAAAGAAAATGTTGAAAAATTAAAAGAATTATATAATGTAGAGATGATTGTAAAACAAAGTGATAAAATAAAACCAAGAAAGCTAGAATTAAATGTATTAGAAAAATACCCAGAATTTTTAGAAGACTACAAATAAAAATAAGAGTTGAGAAGGATTGTGAAATAAAATTCTTTTCCAACTTAATTTATGCCTTGAAAGGGGAGTACAATTATGTTAAAGATAAAGACGAATACTTTAATAGTAGAGATTATTGGTACAATAATAGGTGCAGCAATAATGGCTTTTGGAATATCTCTATTTTTATTACCAAATCAATTATCATCAGGAGGATTTTCAGGAATTGCAACAATAACTTATTACTTATTAAAAATTCCAATGGGATTAATGATTTTGATATTAAATGTTCCACTATTTTTATTTGCAGGATATAAATTGGGAAAAGAGTTTTTTATAAAATCGATTATAGGAACATCAAGTTTATCATTTTTTATAGACCTTTTTGACAAATATCCACCAATAACAACAGATAGATTTTTAGCATGTATATATGGTGGAGTAATTATTGGAATAGGGACAGCAACTATTTTAAAAGTAGGCTCGTCAACTGGAGGAACAGACCTTATTGCTAATGTTATAAGGACATATAAACCACATATTTCAATGAGTAGTTATTTAATGATAATAGATATAGTAATAGTGGCATTAAATGTATTCTTTTTCAAAGAAATTGAAATCGGATTATATTCAGCAATTGCAATATATTTATATGGGAAATTAGTAGATATAATATTTGAAGGAGTTGACTATACAAAATTATTATTTATAATTTCAGACAAAAATGAGGAGATATCAAAAGAAATAGAAGAACAGGTTAAAAGAGGAGTAACAGGATTACATGGAAAAGGTATGTATAGTGACAAAGAAAGATTAGTACTAATATGTGCAGCAACAAGAGGGGATATACCAAAAATAAAGACAATATCAAGAAGAATAGATAAAAGTTGCTTTATAATTGTAGCAAATGCAAGAGAGGTAGTAGGAAGAGGATTTAAAGAAATAGAACAATAAAATTACATTTTTATAGTAGAAATAATGCCCACAGATTTGATAAAACAAATTTGTGGGCATTATTTTAGGTTTTTGTTAATAATAAACTTGATATCATATTAATATCTACATTAATATCAAATTCAATTTCTTTATATTTTTCTTTTAAATTAAATTCTTCAAGTTCTTGTATTGTTGCAAAATGAGAAGGAAATTTCGAACAAAAACTGTCAATATCAGCATTATATTCTCTTGACATTTTATTTAGATATTTTTTAAGTTCATCTTCCAGAAAGCTTTCAGCAGATGATGCTATTTTTTCAATAGTTTCAGTTGATTCATAGTCAATATTTTCTTCAAGAGTCAAAATATCAGCATCAAGTTTTAAAGATAAAGAAACATGTGGTTTATTGTCTTTAATATCAGTACAAACTTTAGTACGTTTAGTAGGGATTAATTGTAATTCCATTTGTTTTGACTCTGAGATAGGATTATCCATAGAAACCATGCAAGTATCTATTTTATTAGATATCAATAGGTGACAAAGAGCCTCTAATGCACTTAATTCCCCACAAAGTTTATCGTCAGAAAATACTGCTAAACCTATATTTTCAGTACCACGTTTTCCCTTAATAGAAGAAGTACCTGCGATTAAATCTTTTGGGTCTGTTTTTACATCTGTAGATTCTTCTGATGAACTGTTTTCTGGATTCTCTTTTTTAGGACTGCTATTACTTGAGCCACTTTCTTCACCACCAGAACTACCACCATTAGAGCCACCACTACTATCATCAGAACTACTACCAGAACCACTTTGGCTATCTGAAGATTTGGAAGAGTCATCACCAGAGTCATCTTGTCTAGCACTGTAATTTAATCCACCTAAAATTGCTATACTATCACAAGTTTTTGAACAAAGTCTGTTATAAAAGTCTCCAATTGAAATATTAGAAATATATCCAGTAAATTTACTTGTAGTTTCAAAAGTATCATAATATTTTGTTGTTAATTTTTCTAGGTTAGGTTTAACATTATCTAAATAATCATAAGCACTACATCTACTTATAACAATATTAGTAGATGGTCGTATTTGTTCATCATTCATTAGACTATAGATTTCAGATGAAATCCCTTTTTTGGCTAGTTCTTCAGAAAATACAATAACACTACAATGAGCAAGGTTAATTTCCTTAGCAATATAAGTATTTAATATATTTATAGCACCAAAAATAGAATCAGACTCACTAGAGACCAAGACTATACTGTCAGCATCATCAGGAGATGAGCCAGAACTAGAAGCATAGACAGCGTCTTTTGTAAATTGTATAGAAACCTTTAAAGTAGCATGTTCACCTACATCAATTCCAATTGCTAATACATAAGCTAAATTCATTATATTATGAGAAGCATAAGATGAAGAGAAAGCATTGAAGAAGAGACAAAGTAATAATGCAAAAACTATAATACTAACTGTATTTTTACTCATTTAAACCACTTCCTTATTTTTTGTTTAATAGTTGCAAATAATAATATAAAAAATGGAATTCCAATAATAACAATAAGAAAAGAATACTTATAAGGCCAATTAGATAATGATATTGAAACAGTATAACTCTTTTGCCAAATTGCTGAAATGAAAAGTGCTGTTGCTAAAAGTAGTGTAAAAACTGCACCATTAGTTACGTTTGTAAGTTTTTTAAATATATTGCTAGAAAATTTTAGTACTATGCTTATAAAACTAACAAAAGATAAAATCCAAATTAGTACAAACATAGAATCTAATTTCTTAAAGAAAGAGCCATATTCAATATATTTTACAGCTGAATAGAAAGGCATTAGTTCATCTGTGTCAACAAAGCCACTAAACATAAATAAAATTATTGCTACACTAATTAAAAGGAATATACAAGATAGTACAATAGAAGTAACAGCAATCTTTTTTATTTGTGTAGGTTCTTTGAGCATAGGTGGCATAAAATAAATATATGCTAAGGCTTGGAAGGCAAATATATTAGTTATTCCAGAGCCAAAGACAGACCAAAGTCCGTAACCAAATATAGGATACATTTTGTCTGTACTAAAATATGAAAGGTTAGAAAATAGTAAAAATAATGTGCTAATTATAATAAATGGAAAAATAATAAAAGTTGCTCTATAAATAGCATTATATTTTAGACTACATGCAGCAAGGGCCGATATAAGTAAAAAAGCAGTAATATAAATAGTTTTAGTATATTGAAAATAAATGATTTGTAAACATGATGAAAACATACTAAGCAAAACACCAGTAAAAAATACAAAATATCCTACAAACATTAAACCAATTATCCATTTCAAAACTTTTCCACCAAGATAATTTGAAATATCAATTATGTCAAATGTAGGAAATTTACTTAAAAAGTAACAAACTAAACATGTAAATATAATTGCCAATATTCCTACATAAAGTAAATTAAGTAAAGAAGCCGAATTAGTTGTAGAGAGTATTGTTTTTGAAACATTTAAAATAATATGATTAAAAGTAATTGTAACTAATAAAGCAATAGCTTCTTTATTACCAATTTTTGTATTATCCATAAAAATCCTTTCTATACAGTGAGTTATAAACATAAAAATAATTTCCTACATATTATTTACAAATATGTAGGAAATATACATCTATAAAATTATATTATTTTAAAAATTGAAAAAGCAAAAAACAAATAAGCATATCGTAATAATTTCTTTTTAAATATGAAAGATTTATAATAGCTATAAAAAGACTTTAAAGCACTTAACTTGTCAGTAACAGTTATTATGTAACTTTCTTTATATTTTGGCAATTGAAATAAAGTAACAGGCCACATATGTTTAACAATTATATCTTGCTCCTTTTCACTTAAATGACAAATACTATGAGCGTTTTTTAAAGCTATTTTTGGATGTGCAAAAGCATGCCACTCATCTAAATCTTTACTAGAATGTCTCCAGTCATATAAAAATAAATCATGTAACAACCCTGCCCTTGCTACTGCAATATAATCTAAGTTATATTTTTTGCAAAACAAATAAGACCAATAAGCAACTTCTACACAGTGTTCATAACAAGATGTAGAATAGTGTTGTCTATATTTCTTCATTTCCTGTACTAAATTGTTACTTAATAGTTTTTTTGTTATATTATAAAATTCTATTATATTCTTATTATTAATATATTCATCTGTGTTTTTACAAGATGGTTTTATTATTTTTATTAATTGCTCTATTTGCATATTTTTCCCCTCACTATTATTATATCATATCGTATATTATATCTGCAATATAAATGAAATAAAATCTGCAAAGTTAATAAATTTGTAAGGTGAAAATATTCAGGATTTTAGAAAAGCTGTGCAATAAGTGAGAGAAGTATTGACAAGAATAGCTAATTAAAATATAATGCAAACAGCATATGATTTACTTTTACATATAGAGAAGTAAATAGCAAAAATGAATAAAAAATTTAAAAGAGGAGAAACATAAGAAGAAAGAAAGGGATGAGATGTACAAATGTATGAATTTAAGAAAGTGAAAGAAAAGAGGGAAAAAGTAGTAGAAGAGAGAGGAATAACGCTAATAGCGTTGGTCGTCACACTTATAGTATTATTAATATTGGCAGGAACGAGTATAGCTATGCTAACAGGAGAAAATGGAATAATAAGCCAAGCGCAAAATGCAAAAAATAATTCAGCAAAAGCAGAATTTGAGGAAAAAGTAAAGTTAGCAGTGACAGCGTCAAGAACAAATGAAGAAGGAAGAATAGATTTAGGAGAATTAGAAACAGAATTAAAAAATGCTGGGATGACAAATATAGAGAAAAATGGACCGAATGAAGGGTTACCATGGATAGTAAAAGAAAAGGGATATATATATGAGATAAAAGAGGATGGGACAATAGAGGCAAAGAGTGGAGTGACGTTAAGTAGAACGACATTAAAACTATTGGCAGGAAGAACATATAAATTAGAAGTAAGTAAAACAGAAGAAGTGAAAGGAACAGCAAAATGGAAGACAGATAATGCAGCAGTAGCAACAGTGAACCAAAATGGAGAAGTAACAGCAGTAGGAAATGTAGGAGACACAACAGAAATAACAGTAACAATAGGATATCATAGTGATAAATGTAAAGTAACAATAGTATCAGAAGTAACAGGAATAAGTGCAGACCCAATAGAAGTGGCAGTAGGAGAGACAAAGTCAATAGTAGTAAAGACAATGCCAGAAGATAATTTAGAGGATTTAGAATATAGTTATAGTAGTGGAAATACAAGTAAAGTAACAGTAGACTCGAAAACAGGAGAAGTAACAGGAGTAGCAATTACAACGACTCCAGTAATTGTAACAATAACAGGAACGAAACAAGATGGAACAACAAAGACAACAACATGCCAAATAACAGTAAAGAAAGCATTGAAAAAGGTAACAGTAGGAGATATAAAAGAGCATAAAGACAAGTATTATGGACAAGTAGTAGAGAATTATACAGCAGATGGAGCAACATATAGAATATTTTTTGTAGACGAAGCAGGGAAATATGGACCAGCAGATACAGTATATATAAAGGCAGATTGGAAGACAAGTGATGTACAATTAAGTAGAGTATATACAAATTATAATAAAACAACAACAAAAATAAAAGAGATGAATCCAGATTGGGCAAAAACAGCAAATAGGGGAAATATAGCTGACACATCGTGGAACGAAAATGAGAAAAGTGCAGCATATTTATGTACGCCATCAACAGAGGGAAATGAGAGAGAGTTAATATGGGTGAAGAATTTAGATAAAACAAAAGCAAATTATGTAATAGGAAGTCCAAGTGTAGAGATGTATGTAGACTCATACAATGATGTATCACACACAATAGGTAATAATTCATTAGGGGTTAGATATAGAGCCACAAATTATTCAGGATATATATATACAGTGAATGGAGGAAGTGAAGAATATAGTACTTCAACAGACACAGTAGATTACAGAAATTATGGAAGTATGTACTGTGGAAAAGATGGGGTAAAGGGAACTTACTACTGGTGGTTGGCTTCGCCTTCGTCTTTTATAACCAACAATATGTGTTATGTGCATGGCCAATCCGCGTTCTTGAGCAGCAACAACTATAGCAACATATGTGGCATCTGTCCTATAGTTTCTCTAAAACGTGATTTTACAATTGAAATAGAACTCTAAAATATAGGTTTTATCATTTATAGTTAAGACTAATTATATAATAAAATCAGAATATATGGTCAAAAGACTATACATTCTGATTTTGAATAATATTATTATTCACCATGGTCATTATATCTAGTATTAGTAACTTGATTTGAATAATACCAAACTAAAGCAATAATAGCAAGAGCAGCAATACCTAAAATAAGCCAAGTCCAAGCAGTTGCATTCATACCTAAAAATGTAGCGCCAGCATCAGCGGCGATACCAGTAGTAGCAGTTCTTGCAGTAGTATAATTACCATTATTTGTTGTTCCCATACCATTATTGTTATTTAACATATTGTTATCATTATTTCTATCATTATTATTTTTATTATTCATCATATTATTAGCACCATCTTCCATATTCTTTGTCATATTTTTAGAACCATTAGAAATATCTTTAACAGCACCCTCAACAGCATTTTCAGCACCATCTACAGCACCACGAACACCATTAACAGCATCATTAACCATATTTTTTTCATTATTATTATCTGTTGCAAAGCTGAAAGTCACACTAAAAGTAAAGACAAAGGCAATTAATAAACCAGTTATTAAAAATAGCTTTTTACTCATTGTAAAATCCTCCTAAAAAAATTAGTTTTATAAACATAATAAAACTTATTAATATTATTGATTTTTTAAATTAAAATATACTTGAAAAATCTTGCAAAAAAACGTAAAATCATATAAAATAAAGAAAAATAGAAAAAAACATTATAATTCCAGAGAGGAAAAGCAAAAATGAAAATTATAGAAAATTTTGAAAATTCCAATTCAATGGATATCGAGAGTCTAAAAAAGTTTGATGAAGAAAAAACAAAAGTATTAAAATATGTTACCTATAAAAAAAGAACAGAACAAGAAATACGAAACAAATTTAGAAATCAAATAGAGGAAAACATGTTAGAAGATGTAATTGAATATTTAAAAGAAGCAGGATATATAAATGACTATGAATTTGTAGAAAGACAAGTAAATGAATATATGAATTTAAAAACGATGTCAATTAAAGAAATAAAATATAAGCTATATACAAAAGGTGTAGACAAAAAATTAATAGAAAAATATATTGACAAAAACATAGATGCATTACAAGAATATGAGGGAAATTGTATGCAAAAAATTAGAGACAAAAAAGCGCAAACGATGGATGAAAGAGAGATTGAACAATATTTATACAAGAAAGGATACAAATGTGATTAACATGCAAAATGTATTAACACTAGAAACAAAGAAATATTCTATAAAAATAGATAATTTTGAAGGACCATTAGATTTATTATGCCATTTAATAGACAAAAATAAAATGGATATTTATGACATAAACATAAATGAAATAACAGACCAATACATAGAATATATAAATCAAATGGAACAGATGAATTTAGATATAACAAGTGAATTTCTTGTTATGTCATCAACATTGTTATACTTAAAATCAAAACACTTATTACCAAAAGAACAAGAAGATGAAGCAGAAATAACAGAAGAAGAATTAATACGAAGAATTATAGAATATAAAAAATATAAAGAAATAACCAAAAAACTAAAAGAAAATTTTTTAATGTATTCAAAAAGATTTTATAAAAACTCAGAAGAGATTAAATTACCAAAACAGAAAATTGAAGAAGAATATGAAAAAGACATAATACCTAAAATTTATAAAGGAATAATAACCAAAAATAAAGAAAAAATAAATGAAAATGCAGCAAATATAGAGAAGATAGCAATTACGGAGACATATTTAGTTGGAGATAAAGTAAAAGAAATGTATAGAGCATTGATTAAATATAAAAGATTTACATTTAATAAACTTTTCACTAGTAAAAAGCATAATAAAAGAGAAATTGTAACTGCATTTACAGGATTACTAGAGATGTCAAGAAGAAATAAAATTATAACAGAGCAGAATGAGATGTTTGGAGACATAGAAGTTGAAAAGAATAATAAGAAAAGTGTTTAAACAGAAGTAAAAAGGGAAAAATAATATTAGAGTAAAGAGGGCGATAATATTGTTTTTTCTTTTTATTATAACTTCTGTTTTAATTCTATTTTGGGCAATACACACTTTTAAGGTTGAGATTAATGTTGAGGAATTGATTATTAATACAGAAGCTAACAAAATTTTAAATGATGAATACAAAATATATTTGTATTTAGTAGTATTCAATAAAATCAAATTGTTTAGAATAAATGTCAAAAAAATTGATTTTAGAAAGTTGAAGTTTTTAAATAATAATATAGATATTAAATTCCTGAAAAATAAAGAAATCAAACTTAATTATAAGGAAATATTTGAAAATATAAAAATAGACATTAAAGAAATAGAACTACAGATACAAATATCAATACAAGATGCAGCAACTAATGCAATTATTGCTGGGATTGTATCAGCATTACTTGGGATTATCATAAAAAAGCCTAAATACGAGGTTATTCCAATATATGCAAATAAAAATTTTCTAAAAATTAATTTAAATTGTATAATTTCAATATATTTGATGCAATATATATATAAGTTAATTTATAATAAGTTTAGTGACTTAAGAAAAAGAATTTTAGGTCAGAAAGTTGAGGTATAAGATGAATGAACATCCAATAGAAAATCTTATGATAACAGCTATGAATAGTATACAAGGAATGGTAGATGTAAATACAATTGTAGGAGAGCCTATAGAAACTGCAAATGGGATAACAATTATTCCAATATCAAAAGTTGGTTTTGGGTTTGCAGCTGGTGGAAGTGAATTTAATTCAGAGACAATAAAGGAATATAACAGAAAAGACAAAGATGAAGAAATTGCATACAAATTACCATTTGGAGGGGGAGCAGGTGCAGGAGTCTCTATAAATCCTGTAGCATTTTTAGTAGTTCAAGATAAAAGTGTTAAGTTAATGCCAGTTGAACATGAATCTTGTCTTGATAGACTTTTTGATTATGTACCAGACTTAATGCAAAAAGTTAGTGAAATGTTTAGTAAATCAATACAACAACATGAAGGGAAGATACAGAATATTGTTACAGAGATGAAGGATAAATGTTCAAGTACTAATAAACCTAAAAGTAAAGAGGTTGAAGGACAAGAACAAAAGGTTTCAGAAAATGAAAAGAGAGCAGGATATCAAGAAGTATCAGATTGCTTAGAAGCTGATGGAGAAATATTTGATTAAAAAACAAGCAAATATGTCCACTTGATAAAATAAAAAATATGTAGTAGAATATAGAAGTAAAAGATGAAGGAAGGAACGGAGAATATATGGAGAAAATAAAGAAAATTACAGTAAAACAATGGCACATAGTATTAATCATAATAGGAATAATATTTGTGTCATTGGGTGCATTTCATGGAAATGTATGGTTTGATGAAGCTTATTCAGTAGCAATGGCAAGACAAAGTTTTTCGGATATATGGACAATAGGAGGAAATGATGTACATCCAGTATTATATTATTGGATATTAAAAATAGTAAATTTGATTGTAGGTCAGTCAATAATAGCATATAGGCTAATTTCAGTAATACCAATAGCAATAATGATAATATTGGGTTATACACATATAAGAAAAGATTTTGGTGAAAAGATAGGAATTATATTTTCATTTTTAGTAACATTTTTACCAGTAATGGCAACATATGCAATAGAAATAAGAATGTACTCATGGGCAGCACTAGCAGTCACACTGCTTGCGATATATGCATATAGATTATCTAAAGAAGATAATGTTAAAGATTGGATAATATTTGGAATATCGAGTATAGCAAGTATATTTCTACACTATTATGGATTAATGGCAGCGGGATTAATTAATGTGGTATTATTGATTTACCTAATTAAAAATAAGAGAAAAAAAGGACTTATTTTTATTATTTCATTTGGAGTAGTTCAAGCATTAGCATATTTGCCATGGATGATGTATCTAGCAACACAAATGTCACATGTATCAAATGGATTTTGGATAGGATTTACTTTTCCAAAGACTCTAATGGAATTATTAAGTTTTCAGTTATCAGGATATATTAGAACAGATGACTTTAGAGAACTGTTAGTTCCAACAGTATTTGCATTAGAATTATATGGATACATGATTTATAAAACATATAAATATATAAAAGAAAAACAAGATTTAAAACCTTATAAATTGGCTATTGGTATGTTTTTTGCAGTAATAATTGCAGCTCTTTTAATAACAATAGTAATGAAACAGTCAATATTATATTATAGATATTTATTTGTAATAATTGGTTTATACATATTTGCAATAAGTTTTGTATTGAGCAAAGAGAAGAGCAAAGTAATTGTTGCTTCAATACTATCAGTAATTGCTATTTTAGGTATATATTATAATACTTGGATGGTCTTAGATAATTATAGTGGTAGAAATGTTGAACCAATAAATTATATGAAAGAAAATATTAAAAAAACAGATACAGTTGTTTATAGTGACTGTGGAGTAGGTTCTGTAGCAGCAAACCATTGTATTGAGCCAAAAGTATATTTTTATAATGGAGATGATTGGGGAGTACAAGAAGCATATAAGTGCTTTGGTCCTAATTATGAGACTGTTGTAACAGAAGAATTTATAGAAGATTGTTCAGATAGAATTTGGGTAATAGATAATGCATGGGGAAGTGCACCACAAGATATATTTGGAGATAAAACAAAATATAAGATTGTTTCAGAAGAAAAGTTCCAAACAGATTACCACGATTATAGCTGGAAAATTACTTTGATTGAAAGAATAAAATAATACATATAATAAAAAAAGTTTAGGAAATTTATGGCGTCTACTAATTCTATTATAAACTTCATAAATTTTCTGAACTTTTTTTGAAAATAAAAAGTGGCTTTGTTTAAAGCCATTCTTTTTATTGGATACCATATTTCTTTTTAAATCTATCTGCTCTACCACCTTTAGTGTCAAGTCTTAAGTTACCTGTCCAATATGGGTGACATTTTGAGCAAACATCTACTTTTAAATCTTTTTTTGTTGAACCAACTGTTAATACATTACCACATGCACAAGTAATAGTTGTTTCATTGTATGCTGGATGTAATCCTTCTTTCATTTATAAGTTCACCTCTTTCTTAATTTAGTGATTTTTGCTAAATATTATCTTATCATATTTTTTTAAAATATTCAAGATTATTTGTCTAAATTTTTATTTTGTTCCTGATTAGTCATATATGTAGCAGAAGATTCAAGTTCATCATTTAAAGATAATTTGTGTATAAATTTATTCATAATATTAAATATACAAGCTACAATCACAATAAATAAACCAATTTTTTTCCAATATCTTGCTAACATAATAATCTCCTTTTTTAAACTTAATACATAATTAATTATACTGATATTTTTCGAATTTGTCAATATTATTTGAATTTTGGGACAAAATAATTATAAAAATATTAAGAAAGAGGTTGATGAAATGAAAAAATTTGCAATAGTTTTAATTATTATTGTAGCAGTTGGAATTGGAACTGGAATATGGATTTATAATCAAAATAGTAATAAAAGCAAAGAGGAAAGTAATAATAACATAGCTCAAGAAAATGAGTCAAATTATCAGGCGGAAAGAAGCGACACAAATATAACAAATCAAAACGCTAACAAAGATAATAAAGATGAGATAAATAAAAAAACAGAACAAGAAAATGTTAGTGTGAAAAATAATATAGAAGATGAAATTGCTAAGCCACAAAAACAAGAAGTTGAATTGGCAAATTTTACAACAAAAATTTATAATAAAGAAGGTGAAAGACAAAACAATATTTCAATAACATGCCAATCATTAACAAACACAGAAATAAAGCCAGGAGAAACTTTTTCTTTTTGTAATACAGTTGGAAAAGCTACAACGGCTAAAGGATATCAAAAAGCAGACATATATGTAGATGGAGAGAAAAAACAAGGTCTAGGTGGAGGTAATTGCCAAGTAAGTACAACTCTTTATAATGCTGTGGCCAAAATTCCAGAACTTGAAGTTGTTGAAAGACATCAACATAGTGGATATGTTCCGTATATTAAAAAAGGGCAAGATGCAGCAGTTGCTTATGGGGCATATGACTTTAAGTTTAAAAATAATACTCAAAATACTATAAAGATTGTTATGGAAACAACTCCTAATAATATTGTTGCAAGATTATTAAGGTTGGGATAAATTTATTTTATAGAAGACAAAAAATAGTGAAAAAAATTTCGAAAAAGCCTTGATTTTATGTTAAAAATTGGATATAATATACAAGAACAAAAAAAGAACAGAAGAGTAGGAACAAATCCTACTCTTTAATTAATCAATAGGAAAAAAGAGAACATATAATAAAAGGAGGGCATATGTCCAAAATAGAAGAAAGAGTAGAAAGCTTAATAAAAGGAAAGATTGAAGAAACAGGATATAATTTATATGATGTAGAATATGTCAAAGAAGGACCAAATTATTATTTGCGCATATATATAGACAATGAAAAAGGAATAGATTTAAATGACTGTGAGAAAGTAAGTAATGCCATAGATGGGATATTAGATGAAGCGGACTACATAAAAGAGCAATACTATTTAGAAGTATCGTCACCAGGATTAGAAAGAATATTAAGAAAAGACAAACATTTTGAGAAAAATATAGGAAAAGAAGTAGATGTTAAATTATTCAAAAAAGATGAAAATGGTAACAAAGAATACACAGGAGAATTAAAAGCATTTAATGAAGAAGAGATAGAAGTAGGAGAAATAAAGATAAAAAGAAAAGACATAGCACAAATAAAAACAATATATGATTGGGGGAATATAGAAAAATGAAAGCAATAGATAATAAAGAGTTAATAATAGCATTAGAAGAATTAGAGAAAGAAAAAGGGATAAGCAAAGAAGAATTGCTAGAATCAATAAGAACAGCATTAATAACAGCATATAAGAGAAACTTTGATGCATTAGAAAATGTAGATGTAAAAATGGATGAAAAAACAGGAGCAACACATGTATATGCAATAAAAGAAGTAATGGAAGTAGCAAATGATGATGCATTAGAAATAAGTTTAGAAGAAGCAAAGAAAATAAATAAAGAATTAAAAATAGGAGACAATGTAGAGGTAGAGATAATACCAAGAGACTTTGGAAGAATTGCAGCACAAACGGCAAAACAAGTAATAATTCAAAAATTAAGAGAAACAGAAAGAACAATGATATTTAACGAATATAATGAAAGAAAAGGTGAAATTGTAACAGGACTAGTACAAAAAGCAGATAAACACATAGTAGTACTAGACTTAGGAAGACTAGAAGGAATAATGTTACCAAAAGACCAAATACCAACAGAGAATTACAAAGTAAATGACAAAATAAAAGGATATGTAGAAGATGTAGAAAGAGGAGAAAAAGGAATACCACAAGCAATAGTATCAAGAACACATCCAGACTTTGTAAGAAAGCTATTAGAATTTGAGATACCAGAAATATATGAAGGGTTAATAGAAATAAAAAGTGTATCAAGAGACCCAGGACTAAGAAGTAAAGTAGCAGTATACTCATCAAACGAAAACATTGACCCTGTAGGTTCATGTGTTGGTCAAAAAGGAATAAGAATACAAAATGTAATAAATGAATTACATGGAGAAAAGATAGATATTATAGAATGGAATGCAGACCCAAGTATATATATAGCAGCAGCATTATTACCAGCGCAAATAATGGCAGTAGATATAAAAGAAGAAGAAAAATTTGCTCAAGTAATTGTACCAGATGACCAATTATCATTAGCAATAGGAAAAGCAGGTCAAAATGCTAGGTTAGCAGCTAAATTAACAAATTGGAAAATTGATATAAAGTCAAAAACTCAATATGCAGAAATGTTATCTGAAAAAGAAGAAGAAAACAAAGAAGACAATAAAGAAGAAAGTCAAGAAGAATAAAAATCTTTAGGAGGGGCGAGTGAATAAAATTCCACAAAGAAGTTGCACTATTTGTAGAGCACAAAAAAATAAAAATGAATTGTTAAGAATTGTAAAAAATAAAGACAATGAAATAAAAGTTGATATAAAAGGAAAAGAATCTGGTAGAGGAGCATATATTTGTTATAATATGGAATGTTATGAAAAAGCAAAAAAGAGTAAAAGATTAGAAAAAGTATTTGAAACAAATATAGAAGAAGAGAAATACAATCAAATGAAAGAAGCGATAGAAAATAAAATAGGAGGTGATGTTATTGGGTAAGACAAAAATATATGATATAGCAAAAGAATTAGACTTAACCAGTAAGGAAGTAATAAAAATAGCGCAGAAATTAAAAATAGAAGCAAAAAGCCATTTAAGTGCAATAGATGATGAAGATGCTAAAAAGATTAAAGAAAGTGCTAGGGATAAAAAGACAAAAAAGGAGACCAGTGAAAAGCAAGAGAAAAAGGGAGATAAACCTGAGACACCAGTTATTATAAGGAGAGAAGTTATAATAAATGATGAGATGAACAATAAGAAGGAACAAACAAAAAAAGGTGAAAAGAAAAGTAATAATATAGGATTTGTAGAAAGAAAACAAAATAATGATTACAATATTGTATATAGAAATAAGCCATCTAAGCCAATGACAGTAGATGAACTATTTGGTATAAAAAAGGAAAGCAAAAAAGAAGAGAAAGTAATGCAAAAAGTAGAAGAAAAGGTAGAGATAAAAGAAGATAAAATGGATGTTGAAGTAAAAAAAGATAAAATGGAAGAAAGTAAAGTTGTAGGAGCAAAGGCAGAAAACAATTATCGTACAACAAATAATAACAATCAAAATAATAGAGAATATAGACCAAACAATAATAGAAATAACAATAATAGGAATAATAATCAATATAACAGTAATCAAAATAATGGTCAACACAATAACCAACGTAATAATAATCAAAATAATAACTTTGCTAACAGAAATAGATTTAATAAAGACAAAAACAACAACAATAATAATCCAAGGTATGGAAACAGAAATAACCAAAATAATGATAACAACAGAAACAATAGATTTGACAATAGAAATAAGCAAAATGGAAATCAAAGATTTGGTGGAAACAGGACATTAGATGAAAAAGGAATAGAAAAGAACATAAAAAATATTATGTCTGTAGAGACTATTGAAAAAGAGCCAGCAAGAGAATACAACAAAACAATGGATAAGCAAAAAGATAATAACAGATTTGATGAAAATAGAAATAACAAGAAAAACAATAAATCTAGAAAGAACAATCAAAATGGTGAAATAAATGAACACAAATTAAAAGGACTAAAAAGAACAGATAGCTTATCAAATATGTTTGATGAACAAGATGGAGGAATGTTAGACTACTATGATTTAACAACACAAAGAGGTAAAAAAGGCAAAAAGAAAACAGGTAAGAATGATGAAAACAGAAACAAACAAAAAATATTCAAACTAGAGGAAATAACCATACCAGAAAATATAACAGTCAAAGACTTTGCTGCAGAATTGAAAAAGACAACAGCAGAAATTATTAAAAAGCTTTTAGGATATGGAGTAATGACTACCATAAATAATGAAATTGATTTTGATACAGCTTCATTAATTGCTGATGAATTTGGTGTAAAAGTTAAGAAAAAAGAGACTGTAACAGAAGAAGACATATTATTTGATGATTCAGAAGATAGAGAAGAAGAATTAAAAGTTCGCCCACCAGTAGTTGTAGTAATGGGACACGTTGACCATGGAAAAACATCATTATTAGATGCTGTTAAAAAGACAAATGTAATAGAAGGCGAAGCAGGAGGAATAACTCAACACATAGGTGCATACAAAGTAAAAATAAATGATAGAGAAATCACATTTTTGGATACACCAGGACATGAAGCCTTTACAGCAATGAGAGCTAGAGGAGCGCAAATAACAGATATAGCAATTTTAGTTGTAGCTGCGAATGATGGAGTAATGCCTCAAACAATAGAAGCTATAAACCATGCAAAATTAGCAGAAATTCCAATAATAGTAGCAGTAAACAAAATCGATTTACCAGATGCTAATATAGAAAAAGTAAAACAAGAATTAATGACATATGAATTAGTACCAGAAGAATGGGGTGGAGACACAATATATGTACCAATTTCAGCAAAACAACACTTAAATATTGACCAATTATTAGAAATGGTATTATTACAAGCAGATATACTAGAATTAAAAGCAAATCCAAAAAAACAGGCAAAAGGTGTTGTAATAGAAGCAAGACTTGATAAGAGTAAAGGTACAATAGCATCAATGTTAGTACAAAGAGGGACTCTTGATATTGGAGATACTATAGTTGTAGGTTCATCAATAGGTAGAATAAGAAGCATGATTGATGACAAAGGTAAAAAAGTTAAAAAAGCTGGACCATCAACACCAGTAGAGATAATGGGATTAACAGAAGTACCTCAAGCAGGAGACATTTTCTACGAAGTAAAAGATGAAAAAACAGCTAAGCATTTAATTGAAAGAAGAAAACGTCAAGAAAGAGAGAAAGCAATAAATGCCAATACTAAGGTAACATTAGATAATCTATTTAGTCAAATGGAAGAAGGAAACCTAAAAACACTTAATTTAATAGTAAAGGCAGATGTTCAAGGTTCTGTTGAGGCAATAAAACAAGCAATGCAAAAATTATCTAATGACGAAGTAAAAGTTAAAGTAATACATTCAGCAACAGGAGCTGTAACAGAAACAGATGTAACACTTGCAAAAGTTTCAAAAGCAATAATAATAGCATTTAATGTACGTCCAATTGCAACAGCAAAGGATATGGCTGAAAAAGAAGAAGTAGAAATTAAGCAATATTCTATAATATATCAAGCTTTAGAAGATGTAGAATCAGCAATGAAAGGAATGTTAGCACCTAAATATGAAGAACATATTATAGGAAGTGCAGAGGTAAGACAGACATTCAAAGTTTCAAATGTTGGTACAATTGCAGGAGCATATGTATTAGATGGAAAACTTGAAAGAAATGCAGGAGTACGAATAATTCGTGATAATGTTGTTATTCATACAGGAAAACTTTCATCTTTAAAGAGATTTAAAGATGATGCTAAAGAAGTAACAAAAGGATATGAATGTGGTATTCAAATAGAGAAATACAATGATATAAAAGAAGGAGATATTATAGAGGCTTATATTCTAGAGGAAATAAAAAGATAGGAAGTTTTAACTTTAGGAGGGAATTAATTTAAAATGCCAAAAAATAATAATCGACAAGGGAGAATTGATGAAGAGTTTAGAAAAGAACTGAGTCAAATAATAAGTTTAGAATTAAAAAACCCTAGTGTCACAGGAATGATAAGTGTCACAAGAGTAAAAGTAACACCAGACTTAAAATTTGCAAAAGTTTCTGTAAGTATTCTAAATTCAAAAAATGTAAAAGAAACTTTAGCTGGGCTTAAAAAATCATCAGGATTTTTAAGGTCAGAATTAGCTAAAAGAATAAATTTAAGAAATACACCAGAACTAGTATTTGAGCTAGATGAATCATTAGAGTATGGTGCCAGAATTGATAGTATATTAAATGAACTAAATAAAAAGGAATAGATGAAATAAAGGAAAGAGGATGGATATGACTTTAGATGCAATTTTAGAAGAAATAAAAAAAGCAGAAAAAATAGTAATATTAACACATGAATCACCTGATGGAGACGCTGTAGCTAGCTCTCTATCAGTGATGCATGCTATGCTACAATTAGGAAAAGAACCAGATGTAATAATTCCAGAATATGCGAAAGATTTCAAATTTTTGCCAGGTTCAGATAAGATAAAAGTAGAAAGTGCAATAAAACAATATGACTTAGCTATATCAGTAGATTGCTCAGACCTTAAAAGATTAGTTGGTTCAAAAGAATATTTTGAAACAGCTAAAAAAACAATTCAAATAGACCACCATTCAGTAAATGCAATGTTTGCAGACTTAAACTATGTTGACCCTGTAGCGCCAGCATGTTGTCAAGTTTTGATAGGAATGTTTGAATATTTAGGAGTTGAAATAGACAAAGAGATTGGGACATGCATACTAACAGGAATTATAGCTGATACAGGAGGGTTTCAATATTCAGGAGTAACATCAGAAACATTTGAATTTGCAGCAGAATTATTAAAAAAGGGAGTAAACATATCTAAAATATGCCAAAAAGTATTGAGAAATAAAACAAAAGCTCATTGCGAATTAGTCAAATTATTGTATAATAGAATGGAATTTTTCGAAGATGGAAAAATAGTTATCTCATATATTACAGTTGATGATTATAAAAAAGTTAATGCAGAGATGGGTGATGATGAAGGACTAGCTGAGATGGAAAGAGACATAGAAGGAGTAGAGGTTGCAGTACTATTAAAGGAAAAAGAAGGAGTAAATGGCTTTAAAGCATCATTACGTTCAAAAGAATATGTTAATGTATCTGATGTATGTATGTTATTAGGCGGAGGTGGACACCCTAAAGCTGCTGGATGTTTAGTAGGTGGAACATTAGAACAAGTAAAAACTAAAGTTGTAAACACAATAAAACAACAGATTTAATACTGTATTTAAGAAATGAGTTTTAAAATGGATGGAATAATAATAATAAACAAAGAAAAGGAATGTACTTCTCATGATGTAGTAAGGAGAATAAAGAAGTTATTAAATGAAAAAGTTGGACATACTGGAACATTAGACCCAAATGCTACAGGAGTATTGCCATTATTGATAGGAAAAGGCACTAAAATATCAAAATATTTAATAACTCATGATAAGACATATGAAGCAACTCTAAAGTTAGGAGAAAAAAGGAGTACAGCTGATATCGAGGGAGATATTATACAAACACAAGAAGTGCCAATACAAATACTAGAAAAGAATAATGTTGAAAATGCATTAAAACAGATGATTGGAAAGCAAAAGCAGATTCCGCCAATATATTCAGCAATAAAAGTCAATGGAAAGAAATTATATGAGTATGCAAGAAAGGGACAAGGAATTCAAGTAGAGCCAAGAGACATAGAGATTTATAATATACAATTAAAAGATATAGATAAGGAAAATGTTGAAATAACATTTAGAGTGCATTGCTCAAAAGGAACATACATAAGAACTCTATGTGAAAATATAGCTGAAAAATTGCAAAATATAGGGTATATGAAAGAACTAAAGAGGACACAAGTTGGAGAATTCAAAATAGAAGATTCAATAAAAATAGAACAACTTGAAGAGGACAATGAAATTATAGAACAATATTTCATAAGTGTAGAAAAATATTTTGAAAGATATTTAGATATACACTTAAAAGATAAACAATTGCAATTATTCTTGAATGGGGTACAACTAAATTTTAAGTTAGATGATGGAATATATAAGATATATGACCAACAAGAAAAATTTATAGGGCTAGGGACAATAAAGAATAATTTATTAAAAAGAGATATTGTAATATAAAAGGATGAATATTAAAAGACTAAAAAGGTGAAAAGATGGACTTAATATCTATTAGAAGGAAATATAGAAATATAAGAAATATAATTATAGCCTCATTTATAATGGTTCTTGTATTTGCACTTATTATAATGATATGCCAAATATTTAGATTGGTAAAATCAGAAAAAATATATGTATCATATTTGAAGCAATATAAGAAAGTATTGATTGATATAAATGTGAAAAATGAACAAGGAGTACTAGAAGAAGAAAGAATCAGACAGGAAAGATTACCAAATTTGACTGAACAAGGCATTGCCAATATTGAAAATATATATCGTTCAGATACTAAAAGAGTATTTTTAACATTTGATGATGGACCTTCACAGACATCAACAATACCAATACTTGATATATTAAAACAAGAAAATGTAAAAGCAACCTTTTTTTTACTAGGAAGTAGAGTAGAACTATATCCTGATATTGCAAAAAGAGCATATGATGAAGGGCATTATTTAGCAAGTCATGGATACTCACATATATATTCTCAAATATATGCGAGTCCACAATGTGTAATAGATGAATATAATAAAACATTAACATCAATAAGGAATGCAATAGGACAACCAGACTATAATCCACATTTATTTAGATTTCCAGGTGGATATACAGGTGGAAAATATGCAGAAGTAAAAAGACAAGCTGCAACTTTATTACAACAAAATGCTATTGCATATGTAGATTGGAATGCTTTGACATCAGATGCAGCAGGAAAAACTACTACAAATGAATTTATTGCGGAATTAGAAAAAACAGTACCTAAATATAATAGTGTGGTTGTTTTAATGCATGATTCGGCAGCTAAGAAGAATACTGTTGAAGCATTGCCAACTATTATTGCTTATTTTAGAGATAGAGGTTTTGATTTCCAAAATTTTTATAGTGTAATTAAATAGGATGGCTAAAACATAATAAGACAGAACTCACAATTTGTGAGCTCTGTTTTGCATTTCATAAATAATTCAAACTTTCTATCAAGCTAGCAATTTCTGAACGTGTTCTTCTTCGTACTACTGGTTCACATTCATGGTCAGGAAATTTACGTGGTGCAAACATGCTTAGTTGACTATAACAGTCAAAATCATCATCTAGTACAGTTTCCATCTGTTCTTCCATCCGTTCTTGGTCAATATAAAAGTTTTTTTTCACTGAAGTTTCCTCCTTACAATGATTATTTTGAAATGTTACAAAGTATTTGTTTTTAACAAATTACATTTATATTATAAGTTAAAACGGAATTCAAGTACTTATAAAGAAGTATGAGTTTTGCAAATTATGTAATAGGTTCGCTAAGTGTAGAAATAACACAAAATTTTGAAGGAAAAGGAAAGTATAAAAAGCAGAAATACAAGAGTTATCTAATCATTTATAATGAAATTTTAAAATGGTATTGAAAAGATTATAAAAAAACATTATAATATAATTTAGTAAAAGTTAGGAAGAATAAGACTTAAAAAGATTATTTTATATGGCTCTTATGCTAGAGGAGATTATAATAATCAATCAGATGTAGATATAATGATTTTAACAGATTTATCTTTTGAAGAGATTGAAGACTATAGAGACAAAATATCAGATATAGCTTATGATATTGAGTTAGATACAGGTATTATTTTATCTCCAATAATAAAAAACATAGATAAGTATAATTCAAGGGCAAATTTTGTACCTTTTTATGAACCATCCTTAGAAAAGACAGAGCAACAGATAGAAACATCCAAAGAACTAGTTAGATTAGTTGAGGACTATATAAGTAATTATTACAAGAAAAATTAGAAAAGGATAGAAAAATTTTATATACAGATACTTAACATGAGTGAAGTACTGAGATAAAATGTAAAAAATAAAACCAAAGAGGATAGGAGAGAATCAAAATGATAAACGCTAGAATCCTTGAGGGAGTACACACAAGTAATTTAGTAAAAATAAAAAGAGGTAAAAAAAACTTTATTAATGATGAGTAGATGAGCTATTTGTATAGAACAAGTAGGTCATCTTTTTGGCGTGCATGGTTGAAAAAGAATGTGATTAAAAATGAAAAAGATAAGAAAAAAGATGATTTGTAAAAAATAAATACAAGTTCATCTTTTTTTGAATTTGTAATGAAAAAATTGAAAATAAGTGATATAATTCCAATTAGTAAAGGATAATTAAATTTGGCAGACAGTGTCTGCAAAATTAGAAAGAAGGGAAATAATGGAAAAAGAATTAATAAATAAAGAGATAATTTCTAATGAGTTAGCAGAAGAAATTAAGAAATTAGTTTTAGAGGCTAGAAACAAAATATCTAAGGAAGTAAATGGAACACTAGTTGATACATATTGGAATATAGGAAAAACTATAATCGAAAAGGAACAATCTGGAAAAATAAAAGCAGAATATGGAAAAGCAATATTATTAAATGTCTCAAAAAAGTTAACAAAAGAGATTGGCAAAGGTTTTTCAAAAAGTAATTTATTCAATATGAGAAAATTTTATTTAGTTTATTCGAAAATTCCAAACACATCTGGAATTTTGGGATGGTCGCATTATTGTGAGTTAATAGCTATTAAAGATGAAAATAAAAGAAATTTTTATGAAAAAGAAACTATTAATAGTAAATGGTCAGTTAGAGAATTGCAGAGACAAATAGAAACTTCATTATTTGAAAGATTATTATTATCAGATGGAAAAGCAAATAAAGAAAAGGTTTTACAATTAGCAAAAGAAGGACAAATATTAAATTCACCAGAAGACATGATAAAAGATCCATTTGTTTTTGAATTTTTAGGAGTTCCAGAGAAAAAGCCATTATTGGAAAAAGATTTAGAATATAAATTAATTAAACATATTGAAAATTTTTTGTTGGAATTGGGAAAAGGATTTATGTTTGTAGGTTCACAACAAAGGGTTACACTTGGAAATGTGCATTATTACGTGGATATGGTATTTTACAATAAAATTTTGAAAGCCTATGTGTTAATAGATTTAAAAATGGGAAACTTAAAACCAGAAAATTTTGGACAAATGAATATGTACTTAAATTATTATGAAGAAGAAGTAAATGATGAAGGAGATAATAAGCCTATTGGAATTATACTTTGTGCAGAAAAAGATAATGTTGTTGCAGAATATAGTATGGGAGGATTAAACAATAATTTATTTGCGTCAAAATATACATATTATATACCAAAACAAGAAGAATTAATTGCACAAGTAGAACAGGTTATAAAAGAAAATGAAAAAGAAACAAATGATGAAAATAAATAATAAATGAAAAATTCCAGACGCGTCTGGAATTTTTGCGACAATGTCGCAAAAATTCAAAAGAGTGGATAAAAATCCACAAATTTCTATACTTTTTTATAAATCAAAATTAAAAAACACAAAATTTTGAAGGAAAAGGAAAGTATAAAAAGCAGAAATACAAGAGTGAAGTAATTTCCCTAAAATATAAGGCTTTATAGAAAGGTCTGTTTTAGAAATAGTGCTCCAAACTTGTAGTAAAACTGATAATCCGCCAAGTCCAAGAAGGAAAGAAGCCAAGATTATATTAATAGACAAATTCCTTTCATGAATATTGCAAATTACATTTAAGCCATTAGTAAGTTCTAGAATTCCACAGATTAAGCCATCAGCAAAATTACTTGGTATATGTAATGAATGTAATAAAGGAGAAACACAATCAGAGATAGTGTACAAAATATGACTAGTCTGCAGGATAGAAATAATTACAGAAAAAAGTACAACAAAACCCCCAATTAATAAAATAGTATTAATTGATGTAGTAATACTATTACCAATAATTCCACCTAAATTTGATAAAGAGATATCATTATTAGAAACTTTAAATGAGTTACAAGATGTATTTGAGTCTGCTTTATATTTCCAAAAACGAAAAATAATACCAACTGTAATTGAAGCTAATAGATGTGTAATTAATAGTAGAAATCCAATAGATGAATTACCAAACATACTAATTCCAACTGTTCCAATAATAAATAAAGGACCAGAATTATTTGTAAAGCTTAATAATCTTTCACATTCTTCTTTTGTGCAAATATTATTTTCACGAAAGTTTGCAGCAATTTTTGCACCAATAGGATAACCACTAAGAATTCCCATAATAAATGCAAAACTACCCTCACCACGAACATTAAAAACAGGTTTCATAAATTTATTTAACAATTTACCAAGATAGTATGTAAAATTGGTATGAGAAAGTAATTCAGTAGCTACAAAAAATGGGAATAGAGAAGGTACAATAGAATTAGCCCACAAAACAAGTCCATTTTTTGATGCTAATAAATTTGTTTTTGAAAATACAATAAGACATGCAGTAAACAATACCAATACAAAGGGAAAAATAAGTTGTTTTAATTTAAATATATAAAAATGTTTCATAAATACCTCCACTCATATTAGTTAATAAAATCTTATAAAAAATCTATACTTCCATAAAATATATGTTAATTAAATGTATTTATTCTAATTAAATATTTTTTAATAAGGACATTAAGGCAGATTAATAAAAATACATTCAAAAAAACGAACATTTTTTTGAAAAACTATTGACAAATATTAAAAATAGATATAAAATGGGAACAACAAAAACGAACAAGAGTTTTGCGAGGAGGAATTAATATGAGTATATTTGGAAAAAGAGAAAATGTAATAGCATACACAGTAAATAGAGAGGTTAATAATGATATGTATATAACAGTTCAAAATGGGGAAGTTGTAGTAAATGCACCTTGGTATTTTACATCAAATAAAATACAAGAGATACTAAAAGAAAAGAAAAACTGGATTTTAGGTAAAATTAATGAACATGAAAAATCTATTTCAAATATACAAACTGTTAAAATATTTGGGAGAGATTATGATGTAAAAGTAGTTTACAAAAATGTAAATACAGCAGAACTAAATGTAATAAAAAACTCAGAAATAAACATAATACTACCAAACAAATATAAAAAGATTGGAAATGAACAGATATTAAAAGTTTCTATTCAAAAAATGTATGAACAGATTGCTAATAATGAAATTGAAGGTTTTATGGAAAAAGTTAGAATAAATATGGGAATAGCACCAGAAGAGTATAGAATACAAAAAATGCAAGATACATTGGGAAAATGTTTAGATGGAAAAATTATTGTAATAAATCCTGAATTGATGAAGTTTAAAAAGGAAACAATAGAATATGTAATAACACATGAATTTTGCCACTTAAAATATAAGTCTCATGGAAAGAAATTTTATGAAATGATTGAAAATAATATTGTTAATTATAAAAAATGCGAAACAGAAATTCAAGGATATCTATATTAAAGTGTAGACAATAAAGTGAAACTGTGGTAATATATATTGGTAAAAAGTTGAAGAACTTTAACAATATTGGGGTGTAGCCAAGCGGTAAGGCAGATGGCTCTGACCCATCGATGCGTAGGTTCGAATCCTACTACCCCAGCCATAAAGAAGTTTCGTCGGACCTTTTGAAAAACTTGATACAACTTAATTTCAAGACTATCAAAAAGTTTGATGAACACAAAAACTTAAACCGTTTCAAAAGAAACGGACTTTTTTGACCAAAAATATTGAAAAAAGGAGGTTTTTGTGGTATTATGTTACATATAATTAAACAGGAAATCAATATTAGTAAAGAATTACTCTCTAAAATTGAATGGGCGTGCCGTTTAAAATTTAAAGGCAAATTCAAAGACATCAGCAAAGTAAGTGGAATTGATGCACTTTTTCTAATACTATTTCATTTATTAGGTTTAATTCCTAAAAGAGAAAATTATAAGCCATTATCTCCAGAAATGAGACGAGAAATTAGAAAAATGGAACGATATTCTAATGAAACTAGACTTATTGTAACAGAAAAATTAAAAACAACAGAAGATGTAAAAAAATATATTTTACAAACTGAAAAAGATATTGAAGGTGTTACTAATTTAAGACAAAAATATAGAAATAAGTTAAGAAATTGCAAAGAAAATAACTTAATAGAGCAATATAAAGCAAAGAGAGAT
>JAAVXM010000041.1 GCA_022790575.1 Clostridia bacterium | reverse complement strand
AGCAAAAGATACAGTGTCTTTGAAAGCATATTGGAAGGCAAATGATGTAACATAAAGTAGTGTATATACAAATAATAAAAAAAAAACAACAAAAATAAAAGAGATGAATCCAGATTGGGCAAAAACATCAAATAGAGGGAATATAGTAGATACATCATGGAACGTAAATGAGAAAAGTGCAGCATACTTATGTACGCCATCAACAGAAGGAAATGAGAGTAATTTACTATGGGCGAAGAATTTAGATAAAACAAAAGCAAATTATGTAATAGGAAGTCCAAGTGTAGAGATGTATTGTGACTCATATAATGGTGTAGGGCATCCAGGAGTAACAAATTATAGATTAGAAGCGCAATATAGAGCAACAAATGTGCCAGGATATATATATACAGTAAATGGAGAAAAGAGTACAATATCAAATAGTGATTATTTTACAGGAGATAACACAGTAGATTACAAAAATTATGGAAGTATGTATTGTGGAAAAGATGGAGCAAAGGGAGAGTATTACTGGAGGCTGGCTTCGCCTTCGTCTAGTACCAGTGACAGCATGTGCTCTGTGTATGGCAACAGTGCGAACTTGTACAGCAACAGCTCTAACAACCTGCTTGGCGTTTCTCCTCTAGTCTCTCTAAGGTCTGATTTCAAAATTCAAATAGAGAAGTAAAAATATAAGTTTCTCTTTTCGCTTCTCGGTATTCCTTTAAAACCTATAGTAACTCTAACATGCCTTATGGGTCCTTTTCACTTAGTGAACTATTCCCATAAGGCATGAAGATTTACTACTGTTTTTTCCGTTTACATTCGAAGCTTCACTCAAAACTTATATTTTTACTTTAGTGGAGTGTATGAATAAGTGAGAAGATAATTGAAATGAGTATAAAAAATTAAAAGATGAATTGTAAAAATAAAAATTACAAATTCATCTATTTTATTTATAAAAAACAAAATATTAAAATTGCAAGCTATAAGAGCAATTTAGACAGAAACATAAACATTGGTAAATAAAGGTTAAATAGTAGATATAAAGTAGATTACACAAAAAAATATAAAAAATAGTTGATATTTTTAGGGAAATGGGGTAAAATTATACAGACAAAAGGAGGCAAAAGATGATAACATTAGAAGAAGTGAAAAAAAATGAAGAAGTAAAAGCATTTATACATGCTTCACAGAAGCAATTAGAAGCATTAGGATATACAGAGCACTCATACAGACATGTAGGGATAGTATCACAAAGAACAGGAGACATACTTCAAAAATTAGGATATGATGAAAAAACAGTAGAACTTGGGAAAATTGCGGGATATATGCATGACATAGGAAATTGTATAAACAGAGTAGACCATGCACATAGTGGAGCAATATTAGCATATAACATCTTAAAAGAAATGGGAATGCCAGCAGAAGACAGAACAGAAATAGTAATGGCGATAGGAAACCATGATGAAGGAACAGGAACAGCAGTAAGTAGTATATCGGCAGCATTAATACTAGCTGATAAGTCAGATGTGCATAGAGACAGAGTAGTAAATCAGAATATATCAACATTTGATATACATGACAGAGTAAATTATGCAGTAACAGATGCAAATTTAAAATTAGATGAAATAAATAAAAAGATAACATTAAACTTAACAATTGACACAGAGATATGTCCAGTATTAAAATATTTTCAAATATTTATGGATAGAACAATGATGAGTAAATATGCAGCAAAATATTTACAAATTTGGTATGAGCTTATAATAAATGGAACAAAATTATTATAAAAAATTAGGAAGGAAAGGGAACAAAAAATGAAAAACATAAAAATAACAACAATAATTTTAGCAATAATACTAATAACTCTAGTAGCTTTTTTTGGAGTATACTTAAAAACACAAAATAGAATGGAAAACAAAGTGAAAGACTACTTATTAGGAAGAGAACTAGAAGGAGGAAGAGAAGTAGAGTTAGAAGTAGCAAATGAAAGTAACAGTGGAGAAGAAGGTGAAGAAAAAAAGCAAGACACTAGCAAGTTAACACCAGAGAATTATGAAATAGTAAAAAAGACAATAGAAAAAAGATTAGATAATTTAAGGGCAGAAGACTACGCTATTTCATTAAACAAAGAAACAGGGGCAATAAGAGTAGAACTTGCAGAAAATGATAATACAGATTCATTTGCATATTACTTAACAGCATCAAATGAAATAAGCTTAAAGGAAAAAGACACAGAAACAGAGTTATTAAATGATGCAATGATAAAAAAATCAAAATATTCTTATATATCTGATATGGAAGGCAAATATCAAGCAAGTATAGAGTTGCAATTAACAGATGAAGGTCAAGAAAAAATAAAAGAAGCAGCAGAGAAATATGCATTATTATCGACTGAAATTGCTGAAATAGAAACAGCTAAGAAAGCAAAAGAAGAAGCAGAGAAAGAAGCTGAAGAAAAAGCAGAAGGAGAAGAAACAGAAAACACAGAGAATAAAGAAGAAAATGAAAATAAGGAAGAAACAGATAAAAAAGAAAACGAAGAAGAAGGAAAGAAAATAGCAGTATTAACAATAGCTGGGACAGAATATGGTATTTCAAAAATAGAGAACAACAAAATAGTTGTAAATATTGGAGGAGCAACAGCAAGTTCAGCATCAGCAAATAACAATATTGCAAAAGCAGCAGAACTTGAAATGCTAATAAATGCAGGGAAATATCCAGTAAAATATGAGTTAGCAAACAACAGATATGTATATTCAGATATAACAAAAACACAGATATTATATATTGCATTAGGGATAATAGCAATTACACTAGTAGCATTAGTAATAATATCAATAAAATATAGAGGATTAGGAATATTAAGTAGTATTTCATGTATAGGATTAATATCATTATTATTACTATTATTAAGATATGCAAATGTACTAATAACAATAGAAGGAATAGGAGCAATAGTAGTAATAATCGCAATAAACTTAAAAGTAATTCAAACATTACTAAGAAAAATAGAACAAGAGGATATAATAAATAAGGCTGTAAATGAAACATACAAAGAAATATTCTTAAAATTAATACCTATAATGATAATATCAATAACATTCTGTTTCTCAGGATTAGCTAGCTTAATAAGCTTTGGAATGGTAATGTTCTGGGGAATGATATTAGTTGCGATATATAATATATTAGTAACAAAAACTTTATTGAAATTAAAAGAAAGTAAATAGGAGGCATTAGATGGAACAAGTAACAGGAAAAAATAAGAAAATATATGTTATTGCAATAGTTGCATTAATAATTATTGCAGGCATAGTAATAACAGCTGTATGGGGCTTCAATAAAGAACTAAAGTATAAACAATCACAAAGTATAAACATATATGTTGAACAAAAAGTAGAGAAAAATAAAATAAAAGATATAGTTAATCAAGTCCTAGGAAAAAATAATATGGTACAAACAGTAGAAATATATGAAGACATGGTAACAATAAGAGCAGAAGAAATATCAGAAGAACAAAAAAATGATATAGTAAATAAAGTAAAAGAAATTTATGAATTTGAGCAAAAAGCAGAAGATACAAACATAAAACCAATATCAGCAGTAAGAATAAGAGATATGTATAAACAATATATACTACCATTTATAATTACAGAAATGTTAGTACTAGCATATATGTTAGTAAGATATTACAATAGAGATACATTAAAAGTAATAGTTAGAACAGTTTTAGTTCCAGTAATAGCAGAACTAACACTATTAAGTATTATAGCAATTACAAGAATACCAGTAGGTAGAATTGTACCAATACTTGTAATACTTGTTTATATAGGAGCAATCTTATATGTGGTAAAAAAAGAAGAAATTGAAAGACCAGAAACAGAAGAATAATTTAATATAAAGATAAAGTGAGATATTATTTCTCACTTTAATTTTTAAGAAAAACATGGCGTTGATTTTTTTGGGTAAAATATGATACAATATAAAAGCAGCAATTTTTAACCATTATTAATGGAAGGAGATATTAAAAATGAAAAATGCAATTGCCAAGGTAGGTCGGGTGACTAGTGAAATTAAGACTAAGCACTTTGCTGGTCTTGATTTTGCAGAAATCCGAAATCAACTGGAAGAGATGGGACTTGACAGACATATGCCTTTAGAGCTGAGGTCTACTGAAATTGCAATTGTAACACCGTTTGGTGTTATGATGCAGATTCGGCCGAGCGACCACAATCAGCTTGGAATGTTTGGAGGAGTTCTAAACGACGGGGAAGAACCAGCCGAGGGAGCTGCTAGAGAACTCTGTGAAGAAACTGGGATTAAAGTAAGTGGAGACGAACTGGAATTCGTTGAAGAAAACAGCCATTTTCATGAATATGCCAATGGCGATAAAGTTTTCTTTCATTGTTTCCAGTATGTTTTAAAACTTAGCTATAAACCAGAGATTACCACAGATGAGGAAACGGCAGGGACCTTCATGGTAACTCACACAATCCTTGACCACCAGCAGGACTTTATTAAGCGTATGCTGGGGGAAAAAAACCATTAAATAATGGTGCCTCCCATTTTCTTTAGTAAAAATGGGAGGTGTATTTTTTTAAAAACTATTGCAATTGTTGGAAATATGTGGTAATATATTAATGTTCAAATCAATAATCAAAGCAACCTAGTATAAACTGAATGAATATTTATATCTATTTTTATATAGAAAGTAAATTAAATCAAAAATTCCAAGAAAATCCAAAAAACAGTAAACAAAAAACAAAGCCAAAGGAGGTGAAAACAGAAAGAATATAGAAAAAATATTATATCATTAAAAATTAAATTCAAAAAACATATTTAAGAAGAAAATTTAAATTCGAAAAATCTAATATATTTGTAAAACAAGAAATTAAAAATCAATATTCTCCCCAAAATAAATTTAGGAACAAATTAAGAATAGGTATAAATATCTAAAACAATTATTGAAAAAACAATATAAAAAAGAAAGAAGTGATAAAACAATAATGCGAAAAGCAAAAAACAAAATATTAACAACAATACTATTAGCAATAATACTAATAACAAAAATATTGCCAATAGGAATGAGTTTTGCGACAAATGATATAGGACAAACAATGCGTGTACGAAGTGTAGGAGGAGTCCCATATCATCTAAAAAGTAGAGCAACAGTAACAGGAGGATATGTAGTAACACATTTAGTGGGTTATGAAGAAGGAAGTACATTTTATCCAGCATATTGCTTAAATAAAGAAAAATCAGGAGCAGAGATATTTGAAGAAGGTTATGAAATAACATTAGAAGAAATTCTAAAAGACAGTGAAAAATATAATAAAGTATGGAGAGTAATAACAGCTGGATATCCATACAACACGCCAGAAAGCTTAGGAGTAAAAGACTGGTCATATGCATATCAAGCAACTAAAATGGCAATATATTGTGTATTAGGACAAAGTAATGTAGACGATTTTTATGCAGATGAAAATGACATTATAGGAGAATCTGTTGTGAGATTAATTAGAGAATTAGTAAATGAAGGAGAAAATGGTAATAGAACATATAAAACACCAATAGCTAGTATAACAAAAAGTGGAAGAATAAAATTAGAAGGACAATATTATGTTCAAAACTATACTATAGATAGCAATTGCAGTATTTCAGGTTATGAAATATCAATAAATAATTTCCCAGAAGGAACAAAAATAACTGATATGCAATCAGTAGAAAAAAGCGGATTTAGACAAGATGAGATATTTCAAATAAGAATACCAAAAGAGATTGTAGAAACACGAGATATTGAAGGAGTGATAAATGCAAAAGTAGAAACAAAATCAAAAGCAATATTTTATGCAACAAACTACAATACAACATTACAAGACTATGCTATAACAGGAAGAGAAATATTTATAACAAATGCAAAAGAAAACCTGAATTTATATGCAAACACAGCCAATATAAAAATCCATAAAATAGACAAAGACACCAAAGAACCAATTCCATACACTATGTATGAGATAAGAAAAGAAGATGGAACACTTGTTGGAAATGGAATGACAGACATTAATGGAAACTTTATACTTTCTAGACAATATCCAGGGAAATACATTATAAAAGAAGTAAAAAGTAATGATAATTACGTAATTTCCCAAGAAAGTATAAATATAGAAGCAAAATATAATCAAACAACAGAAATAACACTAGAAAATGAACATAAAAAAGGAAATGTAAATGTATATAAAGTAGACAAAGACAATAATAAAATTACATTAGGGAATGTACGATTTGATTTATATAGTGAAGAATTAAATGAAATTATAGGAACATATACAACAGATGTAAATGGAGAAATACATATAGAGAAATTAAGAACAGGAAACTATAAATTAATAGAAAAAGAAACTAATAAATGGTACAATTTAGGAGAAGATACAGAAGTCAAAATAGAATGGGATGAAACAAAAGAGATAGTAATAGAAAATGAACTAAAAAAAGGACAAATCAAAGTAATCAAAGTAGACAAAGATAACAACGAAAGAAGGTTGGCAGGAGTTAAATTCAATATATTAAATGATAAGGGAGAAATACTAGAGACAATAATAACAAATGAACAAGGGGAAGCAGAAACATCAAAATATGTAATTAGAGATTATAAAAGTTTGACATTACAAGAAGTAGAAACTCAAGCATATTATAAACTAAACACAGAACCTCAAACTATAGAACTACAAGAAAATCAGACTAAAGAATTAGTAATTGAAAACGAAAAGAAAAAAGGACAAATAAGAGTAATAAAAGTAGATGCAGATAATAAGGAAATAAGACTAAAAGATGTAGAATTTGATGTGTATGATGAAAGTGGTAATATAGTTGATAAATTGATAACAGACCAAAATGGAGAAGCAACAAGCAAAATGCTTCCAATAGACCAAGAATACAAAATAAAAGAAACAAAAACAGGAGACAAATATGTTTTAAAAGATGAACCACAAACAATAAAATTAGAAGAAGACAAAATTACAGATATAACTTTTAGTAATGAGAAGAAAAAAGGACAAATAAAAGTAATAAAAGTAGACAAAGACAATAATGAGATAAAGCTAAAAGGAGTAATATTTAATGTATATGATGAAAAAGGTAGGATTGTTGATATATTAAGAACAAATGAAAATGGAGAAGCAACAAGTAGAAAATTACCAATTGATAAAAAATACACTGTAAAAGAATTAAAAACTTTACAAGGATATATTTTAAATGAAACACCACAAACTGTTATATTGGAAAAGGACAAGATAACAGAACTTAAAATTGAGAACCAAAAAGTAAAAGGAGAAATATATATTAATAAAACAGGAAAAAGTGAAGCAAAGCCAAAAGAAGAAATAATATATAATTTTGATACATTAAAAAATGGTTCAAATATTCCATTAAATAATTTTACATGGACTGATAATTTACCATATAAATATATAAAAATCAAAAAGATGTATACAGGTACATACAATGAAGATATAAACTATGTTGTAAAATATAAAACAAATAAGTCAAAAGGATATATTGAATATGGAACATATAATTCAAAAACAAATAATTGTATTAATTTTGAAACAATAGACTTAGTTGAAGGTGAAATTATCACAGACTTCAAAATAGAATATGGAACAGTACAATCTGGTTTTGAAGCTATAGAAAAACCATATATTGTAACAGAAGTATTATCATCAGTAAAATTAAATGATAAATGGACAAACAATACAAAACTGAGTGGAAGCTACAAAGGAATAAAACTAGAGGCAAAGTCAGAATGGACAACAATTTCATCAGGTGAGATGAAAAGACTACCCAAAACAGGATTTTAAAATAATATTTCTTAATTGAACAAGAAAAAGCCCCTTTGATTGAGGGGCTTTTAAGCTTTAACAATTAAAATATGTCTACAGGATTAGCAACATCCTCCTCTGTTACCACCACAGCAGCAACAAATTAAAAGTATAAGAATGATTATCCAGCAGCAATCATCACCGAAACCGAATCCACATCCGCATCCTCTATTTTCTGGCATATAAAACCCCCCTTTCAAAAAAGCAATCATTAACTAAAGAATTTCTTTAGGATTTTCTTTTGATAATATATAATATGGAAAATATAAAAAAGTGTTACAAAAGAAAATACAAAAAATACTTGATAATAAAAAACATAAATGATAAAATACGATAGTATAAGAGAGATAAGATAAAACGCAGATAAACAATAGAGAAAAGGTTTGTGAAATAAACAACCTAGGAAGGATAGAAGATAATGGGAAATATAGTTTTATTAGATGACTTAACAATAAACAAAATAGCGGCAGGAGAAGTAATAGAAAGACCAGCATCAGTAGTAAAAGAAATGGTAGAAAACTCAATAGATGCAGGAGCAACAAATATAACAGTAGAAATAAGAAATGGAGGAATTTCATACATAAAAATAACAGACAATGGGAAAGGAATACCAGAAGATGACATGGAAATGTCATTTGAGAGGCATGCGACAAGTAAAATAAGGTCAGCAGATGACTTAGACACAGTAACATCAATGGGATTTAGAGGCGAAGCATTAGCAAGTATAGCAGCAATAGCAAAAGTAGAGATGGTATCAAAAACAGCAAATCAAGAAAATGGATATAAAGTAGTAATTGAAGGAGGAGATGTATTAGAAAAAACAGAAGTAGGAAGTCCTGTAGGAACATCAATAACAGTAACAAACCTATTTTATAACACACCAGTAAGATACAAATTCTTAAAAAAAGACTTTACAGAAGCTGGATATATAGAAGATGCAATAACAAGGATAGCATTAATACATCCAGAAATAGCAATAAAATTAATAAATACTGGAAAAACAATAATACAAACAAATGGAAATGGAGACTTAAAAACAGTAATATACAGCATATATGGAAAAGATGTAGCAGGAGGAATAATAGAGACAGATTACATATATGAAAACATACATGTATATGGTGTAGTAGGAAAACCAGAAATAGCAAGGTCAAACAGAGCGAACCAATTATTTTTTGTAAATAAAAGATATATAAGAGACAAATCATTATCAGCAGCAGTAGAGAAAGCATATAAAGGAATGATACCAATAGGGAAATTCAGCTTTTTAGTTTTAAATATAGACATAGCACCCAATAAAGTTGATGTTAATGTACATCCAGCAAAATTAGAAGTACGATTCCAAGACGAAGGAGAAGTTTTTAAAGCAATATATCATGCAATAAAAGTATCACTATTAAAAGCAGACTTAGTAGCAGATACAGAACATACATCAAGTGAAAAAAGAGAAAACAGTGGATTATTTGGGAATAAGCCAATAAATAATTCAATGGTAAATGTAGAAAAAAACAGAGGAGGGCTTATCCAAAAAACAGAAAACAATGAATTAATGCAGACAGAGGACAAGCCATTAGAACAAAATAATAATTATTTATCACCAGAGTTACTGAAAAGTCAAGAAGTATTAAGAAAGCTACAAGAAATGAAAGAACAGATGATAAAAGAAACACCACAATTAAAGATTGAGCAAACACCAAAATTGGAATACCAATCATCACAAGAAGATGAAGAAACAGAAGCAAAAGTTGAAGCAAAAGAAGAGCAAACACAATATGAATTAGAAGAACAACAAAC
Source organism: Clostridia bacterium (assembly GCA_022790575.1). Lineage (GTDB taxonomy): Bacteria > Bacillota > Clostridia > TANB77 > CAG-508 > CAG-269. The sequence continues at coordinate 17,415 of JAAVXM010000041.1, read as the reverse complement.
TAGTGAGCCTCAAGAAGAGAACAAAATGTCAGAACATGATGGAGAGCAACAATCAGATGATAGCCAATTAGAAAACAAAATGCAAAAAGAGAATGAAGAGCAAAAAAATGATGATATTCAAATAGAGAAAACTCAAGAAGAAAAAGAGGAGAAACAAGAAGAGGAAAATCAAATAGAAAATGAAGAAAAGCAAGATAATGTTCAAGAAGAGGAACAATCAAAAAAAGAAGCAAAGATATTTGATGAATCAGGAAAGTTAAGTGAAATACAAACTTCAGAATATTCACAAGAATTTGAAGAAATGTACTTAAAAATGTTTGGAACAAAGCCAGTAAGAGGAAATAACATAGAAATTCCCCAAAAAGAGGAAGAAGATTTAGAAACAATAGGGAATATATCTGTATTTGATGAACTAGAAGAATATCAAAAAAAGAATTACAAATTTATAGGAATAGTATTTAACACATACATAATATTAGAAATTGACAAAGAAATGTACATATTAGACCAACATGCAGCACATGAAAGAATATTATACGAAAAAGTTAAGCAGAACTATTATGATGATGAAAATAAGGATTCACAACTAATGTTATTACCAGACATAATAACATTAACACATAAAGAAATGGAAATAGCAAGAGATAACATGTTAATGTTTAAAAAAGCAGGATTTATGGTTGAAGAATTTGGAGAAAACACATTAAAATTAACAGGTGTTCCTGAAATGTGTATAAATCTTGAAACAAAGGAGATGTTTTTAGAAACCTTGGATGAAATAAATACAGTTTCAAGAACAGCAAAACAAGAATTAGAAGAAAGATTTATAGCAACAGTAGCATGTAAAGCAGCAGTAAAAGCAAATATGGCATTAACAAAAGAAGAAGTAGATGCATTAATGGAAAAACTATTAGAATTACCAAATCCATTTACATGTCCACATGGAAGACCAACAGTAATAAAAATGTCAAAATATGATATAGAAAGAAAATTTGCAAGAAAATAAATACATAGAAAAGTTAAAAAGAAAAGATAGGGGAGAATAAAATGGCAGCATTTATTATAATAGTAGAAATAGCATTATTCATGCTACTTATAGGATTTATATGGTATAGAGCAGAAGCATTTGATGGAATGGAAAAAGTTGTTATTTGTGTAGCAGGAATATTAATATGCTGGTTAATTACAAATGTAATATTTTCATTATCATCAAATGGAATAGAATATAATGATAAAAATGTAGAACAGGAAGTAGGAAAGGTACTAGTATTAATATTTACACCAATAAATGGAATTGTAGTAATGCCATATGCTACGAAGATTATAAGTCAAGTAAGGTTTGAAGAAATAGACAAAAAAGAAGCAATAAAACAATTTGGAATACTAGCTTTAGTATTAATAGCAGTATTCTTTATAGAGATAAAATACTTAAATGGAATACAAAATGGAATACTAGAAATTGCCAATAAGACGTAAGGAGAAAGCAATATGAATAAACCAAAAGTAATTGTAATATGTGGACCAACAGCATCAGGGAAAACAGCATTATCAATAGAATTAGCAAAGCAAATAAATGGAGAAATAGTATCATGTGATTCTATGCAAATATACAAAGAAATGGATATAGGTACAGCAAAACCAACAGAGGAAGAAAAAGAGGGGATAAAGCATTATCTACTAGATTTTGTACCTCCAAATGAAAGATATAGTGTAGCAGAATTTAAAAAAGATGCAGAAAATGCAATAGAAGGAATACTAAAAAATGGAAAAGTTCCTATTGTTGTAGGAGGTACAGGTCTATATGCAGATTGCTTAATATATGGGATAGAATATCCCAATATAGAGTTAGACGAAAAATATAGAAAAGAGTTAGAACAGATTGCAGAAGAGGAAGGGCTAGAAAAGCTATATAAACAAGCACAAGAAATTGATTTTGAGGCGACAAAAAAAATCAGTCCAAATGATAAAAAAAGGATAATAAGAATATTAGAAATATATAAAGCAACAGGGAAAAACAAAACAGAACAAGAAATTGAATCAAGAAAAAATGAGCCTAAATATGATTTTACAGTATTTGCAATAAATATGGAAAGAGAGATACTATATGATAGAATAAATAAAAGAGTAGATATTATGATAGAAAAAGGGTTAATAGAAGAAGTAAAATCAGTAACTCAGAATTATAGTGAATTTCCAACAGCGATGCAGGGTTTAGGATATAAAGAAGTAGTTGAATATTTAGAAGGAAAAGTAACAAAAGAAGAGATGATAGAAAAAATAAAAATGGAAACAAGAAGATATGCCAAAAGACAATTAACATGGTTTAGAAAAAATAAAGAAACAATATGGATAGATGGGACAGAAGACAAACAAAAAAATATAAAAATCATCATAGAGAAAGCGAATCTAGATATTATATAAAAACAAGGTAAACAAAGGAAGTGATAAAGTTTTGAAAAAAAGTAGAAAATTTATAACATTTATATTGATAATGCTTATATCAGCATATGTAGGATATGCAATATACTTATTAATAATGCAACCAGTAGACACTTATATTATTAAACAAGGAACTTTATCAGAAGAAGATGAAGCAACAGGATATATAATAAGAAAAGAAGAAGTAATAAAAGAAGAAAATTACACAAATGGAATTTATGCCATGATTGCAGAAGGAGAAAAAGTTGCTAAATCAGACTCAATCTTTAGATATTATAGTGATAATGAAAGAGAGATATCAAATAAAATAACTGAGATAAATCATCAAATACAAGAAATTTTAAAAGATGAAAAAAATCTAACATCAGCAGACATAAAATCAATAGAAAATCAAATTGAAGAGCAAATAAAAAACATCAGAGCCCTAAATAATTCACAAGAAATTGCAGAATGTAAAAACAACATAGATAGTTTAATAAGCAAGAAAATCAATTTTATAGGAGACATTGTAGAAAATGAAGAAGTAAAGAAGTTAATAGAAGAAAGAAAGAAATACGAAGAAAAAATAAAAAATGGAACAGAATATAAAAAAGCGCCAATAAGTGGAATAGTATCATATAGAGTAGATGGATTTGAAGAACAGCTTTCAGTAGACAGACTCAATGAGTTAACAGAAGAATATTTGAGTGAATTAGATTTAAAAACAGGTCAATTAATAGCAACAAATAATGACTGTGGAAAAGTAATAGACAATTTTAAATGTTATATAGCAATAACAATGAACTCTGAAAAAGCGATGAGTGCAGAAATTGGTGATATTGCAAAAATAAGGACATCAAATAGAGAAGAAATAAAAGCTAAAATTGTTCAAATAAACGAAGAAGATGGAAAAAGAACAATAATATTTCAAACAGATAAAATCGTTAATGAATTAATAAATTATAGAAAAATCTTATTAGATGTAATATGGTGGAGTGAATCTGGACTAAAAGTGCCTAACAAAGCATTAATTGAAGAAGATGGATTAAACTATGTGATAAGAACTAGAGCTGGAAAACAAACAAAAATACTAGTAAAAGTAAAAGCAAAAACAGAGAAATTTTCAATAATAACATCATACACAACAAAAGAATTGCAGAATATTGGATATAATGAAGATGACATAAAAAATTATAAAGGAATAAATAATTATGATGAAATAATGTTGAATTTAGAAGAATAAAATATTACAAAAGTATTACAGTAATATTAAATTTATATGACAATCAAAAAAACTATTGACAAAAAAAAGAAAAAGTTAGATACTATATGCAAAACAAGAATACAAAAGTGTAAATTTTAGGAGGGAAAAAAATGGCAGGAGCTATAATGGACAAAGTTTGGGGATTATTTGGAATTGACCAGGGAGAAAATGAAGATTATGAAGGAATAGAATCAGAAGAATATGGATATAATTATGGATATGAAACTAACAATGAACCAGAAGAATTAAATGAAGAAGAAGATAGAAAATTTTTTGGAAGAAAAGGAAAAGTTGTACCTTTAAATGCACAAAGTCAAGCTATAAGAATGGTGATATCTCAACCTACAACATTTGAGCAATCAGAAGAAATATGTAGTCTATTAAAAGAAAAAAAATCAGTAATAGTTAACTTAGAATATGTTAACAAAGATGTAGCTAGAAGAATAGTAGACTTTATTAGTGGTGGAGTATATGCATTAGATGGACACATTCAAAAAATATCTAATTCAATATTTTTAATTGCGCCAACAAATTATGAGATAACAAATGAAATGGCAAGAGAAGAAATAAAAAGCAAACTATCTGTTTCATGGTTAAAAAATAACAACATTAATTAAAAATATTGCAATGCAAAAGAACGGAGGCGATTAATTGTGATTACACCATTAGATATAGAAAATAAGAAATTTAATAAACAAATGATGAATGGTTATAATGTTGAAGAAGTTGACAACTTTTTGGATGAAATATTAGAAGACTATGAAAAAAACTATAAACAATTATCAACAATGAATTCCAAAGTTGAAGAACTAAATAATAATTTAAGTCATTATAAAAATATAGAGACAACATTACAAAACACATTAGTAATGGCGCAATCAACATCAGAAGAAGTAAAAAATGTAGCCAAACAACAAGCAGAGCAAATAGTTGAAGATGCAAAGAAAAAAGCAGAAGAAATAGTAAGAGAAGCAAAATCAAGTGCTAGAAAAAGTTTAGAGGATTTAGAAAGACAAACAAGTGAAAAAGAGAAGCAATTTGATGAACTTAAAAAGCAATTTGATATATATAGAGCAAAAATGGAATCATTATTATCATCACAAGCAGAATTATTAAAAGAAATAAATAGAAATGAATATTAAAAAAGGAGATTACGAATATGTAATCTTCTTTTTAAGTTATGGAAGAAAAGATATTTCTAAGCATAAGGACAGAAGTCATTATTCTATTACAAATGTTACAGAAATATTAAATGTATATTACAATTCTGTTAATAGTATTGACAATATACAAAAAAGGAATAAAATAGTAGTATAAAAGAAAGGCTAAAAGTATAAAATGAGAATAATTAGTGGAAGAGCAAGAGGAACAAAACTTTATACTCTAGAAGGGACAGAAACAAGACCAACATTAGATAGAGTTAAAGAATCTATATTTAACATTATACAAGGAGAGATAGAGAACTCAGACATTTTAGACTTATTTGCAGGAAGTGGAGCAATAGGAATAGAAATGTTAAGTAGAGGAGCATCTAAAGCTGTTTTATGTGATAAATCAAAACAAGCAATAGAAATAATAAAGAAAAATATAGAAAAAACACATATGGAAAAATATGTTGAATTATATAACTTAGATTTTGAGAAGATGTTAGATAAACTTAATGGGAATGAATTTGACATAATTTATCTTGACCCACCATATAATACAAACTATATAAAAAAATCATTAAATAAAATAATTGAGACAAACTTAATAAAAAGGGAAGGAACAATTATAGTTGAAACTGATGATGAATTAAGAATATTAGAAGACATAAAAAATATAAAAATAGAAATCATTGACAAAAGGAAATATGGAAGAGCGACAATAATATTTTTAAAGAGACAAGCCTAATTAGAAAGGAGTATACTATGGAAATTTTTACACTATTAGAAACATTAGAAGATATATTAGAAAATAGTAAGAACTTGCCATTTACAAGTAAAGGAATGGTAGATAAAGATGAAATGCTAGAAATAATAAAAGAAATAAGAATAAAACTACCAGACGAATTAAAACAAGCAAAATGGGTTAAGGAAGAAAGGCAAAGGATATTGGTAGAAGCTCAAAAGGAAGCAGATGGAATAGTAAAAGAAGCAGAAAATAGAATAATAGCGATGATAGACGAACATGAAATAACAAGGAAAGCATATGAGCAAAAATCAGAAATCATAGAAACAGCAAATGAAATGTCAAGAGAGATTTCTCAAGGAACAAAAGAGTATGCAAATAACATATTAGACTCAACAGAGGCAATTTTAACAGACACACTATCAAAGTTAGAAAAAAATCTTGGAGAAGCAGTTAATTTAATGGAAATGTCATTACAAGACACAATAAAAACAATACAAAACAGTAAGAAAGAGCTTCAATAAGTTACCATGGAGGCACTCCTAATGGTAAAATTAAAATAAAATTTTACCATTGGGAGTGTCTTGTTATAGGAGATTTTACTATAATAGAAACTCCATTTTTATTTTTATTATATGAGATAATGTTAGACGTAAAAGAAAGGAAGTAGAAAATGGCAAAAAAAAAGAGTAAAAGTAAAAGCAAAAAAGTAAAAAAAGAAGTACCAGAATTGGGAATAATTATAACAATAATAGTAAGTATTTTATTAACAGTATTAATATATACAGAATCAGGATATATAGGAATGACATTAAGTGACTTCTTTGGAGGAATGTTTGGAATAATAAAATATATATTACCAATAGGAGCATTTGCAGTAACAGTCAAAATGGCATGTGAAGATGAAGACAATTATTTATCATCAAAAATATTTCAATACACATTATTATTAATATTTGTTGCAGTAATACTTAGTGTATATCAAATATATAATGGAAGAATAGACATAGAGCAAGATTTATCAAGTATAGTTAAAGAAGCATATCAACTAGGTGAAAATAATGTAGGAGGAGGAGCTTTAGGAACAATTGCAGCAGTTCCACTTTTCAAATTATTTGGAAAAATAGGAACAATAATACTAAGTATAGGAGTATCATTAATATTAGCAACAGTTGCATTTGGAATAGACATATCAGAAATGGTTAGAAGCTGGTTACAAACTGGTGTAAACAAGAGCAAAGAAAAACATCAAGAAAGAAGAGCAATAAGAGAGCAACAAATTATAAATAGAAATAGAGAGCAAGAAATAGAAAATGCAAAAAGAGAAAAAACATTAATGGAAAATAGAAAAGCGTATTTAGAAATTGATGATGATGAACAGGTAACAGAAGACACTCCAATAAAAATAAACTTAAATGGTAGAGAAGTAGAAGAAGATAAAAAAGGAAGAAAAAAATTCAAACATAACAAAAATGATATAGTTCCATTGGGAGGACAAGAAGAAATAAAAGAAATGGAGCCAGACTTTATAGAAAGCAATTTATTTAAACAAGAAGAAGAGAAAAAAGAAGACAAAGTAAAAGAAGTATTACAATTAGAACATGCACTAGTTGTTGAAGATGAGCACTATGAATATCCACCAATAGAACTACTAGGAAAAGGAGAAAAGAAAGCAATAAAAGGTGGAGCAAAAGCATTAGCAGAAGTTGCAACTAGATTGCAAAAAACTTTATATAGTTTTGGAGTACAAGCAAAAGTAGAAAATGTGTCAGTAGGACCAGCAATAACAAGATATGAACTAAAACCAGCAGAGGGAGTACGTGTAAGTAAAATAGCCAATTTAGCAGATGATATAGCATTAAATTTAGCAGCAGAGACAATAAGAATAGAAGCTCCAATTCCAGGTAAACAAGCTGTTGGAATAGAAGTACCAAATCAAGAAAAAGAAATGGTAAACTTAAGAGAAGTATTAGAAAGTGATGAATTCCAAGACAGTAATTCAAAGCTAAGTGTAGGGCTAGGAAAAGATGTATCAGGAAAAATAGCATTAGCAGATATTGCAAAAATGCCACATGCATTAATTGCAGGTTCAACAGGTTCAGGAAAAAGTGTATGTATTAATACTATAATAACAAGCATAATATATAAAGCAAAGCCAAGTGAAGTAAAACTTGTAATGGTAGACCCTAAAGTAGTAGAATTATCAGTTTATAATGGAATACCACATTTATTAATACCAGTAGTTACAGACCCTAAGAAAGCAGCAGGAGCATTAGCATGGGCAGTTCAAGAAATGGACAATAGATACAATGTATTTGCTCAAAAAGGAGTTAGAGATTTAAAAGGATATAATGCACTAATAGAAAGAGAAGAGGGAGTAGGAAAATTACCACAAATAGTAATAATAATAGACGAGTTAGCAGACTTAATGATGGTAGCAGCAAAAGATGTAGAAGACTCAATATGTAGATTAGCGCAAAAAGCCAGAGCAGCGGGAATGCATCTTATAATAGCAACACAAAGACCATCTGTAGATGTAATTACAGGAATAATAAAAGCAAATGTACCATCAAGAATAGCATTTGCAGTATCATCACAAGTTGACTCAAGAACAATACTAGACCAAGTTGGAGCAGAGAAGTTACTTGGAAAAGGGGATATGTTATTCTTCCCATCAGGTTCACCAAAACCTACAAGAATCCAAGGAGCATTTGTTTCAGATGAAGAAGTAGAAAAAATAGTATCATTTGTAAAATCTAATGGAGAAGCAAAATATAGTGAAGAAATTTTAGAAAGTATAGAAAATTCTAAATCAGACAAAGAGATTTCAGACAAAATGAAAAAAGATGATGACACAGATGAATATTTAGAAGATGCAATAGAAATGGTTATAGAAACAGGACAAGCATCAACATCATTTATACAAAAGAAATTTAAAGTAGGATATTCAAGAGCAGGAAGAATAATAGACCAAATGGAAGAAAGAGGAATAATATCAGGACATCAAGGAAGTAAACCACGTCAAGTTCTAATGTCAAAAGAAAGATGGGAAGAACTTAAAATGGGAACACCACCTCAACAAGAAGAGGTAGAATAGAAATATTATTATTTGAGAGGAGAAGATATGCTAGAAAAGATTATAAAAAAGGACAAAAATGAAGAATTAGAAAGAGTGCTTGAAGAAAAGAATATTGAAGAGCAAGTAAAAAATCTTCTCCAAGGAATATTATATAAAATTGAAGTATCATATAAAGACTACAAAAAAGTTAAAGTAACAGAAATAACAGAAAAGCAATATATAGACGAATTATTAAGAAATATAGAAAGAAATTGTAATCAAATAAAAACCATAAAATTAAATGAACAATTAGAAGATGATGGAATACAAGAAGAATTAGAAAAAAACAAATTTTATATCAAAGAAAACAATATAATCAGTTATCCAATTGAAAAAGAACTATTATATGCAATAGAAAAACACTCAAATAATAAAAGAATAGTTAATAACAGATATGAAATAATAACAAATGCATTATCAAATCTTATAAACGCAGGAAAAAGTATAGACAGAATAGAGCCATTTAGAGATTTTAATGGGTGGTCATGGACAACTTTAAATAATGAAATACCGAATGTAATAGCAAATTTAGTATATCAGTCAATAAGAATACTAATAAATGAAGAATTCTTAGAAAACTGGGTAAAAGATGTTGATGGAATAATAGATTATATACCAATAATGCAAGAAGAACTAATAAGTAGATATGGAGAGACATTAGCAAAAGAAATACAAAAAAGATTAGAACAAATAGCAGTAATAAATGAAAGAAAAGAAAATAGTAATTTTGCAAAAGAAATGAATGACAAACTAAAAAAGATAGAAGAACAGATAGAAAAACTAAATAATACAAAAGACTATGTTATGGAAATAACAGAAAATAAAAAGAAAGCCACAAAAGAAATAAAAGAAATAGAAACAATATTAAGTCAAAATTCAAGAATCGAAGAAGAATATGAAAGAAGAATTAGAGAACATCATAAAATATTTAATATAAATGTTTTAATACAGCAATTAGATGATAGAAAACATATATTATTAAATACAATTGAAGAATATAATTACTACTTAAATCCAACAAATTACCTAAGCAAAAAAAATCAATTAATAGAACAAAAAGAAATATTAGAAGTATTAAAATATGATGAAAATCAAATAGAAGAAGTATTAATACAATTTGAAAAAACATTTTTAGAATGTTTTAATTTAAAATTAAAAAATCAAACAGAAGCAGAAAACATATTAAAATTAATTTACAAATTCAGATATTTCATGTTATTACCATTTAATAGAGAAAAAGAAATAAAAGATGTAGAAGAATTAAAGCTACCAATCACAAAAGCAGAAAAAGAATTATTAAAACTAGCAGTAGAGAAAAAAGTTATAGAAGGAGTTCCTTTTGAAATAATGGAACATGTTTTTAAAACAAGAATTGTAATATTAGAAGAATTATATTATAAAATTACAGAAGAAGCAGGAAAATACTATGTGCAAATATTTGATGAAAACATAACAGAAGAAAAATTTGAAATAATGCCCAAAGACAAAATGAAATTAGATAAAAAAATAAAAATATTTATTTAAAGAGGAGAAAAATATATGAAGATAACATTTTTAGGTGCTACAAAGATGGTTACAGGTTCAAACTTTTTAGTAGAAGCAGCAGGAAAAAAATTTTTAGTAGATTGTGGAATGTATCAAGGAAAGGCCGAACTTGAATTAGAAAATTATAGACCATTTGAATTTAACCCAGCAGAGATAGACTTTATGTTATTAACACATGCTCATATAGACCATTCAGGAAGAATACCAAAACTATATAATGATGGGTATAAAAATCCAATATATGCTCATAAAGCGACATGTGATTTATGTAGTATAATGTTACCAGATAGTGGTCACATTCAAGAAATGGAAGCTCAATGGAAAAATAAAAAAAGAGAAAGAAGAGGAGAAAAAACATATCCTCCATTATATACTGCAGAAGACGCAATAAACTGTGCAGAATTATTTATACCAGTAAAATATGATGAAATAATACAAATAGACAAAGATATTTATGTAAGATTTAATGATGCAGGTCACATGTTAGGTTCTAGTATAATTGAAATTTGGGCAAAAGAAGATGGGAAAGAAACTAAAGCAGTATTTACAGGGGATTTAGGAAATAATGATTTACCATTATTAGATTCTCCAACAATGATTGACAATTGTGACTATTTAGTAATGGAATCAACATATGGAAGTCGAATGCACTTAAAAAATGAGCAAAAAGCAGAAATGTTTTTAGATATAGTATCAGAAACAATTGATAATGGAGGAACTGTTGTAATACCATCATTTGCAGTAGGTAGGACACAAGAGATTCTATATGAATTAAACAAAATAAAAGAAAACACAGAAGACGAAGAATTCAAAAGAAAATATAAGACATTGATGAAAGTTCCTGTATATGTAGATAGTCCACTTGCAATATCAGCAACAGAAATATTTAAGAAAAATACAGACTTATTTGAGGAAGAAATAAAAGAAGAAATGGAAAGAGGGGACAATCCATTAGAATTTCCAGGATTAAAATTTACACAAACAGCAGAAGAATCAAAAGCATTAAATGAAAGTACTGAACCAGCAATAATAATATCAGCTAGTGGAATGTGTGATGTTGGAAGAATAAAACACCATCTAAAACATAATATATGGAATCCAAAAAACACAATATTATTTGTTGGATATCAAGCACCAGGAACATTGGGATATTCAATTGTAAATGGAGCAAAAAAAGTAACAATATTTGGTGAAGAAATGGCAGTAAATGCAAGGATTGAATATATAGAAGGATATTCTGGTCATGCAGACCAAAAGTGGCTAATGAATTTTATTTATTCATTTATCACAAAGCCAAAGCATGTTTTTATTGTTCATGGTGAAGAAGAATCACAAGAGGTATTAAGAAATAAAATTTTAGAAGAAACAGGAATAAGTGTATCAATACCAGAATTTGGTGAGACATATGAATTATGTGATGAATTAAAAATTGTTAATAAAATAAAAGTTAAAAAAGATAAAACTATAAAACAAGAGATTTTAGAGAGACTAAATAAATTACAAGATGAAATGAATGATATGCAAGATTTTGTAAAACAAGATGTAGAAGATGTACATTTAAGAGACCAGGATATGTTTAGAATAAATGAGAAGATAAAAGAATTAGAAAGACAAATTTTAAATATAATTGAGGGGTAGTTATATTAAAGTAGAAGGGGAAAATAATGGATAAATATTTAAATGAAGCTATAATTGGAAACAAAAATATGTTAGTAACATTTTCTGAAAAAGGAGAAATGTTACGTCTATCATATCCCAATAGGGATAACAGACAATATTTAAAGTATTTTCATACAGGAATAAAAATAAATGATTCAAATATAATATATTTGCATAATGATGTAAATAATACATATATACAATATTATGATACAGACACAAATATATTAAATACAGAAATAACAAATACATATTTTAATTTAAAAACACTACAAACAGACTTTGTTTCAATAAAAGAAGATATATTAATAAAGAAATATACATTTATAAATGATGGAAACATAGACTTAGATGTGAAATTTTTAATACATTCAGAATTATTATCAGACCAAAACAATTTTGTTAGTGGAAAAATTATAGATACAGGGATAATTCAGTATGCACATGATTTCTCTGTAGCAACATTTTCAAAATCAAATAAGTTATTAAATCATCAAATAAATGGAAGCAGTAATACAATAGATACAGCACAAATATATGACAAAGACTATATAGGAATGTCAAAAGACTCAAGTATAAGTTTTGACATAGGAAAAATAGGAGCAAAACAGAAAAAAGAAATTGAAATATGTATTTATATAGATGAAAACAAAAAAGCAATGAAAGCATTAGAAGATGAAATTGAAAGAATCAGAAAAATAGATTTAGACAAAGAATACTCAAAAGTAAAATCATACTGGAGAAAATATGTAAAAGAACATAATGGATTAGAATACAAAGAGCCAGAAAATAGCTATGAAGAAAAAATACAAAAAATATATACAAGAAGTATATTATTATTCCCACTACTAATAAACCAATCAACAGGAGGAATTATAGCAGCCCCAGAAGTTGACGAAGAATTAACACAATGTGGAAGATATGCATATTGTTGGCCAAGAGATGCAATATTTATAACAAAAGCATTAGACATATTAAAAATGACAAAAGAGGCAGAAAAATTTTATAGTAATTTTTGTAAAATCACACAAAGTAAAAACGGAATGTGGGAGCAACGTTTTTATACAGATGGGAAATTAGCCCCATGTTGGGGATATCAAATAGATGAGACAGCAAGTGTTGTATATGGAGTATATTCACATTATGAATATACAAAAAACACAGCATTTTTAAAATCAAATTTGAGCATGTGTGAAAAAGCAATAGTTTTCTTAAAAAAATATATTAGAGACATATTTGATGGAACAAACATTTATCATGTAAGTTATGATTTATGGGAAATGTGTGAAGGAGTACATTTGTATTCACTAGCAAGTATATTTTCAGCATTTGAATCAATGATAAAAATATATAAAGAATTAGGAAGTAATACATCAGACTTTGAAAACAATAGGCTAAAAGAAGAAAAAGTAAGAAAAAATATAGATGAAATGTCTCAACTACAAGTAGAAATAAAAAAATATATTGAAGAAAAACTATATGACAGTAATAGAAAATCATTTGTTAGAAATGCAGAAGACAAAAAAATAGATATAAGTTTAATCGGTGCAACAGTACCATTCAAAGTATTTTCTACAAAAGAAAAGAAAATTTTAAACACAATAGAAAATATTAATTTAACACTAAGGACATATACAGGAGGATATCAAAGATTTGAGCAAGACAATTACAGAAATGGAGCGCCTTGGGTAATTGCAAACTTATGGATGACACTATATTACTTGGAAAATGGAGAAAAGAAAAAAGCAAAAGAAACTTTTGATTTTGTACTAAAAACAGCAGGGAAGCATAGTTTATTAGGAGAACAAATTGATAATAACACACTAAAGCCAAACTGGGTTATTGGACTTGGTTGGTCTCATGCAATGTTTATTATAGTGCTTGAAAGATTAGGAAAGTAATATGAAAAAACAAACGAAACATATAATTAAGAAATTCACATAATTCTAAATAATGAATATAATATACTAAAAATACTGGAGGAAATCATAATGAAAATCTTAAAAAAGACATTTGGAGTATGTTTAGTAGGACTAGGAATAGGAATATTACTTGTATTATTCCTTCCAATAACAGGATGGTTATTTTTTATAGGAGTAATAGTAATATTAGTAGGGATATTATGGTTACTCTGCTAAAAAGGAGGTTTTACATATGACTATAGTTGTAAAAAAAGTTCCAAAATGTTTAAGAGGAATAGTAAAATTATTATTTGGAATTAAAGATTAATTGAATAAAAATTGAAAAATAGCACATACCTTTATAAGAAAGAGAGGTGCTATTTTTATATGAGCAAAAAAGAAGAAAAAGAAAACTTAGAGGTAGGAGAAGACGCAACACAATATGGAGAATTTATATCAACATATTTTGCATGGGTACCATTACCAGACCAAAAGGAAAAAGCAGAAGAATTAAATAAAATGACAAAACCAAAAGAGAATACAAACTCAAACTTTCAAACAGAAGCCAAAAAGTCAAATTCTAAAATGAGTAATCAGGAGGAAAGAAATCATGATATATAAATTTACAAACAAGGCTAAAAAAGTAATAGAAATAGCAAATGACATATCAGTAGAATTAGGACATAGCTATATAGGAACAGAACACATATTATATGGATTAGTAAAAGAGGGAGAAGGAATAGCTGCAAAAGTATTAATAAATAGAGACTTAACAGAAGAAAAAATACTAAAAAAGATAGAAGAACTATTAGGTAGAGGAAGTAAAATTAAAGAAACTTTAGGGTTTACGCCAAGAACCAAAAAAGTATTAGAAAGAGCCTTTTTAGAAGCCAAAAGAATAGGATATAATTATATAGGTACAGAACATTTATTGTTAGCAATAATGAAAGAAGAAAATAGTATAGCAGTAAGAATAATATCAGAATTGAAAATAGAAATTCCAAAAATATATAATGAAATAGCAAAAGTGATAAATGAGGAAGAAATAGACCAAGAAGGGTTTAATGAAAAAAGCAATAAATCAAGAGGCAGTTATTCAATAACAACAACATTAAACCAATTTGGAGAAGACATTACAGAAAAAGCAGAAGACGGGAAATTTGATAATATTATAGGAAGAGAAAAAGAGATAGAAAGAATAATACAAATATTATCAAGAAGAACCAAAAACAATCCATGTTTAATAGGAGAACCAGGTGTAGGAAAGACAGCAATAGTAGAAGGATTAGCAGAAAGAATAGTAACAGAAGATGTTCCAGAATGTTTAAAAGAAAAAAGAATAGTAAGTATGGATATATCAGGAATGGTAGCAGGTGCAAAATACAGAGGAGATTTTGAAGAAAGAATAAAAAAAGCATTATCAGAAGTAAAAAAAGCAGGAGATGTAATATTATTTATAGATGAAATACATACAATAGTTGGAGCAGGTGCAGCAGAAGGGGCGATAGATGCAGCTAATATATTAAAACCACTACTTGCAAGAGGAGAAATACAATTAATAGGAGCGACAACAATAGAAGAATACAGAAAATATATAGAAAAGGACTCAGCATTAGAAAGAAGATTTAGTCCAGTAGATATAGGAGAGCCAACACAAGAGCAAGCAATACAAATATTAAAAGGAATAAGGGACAAATATGAAGCACATCATAATGTAAAAATAACAGATGAAGCAATAGAAAGTGCAGTAAAATTATCAAGTAGATATATAACAGACAGATTTTTACCAGACAAAGCGATAGACTTAATTGATGAAGCAGCATCACAAGTTAGAATGAAGATATATACAGAGCCAGATGAAATAAAATGTTTACAAGAAGAAATAGATAGAGCAGTAAAAGAAAAAGAAGAAGCAATATACAATCAGAACTTTGAGAAAGCAGCAATAATAAGAGACAAAGAGAAAGGAATGAAAGAAAATCTAGAACAACTGTTAAATAGATGGATGAAACAAAAAGATAGTGAAATAACAGAAATAGGGGAAGACAATATATCAGAAGTAATATCAAAATGGACAGGAATACCTGTACAAAAATTAAATGAAGATGATAATGAAAAACTAAAATACTTAGAAGAAAGATTACACAAAAGAGTAATAGGGCAAAATGAAGCAGTAAAAGCTGTTTCTAAAGCAATAAGGAGAGGAAGACTAGGATTAAAAGACCCCAATAGACCAATTGGCTCATTATTGTTTTTAGGACCAACAGGGGTAGGGAAAACAGAATTATCAAAAGCATTAACTGAAATATTATTTGATAATGCAGATGCAATGATAAGAATAGACATGTCAGAATATATGGAAGCACACTCTGTTTCAAAATTAATAGGTTCGCCACCAGGCTATGTTGGATTTGATGAAGGAGGACAATTAACAGAGAAGATAAAAAGGAAGCCATACTCAGTTATACTATTTGATGAAATAGAAAAAGCTCATCCAGATGTAATGAATTTATTATTACAAATATTAGAAGATGGACATTTGACAGATTCACAAGGAAGAAGAATTAATTTTAAAAACACAATAATAATAATGACATCAAATATTGGAGCAAGATATATAACAGACAAAAAATTCTTAGGTTTTGGAAATAATAACTCTGATACAGAAAGTAATAAAAAAGAACATGAAGAGATAAAAGGCGAAGTTATAAAAGAACTAAAAAGAGAATTAAGACCAGAATTTATTAATAGAATTGATGAAATAATAGTGTTCCACAAATTAGATAATAAAGAGATTACGAAGATTGCAGAGATTATGTTGAAACAAGTAGAAGATAGACTAAAAGAGCAAAAGTATATAATTGAAATAGGTAATAGTGTTGCAAAGTATATTGTTGACACAGGAATAGACCAAAACTTTGGGGCAAGACCTTTAAGAAGAAAGATACAAAGTCTTGTTGAAGATAAAATTTCAGAAGAAATACTGGAGGGTAATTTACAAAAGAACCGAAAATTTGTAGCAGATTTAGAAGACAATCAAATAGTTATAAAAAATAAATAGATGGGTTAATTTGATACCCATCTATCTATTTTTATTTCTTTGTATTTTTTCAAAACTTCATCATATTTTTTAAATTCATCTTCCCATATAATATTAGGAATTTTATCAAATGCCTTAAAGACCTTTTCTGCTTCCATTAAATAAACAACTTGTTGTTGAGTACTAAGAGTTTCATACTTTTTCGAAAACTCATATAATTTATCTAAAATTTGGTTTGCTTCTATAAAACTCCAAAAATCTTTTACTTCAATCCCTGCTAATTTTATTTGCATTACTGCATATGCACATAATGCAAATATTACAAATATTAAAAGATATATTATAGCTAATAAGGCCATATATTTCACCTCTTTATATATACATCATATTTAATTATTATAACATATTTTATAAAAAAAAGCAAATTTTGTCAAAAAATAGATTGCATAAACTTTTTGTGGGAACACCACTTTTGATATTAACCATACATTATTTTATTAAATGCTTTTCTTAAATCTCCATTTACGCTTTCATCTGCAATGGCAAATGAATAGTGAGTTGTCTCTTCAACATTTTGCTT
>JAAVXM010000040.1 GCA_022790575.1 Clostridia bacterium | reverse complement strand
TGTGATGATGGAATAGACAAAATGAGTAGACTAAGGACTTTTGTAAGCAATGGTGGAAAAATATATGAAGAATTAATTAAAAATAAAAAAGCTAATACAAAATTAAAGAAATATGATAAAATAATAAAAAGACATATCAAGCAAAATGTTGAAGAGACAACTCACTATTCATTTGCCATTGCAGATGAAAGCGTAAATGGAGATTTAAGAAAAGCATTTAATAAAATAATGTATGGTTAATATCAAAAGTGGTGTTCCCACAAAAAGTTTATGCAATCAAATTATATTGAAATATTGCAAAAAAAAGAAAAGTAATATATAATAATGAACTGAGAAAAAACACAAGGAGTAGGAAAATGTTAAATAATAATGAAGAAAATAAACAAAAAACAAAAGAAACAAACAAAAGCTCCGAATATAGAAGTTTTAAACAAATAGTAAATGCATTTTATGCAGAAGAGATGAAAGAAGTAAATCAAGAAAAAGAACAAAAAAAAGAAACAGAAAAAGTAAAAATAGAGCCAAAAATAATATATGATAAATACACTAATAACATAAGAATAGAATTTAAGATAGGAAATCAAAAAATGTATAAATTAAAAAACCTACCAGAATTTTATGATAGAATGAGAAAGCAAGAAACATATAAATATGGCTCAAAATTAGAATTTAAACATCAAAAAGAAGCATTTGAAGAATCAGACTTATTACTATTAGAATTTATTTTAAAAAATGCAGAAATAATAAAGTTAGTCAACTCAGAAGCAAATTCAAACTATAGGTATTATGGAAAAGCTGTAAATGAGGACCATATAATATTAGGAAATAGTGATTTAGACGAGATATTTCAAATATTAAAATCAAAAGAAGTAATATATCAAACAGAAAACAAAGAACAAAAAATACAATTTCAAGACCAAAATCCAAATATACATTTTATAATCAAGAAAAAAGGCAAAAATGAATACAAATTAACAATAAATCAAAAAATAAATATTCAAAGAGAAATAGAGACATTTCAAGGGAAAGAAAATCAATATGTAATGCAAAACAATGTATTATATAGATGTACAAAAAACTATGAAGAAACAATATTAAAACTAATAAAAATGTTAAAAGAAAACTTTTTAACAGAAATAATCTTCAGTGAAGAGCAATTACCAGAATTATATACAGTAATACTGCCAAAATTAAAAGATGGAATTAAATTCAAAGACATAGATGAAAAAGAACTAGAAAAATATAAGCCTAAAAAGTTAGTAGTAAAAATGTTTTTAGACTTTGATGAAAAAAATTATATTGTAGCAGATGTCAGATTTTGTTATGGAGAAGAAGAGTTCAATCCAATACAGCAAAAAATAAAAATCAAATATCCAAGAGATGTAATAGCAGAAAATAAAGCATTTAATTTAATAAGGCAAACTGGATTTATGTATTATGCACAAAAAGAATGTTTTATACTTCCTGATGATGATAAAATATATAATTTCTTATCAAATGACATAGACATATATATGCAAAAATTTGACATAATGGTAACAGACAATTTCAAGACAAAAGAAATAAAACATCCTAAAATAGGTAGTTTAGGAGTAAAAGTAGAAAATAATTTATTAAATATAAATTTAGAAGACTTAAACATAGATATAAAAGAACTGCAAGAAATAATGGATAAATACAGACTAAAAAAGAAATACCATAAACTAAAAGATGGAAGTTTTATTGAAATAGAGGAAAATACAGATATAGAATTTATAGACAAATTATTAACAGGAATGAATATAAGTTTAAATGAATTAGAAAAAGGGGATATACAATTACCAATAAATAGAAGTTTATATCTAAATCAACTTTTAAAAAATATGTCAAATGTACATATAAGCAAAAATTCAGAGTATAAAAAGGTAGTAACAGGCTTAGAAAAGGAAAATATAGGAGATGAAATCATAATACCAACAATTGTAAACAGTACATTAAGAAACTATCAAAAAACAGGATATAAATGGTTAAAAACATTAGATAATTACAATTTTGGAGGGATATTAGCAGATGACATGGGACTTGGAAAAACAATACAAATGTTATCAATAATATCAGGGTATATAGAAGAAAATGAAGGAAATGAAGAAAAAAGGGCCTCTATAGTAATATGTCCAAGTTCACTAACACTTAATTGGCAAAATGAAGCACAAAAATTTACAAATAAACTAAAAACGCAAGTAATAAAAGGAACAATAGAAGAGAGAAAAGAGCAGATAAGTAAAATAGGAGAATATGATTTAGTAATAACATCATATGACTTATTAAAAAGAGATATAGAAAGTTACAAAGAGCAAAACTATCAATTTAGATATTCAATAGCAGATGAGGCACAATATTTAAAAAATAGTAATACACAAAATGCAAAAGTAGTAAAAGAAATAAAAGCAGACACAAGATATGCATTAACAGGAACACCAATAGAAAATTCGCTTGCAGAATTATGGTCAATATTTGACTATATAATGCCAGGATATTTATTTAGTTACAAGAGATTTAAAACAGTTTATGAAACACCAATAGTAAAAGAAAATAATATAAAAGCAATGGAAAAACTAAAAATGTTAATAGAACCATTTATATTAAGAAGGACTAAAAAAGAAGTACTAACTGAATTACCAGAAAAGACAATAACAGTTTTAAATAATCAGATGAAAGAAGAGCAAGAAAAAATATATTTAAATTATTTATTACAAGCAAAACAGGACTTAGTTGAAACAATCAATTTAAGAGGATTTGAAAGAAGTCACATGCAAGTTCTATCTTCATTAACAAGGTTAAGACAAATATGTTGCCATCCAGAGTTATTTATAAAAAGATATGAAGGAGGAAGCAGTAAATTAGACCAATGTATGGAGATTGTAAAAGATGCGACAGATTCAGGGCATAAAATATTATTATTTTCAGGATATACATCAATGTTTGAAATAATAGAAAAGGAATTAAAAGAAAAAGATATATCATATTTTAAACTAACAGGGTCAACAAAAGTAGAAGATAGAATTAGAATGGTAGACGAATTTAATGAAAATAAAAATATAAAAGTATTTTTGATATCATTAAAAGCTGGAGGAACAGGACTAAATCTAACAGGAGCAGACATGGTAATACATTATGACCCATGGTGGAATTCTTCAGCTGAAAATCAGGCAACAGACAGAGCATATAGGATAGGACAGAAAAACAATGTTCAAGTATACAAACTGATAACTAAAAATACAATAGAAGAAAAGATTTATGAATTACAACAAAAAAAGTCACAATTAATTGATAATATGTTAAGTACAAAAACATCATTTATTAGCAAGCTTTCTAAAGAAGAAATAATGAAATTATTTGAATAGGATATGGATATATTGGGAGGAAAAAAATATGGAAATTATATTAGCATCAGGCTCACCAAGAAGAAAAGAACTATTAAAACTAATAACTTCTAAATTTGAAATCATAGTAAGTGGAGTAGAAGAAAACCTAGAAGAAGGATTAACACCGCAAGAGCAAGTTAAAAGATTAGCATATATAAAAGCAAAAGATATATATGAAAAAACTAATGGAAATCGTATAATAATTGGAGCAGATACTATTGTAACAAAAGATAATAAAATATATGGAAAGCCAAAAGATAAAGTTCAAGCTAAACAAATGATAGAAGAATTAATAAATGGAGATAAAACACATAGTGTAATAACAGGGATTTGTATTCTTATAGAAGATAATGGAGAATATAAAGAATATAATACATATGATGAAGTAAAAGTATTTTTTAAAGATATATCAAATAAAGAGATTGAAAAGTGGATAGATACAGGAAAAGCATTAGACAAAGCTGGAGCATATAGTATTCAAGATGAGTTTGGAGTTTTTATAGATAGAATAGAAGGAAATTATACAACTATAGTAGGTCTTCCAATAAATAAAGTTTACGATATAATAAAAGAATATATTTAGAAATAATTTAAAAAAACAATATAAAAGTTATAAGTTAGAAATAAAATAAAAAGTTGATTATGAATATTTTTTGATAAAACATATCTGGGGCCTCCCATTATGTCATTATCTTCAAGATATTAATAATCAATTTTTTTCAATTGATTAAGATTAAATTATAACAAGCAAATATATTTTAAAGAAAATTACAAACAAGTGTTTACAAAACTGAAAAGGTATGATATAATTTAAAAGACAAATTTGTAAAGGGGGAAGAAAAGTGCAGGACAATAAGCAACGAATTTATGCATCAATAGACTTAAAAAGCTTCTATGCATCTGTTGAATGTAAAGAACGAGGACTAGACCCCATAACAACAAACTTAGTAGTTGCAGATAGTAGCAGAACAGAAAAAACCATATGTCTTGCTGTAAGCCCATCACTAAAATCCTATGGGATATCAGGAAGGGCAAGACTATTTGAAGTAGTACAAAAAGTAAAAGAAATTAATGTAGAGAGAAAAAGAAAAGTGCAAAATCAAACATTTACAGGTTCATCATATGATAATATCGCATTAAAGAAAAACTTAGACTTAGAAGTATCATATATAATAGCACCACCACGTATGGCATATTACATGAAATATAGTGCCAAAATTTACAATATATATTTAAAATGGTTTTCTTCAGAAGATATATATGTATATTCTATAGATGAAGTATTTATTGAGATTACAAATTATATAAAAACATATAACATGAAGGCAAGAGAATTAATAACAAAAGTTATACAAGATGTTTATGATAATACAGGTATAACAGCGACAGCAGGAATAGGAACAAATTTATACCTATGTAAAGTAGCTATGGACATTGTAGCTAAACATGTAGAGCCAAACAAAAATGGAGTTAGAATAGCAGGATTAGATGAAAGAGCATATAGAAGACTATTATGGAATCATAGACCAATTACAGACTTTTGGAGAGTAGGCAAAGGATATGCCAAAAAACTTGAAGAAAATAAGATATATACTATGGGGGATATAGCAATAACATCGATAAAAAATGAAGAATTACTGTACAAATTATTTGGAATAAATGCAGAATTACTAATAGACCATGCATGGGGGTGGGAGCCAGTAACATTAGAACATGTAAAATCATACAAGCCAGAAAACAGTAGTATAAGTTCAGGGCAAGTGCTACATTGTCCTTATAATTATGAGCAAATGAAACTTATAATAAAAGAAATGACAGAATTACTAACATTAGAATTAGTTGAAAAGAATTTAGTAACAAATCAAATTGTATTAACAGTTGGATATGATACAGAAAATTTGACTAATCCAGAGATAAGTAACATTTATAAAGGAGAAGTTACAATAGACAGATATGGAAGAAAAGTCCCAAAACATGCACATCGGAACAATAAACTTAGACCATAGAACTGCATCAACCAAAATTATTATGGAAGCAGTAATGGAATTATATGAAAGGATTATGAACAAGAAATTATTAGCAAGAAGAATAAATCTTACAGCAAATAACATTATTGATGAACAAACAGCAATAAAAGAAAAACCTTGTGAACAAATGGACTTATTTACAAATTATAGGGAAAAGGCAAAGAAAAGGCAAAACGAATTAACAGAAAAAGAGTTACAAAAAACAATGATAGATATAAAAAAGAAATATGGAAAAAACGCAATTTTAAAAGCAATGAATTTACAAGAGGGAGGAACGACAATCGATAGAAATAAACAGATTGGAGGACATAGGGGATAAATGAAAAATAAATATGAAGATATTATAGACTTATCACATCATATTTCAAAAAGGCATTCACAAATGTCTTTAGAAGAAAGAGCAGCACAATTTGCAGCATTCTCAGTGTTAACAGGATATGATGAGGAAATTGAGGAAGTAGCAAGATTAAGAAATAGTGAAAAATAATAGTGAAATCATAAAAGGAGAATTAATTAATATGGAAGAGAAAATACAAACATTTTTAGAAATGTTAAATAAAAGTAATAACATAGTATTTTTTGGAGGTGCAGGAGTATCAACTGAAAGTGGAATTCCAGATTTTAGGAGTAAAGATGGGCTATATAATCAACAATATGAGTATCCGCCAGAAACTATATTAAGTCATACATTTTTTATGAATCAGACAGAAGAATTTTATAGATTTTATAAAAACAAAATGAATAGTTTAAAATATGAACCAAACATAACACACAAAAAACTAGCAGAACTTGAAGAACAAGGGAAACTGAAAGCAATTATAACACAGAATATAGATGGGCTACACCAAAAAGCTGGTTCAAAAAATGTATATGAACTGCATGGAAGTGTACTAAGAAACTATTGCATGAAATGTAATGAATTCTATGATGCAAAATATGTATTTAAAAGTATAGACATTCCAAAATGTTCTTGTGGAGGAATAATAAAACCTGATGTTGTTCTATATGAAGAGGGGCTTAATGATGAAATATTAAGGAATTCAGTGATAGCTATTACAAAAGCAGATTTATTAATTGTTGCAGGAACATCTTTAACTGTTCAACCAGCAAGTGGTCTTATCAATTATTTTAGAGGTGAAAATTTAGTTTTAATTAACAGAGATTCTACACCATATGATTACAAAGCAAATTTAGTAATAAATGAGACATTGGGAAAAGTGTTTGAGAAAGTTAATAAGTAGATGAAAATATGAATAATATTTTGGGGATTTAAGACCTGAGTGAGATATAGAAATATTAAAAAGGTTAAACAACATGGTTGGTATGCAAATCTAGTTACATCAGTATCTTAAGGTGCTTTTTAATATATGTGACTTGCAATTTTACATAAAATATTATATAATTATGTGGCACACAAAGTGTATTGTAAAAATTCATACAACATTATAAGGAGGAAGTACTATGGGTATCACAAATCAGGAATTTCAGGTAGCTATGGAAACATATGGGGCAAAGCGGTTAACCAATTATTTTGGGGATGACTATGGAACATCTGTAGAATGTTTTGATGTTGAAGGGATTGTTTTTGTCTATTCTGGTACAAATTATGTTATTACAGAAAATAAACAAGTATTAGAAAAAATTATAATTAATGTTATGCCTGAATTTGGAGAGACGACTTCTAGCGGAGAAAGCCTTTGGTGGAGTGAGAAGCATTCTATCAGGGGAATGTTAACACTAGTAGCGATGATTGAAGGAAAGTACAGTAAAGAATATGTAAATGAGTTGACAAATGCAGCATACAAAAAACTACTTGATTGTGAATTCATAAAAAGCAATATTGAGTTGCCGCCTCACAGCCTGCAATCGCCAAAGATGGAGCAATTAGACAAACTACTTACGGAGTTTAGTAATGTAGTAAATCCTTTTGGCAACAGTGATTTTAAAATTAAAGAGCCAATTCAATATTTAGGGACTATAAAGGTCTCCATGGAATATAGTGAGACTATAACGAGCTTGATTCTAACTTCAAATGCTTCTGAAACAGTATTTGTAGAGGATATAACTGGATGGTTATATGATAGTTCTGTGGCGATTCAAAGAAATAGGAGTAATGGATATATAAACATAGGAAATTATTACTGTAATGGAAGTGATGGAAAGGGAATCGACGAAATCATCTATCTTACATATAAAGAAGATGAAAACAGTTATGAGAGCAGTCCTAATGACATTGATTTGAGAATCAGTTTAAAAACAGGTATGGCATGGAAAGGCTCATTTGAAGATAATGCAAAGCCTGTAACAGATGAGCAAATTGACACAATGATTGCTTACCTGAAAATTACAATCAAAAAATTAAGGAAAAAGATTATGGGATACATTGTTGAATTATAAGTACAGAGACTCTGTTATCAAAAGCTATGTATGAATTTAGCACCACAGTTACCAACTGGAAACTGTGGTGCTTTTCTAATGCTATAGTTTTATATGTAAAATAAAAAAGCGAGACATATGACAGATGAAACTATAAGAGAAATATAAATAATTATATGAACAATATGGACATTTTATTTGAAATGGTATAAAATCCATTTTATAAATAATAAAAAGTAGGTGTTAAAATGAGAATAGGTATAGATTATAGATAATTGCATATCTAACTTTGATGATACTTTATTAAAAGAATACTTGAAACATGATAAAGAATTAAGAGGAACAGGGATAATAAATGAAAATCCAGAATATCTAAGAAAGGGAATGTTTGACTGGACAGAAAAAGAAGAAAACAGTTTTTATAATGATAACATAGAGAATTTCGCAAAAAAGCTAAAACCAATAAAAGACGCACCTTATTATATAAAAAAGTTAAAAGAAGATGGAAACGAAATATATATTATAACTGGAAGAGACAATGGAGAATACACAAATCCATATGAAATAACTAAAGAATGGTTAAAAAAGTATGAAATCACTTATGATAAACTAATATTCACAAATTCTAATGACAAACATGCAAAAACAGAAAGATGTATAGAAAATCATATTGAATTAATGATTGAAGATAGTACTCGAATAAGTTTAGACCTAATAAATAGTGGTATTAATGTTTATACAATGAATACAAGGTATAACCAAAAAGAACAGACATTAAATAGAGTTTCAAGATGGAAAGAAATATATGAAAAAATATCAGAATTAAATAAAAAAGAAGAAAGTCAGAAAATAAATGTTATTTTAGATACAGATATATATAATGAATGTGATGACCAATTTGCTTTATCATATTTATTAAAATCACAAGACAAATTTAACATTGAGGCAATTACGATAGCACCATATCATCATGACAACAATATATCTATAGAAGAAGGAATAGATAAAAGTTATGAAGAGGTTATAAAAATATGTAATTGGTTGAAATTTGACTGTACTCACAAAGTATTTAAAGGTTCTACAGACTATATAGCAAATGACTACAATGAGACAAATGATGCAGTAAATAAAATAATTGAGATTGCAAATAAAAATGATAAAACTTATATTTTAGCAATAGGAGCAATAACAAATGTAGCATTAGCAATAAAGAAAGAACCAAAGATAATAGATAAAATTGAAGTAGTTTGGCTTGGTGGGCATAGTTTTTTAAACAAAAATAATAAAGAATTTAATTTTAGGCAAGATGTACAAGCTGTAAAAATTATATTTGAATCAAAAGTTAAATTAACCATTATACCATGTAAAAATGTAGCATCAAATTTGAAGACATCAATATATGAACTAGAGCATTTTTTAAAAGGAAAAAGTGAATTGTGTGATTATTTATGTCAAAGATTTTATAATGATGGTATACATGGTATTCAAGAAAGAAGAATAATTTGGGATATCAGTGTGATAGCTTATATGATTAATAAGGACTGGTTTGAGACAAAGGAAATAAGTTGTCCAAATATCAATAGTGATACATCTTATGAATTAACAAAAAACAATCATGAAATAACAATAGTAAATTATTTGAATGTTGATAAAATATATAAAGACTTATTCAAGAAATTGGGGGAAGCATAATGAAAATTTATTTAGTAAGACATGGAGAAGTAAATCACAATTTATATAAAAAATATGATAATGAAGACGAAGATTTAAATGAAACAGGAATAAAACAAGCAGAAGAATTAAGAGAAAAAATTAAATATATTGAATATGATTTTATTATATCTTCTCCATTACTAAGGACTAGGCACACTTCAGATATTATTAATGTTAAAAATACAAAAATAGTAACAGACGATAGAATTATAGAAAGAAATCCAGGAAGTCTTAGTGGCCAACCAATAGAAGTAACCAACAGAGAAGAGTATTGGAATTATTATACAACTATTAATTATGGCACAAGTGAGAATATTATAGATTTTTTTGATAGAGTTTTTGATTTTTTAGATGAACTTAAAACAAAAGATTATAAAAATGTATTGATAGTTGCTCATAGTGGAGTATCAAAAGCATTCAGTGCTTATTTTGATGGGATAAATGATGGTCTATTTTTAAACAGAGGATTAAAGAACTGCCAGATGAAGGTGTACGAATTGTGAAGCTAACAAGTCTTGTAGAGTAAAATTGCTAAAAGAATATGAAAATCAAGAAAATATTATATAAAAAGAAATGTACCTATAATATTTTTTATTATAAGTACATTTCCTGATTACTATCTCTAAGTTATACTTAATTTCATTAGAAAATAGTCTATTATGGTCGAGGCGACAGGGATCGAACCTGCGACCTCATGGTCCCAAACCACGCGCGCGACCAACTGCGCTACGCCTCGATAAAAGAATAAAAATTAAGTACCAATATATAATAGCACAAAAAAAAAATAAATTCAATACTTTTAAGAAAAAAATTCAAAATACACTTGAAAAAAAAGAAAAATCAAAGTATAATATACACATAAACTATATATGCAGCAGTAGCTTAGCTGGATAGAGCACTCGGCTACGAACCGAGAGGTCGGGGATTCGAATTCCTCCTGCTGCACCAAATTCAAAGTATGGAACTTCTTTTATTAATCTTTTTTATCTTTTGCATAAGTTAATAGAGTTCTAATAAGCAAAAATAAATCTTTAGCAAATCTAGGTGTTTTTTATCTTTTTGATTAATATAATTTTCTATTAAATCTTTACTAATTTTGCTCACATGATGTTTTTCAAAATTTGCCATAACATGATTTTAATGGTGTTTATGTATGTTTTCACTGTTTTTAAACTAATTGCCTTATTAGTGGTATGATTAACTTGATTCTTTTTGTAATTAAGCAATTTTTTTAATATATTGGGAAATAAAATATAATCATTTGTGAGTAACACTATTTTCCTTTTGGCTTTCTCTTCGTTAAATTCATTAAATTTATTTAATTCTGAATAAGAACATTAAGGGGATTTTTAGAGTTTTTTTCATTATTAGTAAATAATAATGCTTTTGGTAATCCAATATCAATTAAATAAAATTTTGACTTATCTACTTATCACTAGAAATAATTATAAATGGCATAAAGTCATTAGAAGGAGTGAAATAAAATGAATGAATATGTAAACTTAACATTAGAAAATATTGAAAATGAGCACATATGTTGTGCAATAGGAGATAAAAAGCATCAAGCAGGGGTTAATTGTAAAAAGGAATGGATAAAAAGTAAATTAAAAGATGGTCATATTTTTTGGAAATTAAATGAGAGAGGAAAAATATTTATTGAATATGAGCCAATAGAAACTGCATGGGTTCCTATTAGTGGCAAGAACTATGAATATATTTATTGTTTATGGGTTGCAGGTAGTTTCAAAGGAAAAGGAATTGCTAAAGAATTACTAGAATATGCAATAAATGATTCAAAACAAAAAGGGATGAGTGGAATATGTACTTTAACTTCTAAAAAGAAAAAAACATTTATTGGAGAAAAGAAATTCTTTGAACATTATAGTTTTAAAGTTGTAGATACAATTGGAGATTATGAATTATTAGCATTAAAATTTGATAATAGTGAAACTCCTAGATTTAATGATAATGCCAGACTTATGAAAATTGATAATCAGGAATTTACGATTTATTATAGTAATGAATGTCCTTATGTAGAATACGAAGTAAAAGAACTAACTCAATATTCAAAAAATAATAACATTAAAATTAACTTTATAAAAATAGATACACTAGAAAAAGCAAAAGATGCTCCTTGTGTATTTAATAACTGGGCAAATTTCTATAAAGGAAAGTTTGTTTCAAATACTATATTAAATGCTAATTCATTTGAAAAGTTGATAAAGGAGTAAGACGAAATTTATATTTTGATATTAGGAGATATTGATTTACTAAAACGAATTAAAAGCAATAAACAACTAAAATTGTTTTAGAGTGAAAAAGAATAAAAAATTAGAAAGATGAGGTAAAATTATGGTGCATTTAGTATACTGTGATGATAAATCAAAAGAATTAAATAAAATTTTAGATGGTAGTAAAACAATGATTATAAGAGGTGCAGCAGGAAGAAAAATACCACATAGTAGAGTATTTAAAGATGAAATACTTTATTTTATGGAAAAAGGAACAAAAAAAATTACAGCAAAAGCAGTTGTAACAGATGTCCAAAACTATGTTAAATTAAGTGATGAAGAAATAAAAAAAACTATTGAAGAAAATAATAGTAAATTACAGCTAACTGATAAACAAAAAGAAAGATGGCACAAAAAATGCTTATGTCTAGTTGAATTTAAAAATGTAGAAGAAATTATAGCATTGGATTTTGACCATCAAGGGAATATGGATGATTGGTTAATTATTGAAAAGATAGAAGATGTAGTTGTAGGAACAAGTATTCCTTATAATT
>JAAVXM010000039.1 GCA_022790575.1 Clostridia bacterium | reverse complement strand
GGATAATTGAAATGAGTATAAAATTTATATTTATTACTTGTAGATAATATAGAGAACTATAATGTGTGATAAGTCACACTTATAGTTCTTTTAATATTAGCAGGGATAGGTATAGCCATGTTAACAGGAGAGAATGGAATAATAAACCAAGCACAAAATGCAAAAAATAATTCAGCAAAAGCAGAGTTTGAGGAAAAAGTGAAGCTAGCAGTGACAGCTTCAAGAATAAATGAAGATGGAACAAGAATAGATTTAAGCAAATTAGATAGTGAATTAAAAAATAATGCAAAAATACCAGAAGAAAATATTGATAAAAGTGGAGAGAATGAAGGATTACCATGGATAGTGACAGAAAAAGATTATATGTATTTAATAACAGAAGAAGGAAACGTAATAGAGATAAAAGGAATAGCATTAGATAAGAGTCAATTGAAATTGTTAGAAAATGAAAGTAAAACTTTAAAGGCAATAAAATCAAAAGATGTAAATGGAGAAATCACATGGAGTTCAGAAAATATATCAATAGCAACAGTTGACCAAGAAGGGAATGTAAGAGGGGTAGGAAATGTAGGAGATACAACAAAAATAACAGCAAAAGTAGAAGGAACAGATTATAGTGCAACTTGTGATGTGACAATAGTAGATAATTGGATAAAAGTTACAGCAGAAGAAATTGCAGCAAATCCAGATAAGTACTATGGAAAAGAAGTAAAGAATTATACAGCAGGAGGGGCAACATATAGAGTATTTTTTGTAGATACAGGCAACAAATATAAAGATGGAATAAATACTGTGTATTTGAAGGCAGACTATGATGAAAATAATAAAGTAGCATTAAATGATTATGCAAAATATAACAAGGAAACAACAAGAGTAAAAGAAATGAACCCAGACTGGGCTGCTAGTAGGGGAAGCAATGAGAATTTATGGAATATAAATGAGCAAGCAGCAGCGTGGTTATGTACGCCAGCAATAGGAAGAAATGAAGAATTGCCATGGTCAGAATATTATGAAAGTGGAAAAGCAAACTATGTGATAGGAGGACCAAGTGCAGAAATGTTTGTAGACTCATATAATAGTGTTCTACATACAAATGTAGGAAATAATAAATTAGGAACAAAATATAGAGCAATACGTAAGTCAGGATATGTATATACTGTAAATGATGCAAATGAGAATTATGTTACAATACCAAATACAATAGATTATAATGATTATGGAAGTATGTATTGTGGAAAAGATGGAGTAAAAGTGGGGGGATATTGGTGGTTAGCGTCACCTTCGTCTTTTACCAGCAAGGATATGTGCAATATTTATTGCCATGAGGCATATTTGGACTTCCATGGCTATAGTAATAACTTTTGTATTACTCCTCTAGTTTCTCTAAAATCAGATTTCGAAGTGCAAATATCATATAAATAAAAAATAATTATAGTACAATTTGGAGATTTTATGACAAATTTAGATAGGAAATACTAAAACTCTACACAAAGCCTGAAATAATGCTTGAAATATTATTTTTAATATGATATAATTGAGAATAGGTGATAATATGGGAAATTATGAAAGTATTGATATTAAAAGAGTATTAGAAATAATATTTTCAAAGAAAATAATACTGATATCAGTAATACTAATAAGCATAATTTTTGGATATGTATATTCGTACTACTATCAAACTCCAGAATATAAATCATCAGTAACATTATTGTTAGTTGCAAATGAAGACAGGGAAATCCAAGAATTAACACAAACAGATATAACATTAAACTCTGAGTTAATATCTACATACAAAGACATAGCAAGAAGTAAAAGTATTTTACAAAAAACGATAGAAAGATTAGGTTTAAACATATCTGTAGATAAATTAGAAAAAGACATTGAAATTGAGCAAGTAGAAAATGCGCAATTTTTAAAAATATCAGTAAAAAATGAAAATGAAGAATCAGCAACAAAAATTGCAAATGAAATAGCAATAGTATTTTCAGAAAAGATAAAAGATTTATACAACATAGAAAATATAAATATAGTAGATAAGGCAGAAGTCAAAGGGGAACCATACAATATAAATCATACAAGAGATTTACTAGTATCAACATTTATAGGGATATTTATATCAGGAATAATAGTAATGTTAATATACTTTATTGATGACACTATAAAAAATGAAAAAGACATAGAAAATAGTGTAAGAATGAAAAGTATAGGAACAATACCAACAGATAAAACCAATAGGGAACTAGTTACAAAGGAAAGCCCAAAATCAAGCATGGCAGAATGTATAAAAATTATAAGAACAAATATATTATATTTATCAAAAGTAAAGACAATATTAATAGCAAGTAATAAAGAAAAAGAAGGAAAAAGCTGGATAGCAAACAACTTAGCTATTACATTTGCGCAATCTGGAAAAAGAGTAATATTAGTAGATACAGACTTAAGAAAAGGAAATAACAAGAGCGAATTATTTAATGTAGAAAAAGGAGAAGGACTATCAGATTATATTAGAGAGATAGACGAAGACAGGATAGCAAACTTAGAAAAATCAAGAAGATACATAAAAGAAACAGAAATACCAAATCTACATGTATTACAAAATGGAACAATACCACCAAACCCATCAGAATTACTATCATCAGGAAAGATGAAAGAATTATTATACATATTAAAAAATATGTATGATATAATTCTATTGGATGGTACACCATGTTCATTAATATCAGACAGTATAGCATTATCAGCAATGGTTGATAGTACAATACTTGTTGCAGAAAATCAAAACACAAAAATAAGAGAATTAAGAAAAACCAAAAAATCAATAGAAGATGTAAATGGAAAAATATCAGGAGTAATATTAAACAAAGCAGACATTGAAAGAGGAAGATATTATGGTAAAACATATAGTTATGGATATGGTTATGGGTATGGCTATGGATATGGTGAGCATAGTGTTGAAGACATAGAAGTTATTGGTAAAATAGAAGAAGAAGAATTAGAAATAGCACAAATTTCTTTAGATGAAGTTATTGAAATTGCAAAAATAAACATAAAAGAAGATATGTTAAATAAGGTTGAAGAAGTAATTGAGGAAAATACTGAAACTATAATACATGAAGATAAGCAAATCAATAAAGTAATAAGAAATGTAAAAGAGCAAATATTAGCAGAAATTAGAAAAATAAAATCAGTATTTATTGAAATAACTAAACAAGATAGAGAAGCATATCAATATGAAATTAAAAACTTAAAAGAATTTCAATCTAATAGTAATGCAGAATTATTAGAGAAGATAAATAGAATAGAATGTGCTGAAAGAATAAATAAAATTAGATATCAAAAAGAAATAAGTGAAATAAGCAATAAAGTAAATTTAATAAACTATGACAATAAATTTGAAGAAATGAACAATAAAATAAATGCAATAAACTATGATGAAAAATTCGAAGAAATAAACAACAAAATAAATACAATAAACTATGATGAAAAATTTGAAGAAATGAACAGCAAAATAAATGCAATAAACTATGACGAAAAATTCGAAGAAATGAATAACAAAATAAATGCAATAAACTATGATGACAAAATTGAAGAAATAAACAATAAAATAAATGCAATAAACTATGACGAAAAATTCGAAGAAATGAATAGCAAAATAAATACAGTAAATTATGACGATAAATTCGAAGAAATGAATAGCAAAATAAATGCAATAAACTATGATGACAAAATTGAAGAGATAAACAATAAAATAAATGCAATAAACTATGACGATAAGTTTGAAGAAATGAACAACAAAATAAATGGAATAAATATTGACAAAAAAATAGAAGAAATTAATAATAAAATAGGTGCAAATGACTATGAAGAAAGAATTACTGAATTAGGCAATAAAGTTATTAATAATAAGCAAGAATATGTTAATAGAATTATGCAGTTAAATGCTCAAATAATAAAAAATAAAGAAGAATATTCAAACAGAATTGAAGAAATAAACAAACAAATGGAAGACAACAAAGGAGACTATATTAATAAAGTTCAAGAAATAAATAAACAAATAGAATTAGTAGAAGGGAAATATAAATCAGCATTAGAAGAATTAGACCAAAAAATAACAAGCAATAATGGCGAACAAGAAAATAAAATAGGAGAATTAAATAAACAAATAGTATTAACAGAAGAACAATACAAATCAGAATTAGAAGACTTAAATAGCAAAATAACAAACAGTAATGAAAAATATGACAATAAGATAGAAGAATTAAACAAGCAAGTAACAAACAACAATGAAGAATATGATAATAAGATAGATGAATTAAGTAAGCAGGTAATAAACAATAATGGAGAATATGTGGATAAATTCAATCAAATGCAACAATATAGTAAAAATAATATTGAAATTATCATTCAAAAGTTTATGACAGAAATTAAGAATTTGAATGAACAGGTTGAAAGTTTAAAACAACTACAAATTAATACAAATTTGGCGACTTTAGATAAAATTGAAAAAATGAATGTAAAAGAGCAATCAATAGATAGCAAAACAGAAGGGGAAGAAGAGCAAAATAAAAAAGTTATAAGTCTTGAAGAATTTTCAGAGAAAAAGAAGTCAAACAAAAGAGTATTTAATATTAATGAAGATATTAGCTTTGAAGATTTAGAAAAGGTTGCAACATATGTCGTAAACCTAAATGATGAAAAAGCTGCATATAATGGAAAGAAGAAAATTAATTCATAGAAAAGAAAATTAAAACCTCAGAAGTGATATAACCTCTGAGGTTTGATTTTTTGTATATAAAAAGTATTTTATCTTTTTGAGAATTGTGGTGCTTTTCTAGCTTTTTTAAGACCGTATTTTTTTCTTTCTTTCATACGTGGGTCTCTAGTTAAAAATCCATTTGATTTTAAAACTGGTCTATATTCTGAATTGGCTTCATTTAAAGCTCTAGCTATTCCATGTCTGATAGCCCCAGCTTGACCAGAAATTCCACCACCATGAACAGAACAAATAACATCATATTTTGATAATGTATTTGTAGCTGTTAAAGGTTGTCTAACAATAACTTTTAAAGTTTCTAAATTTAAAAATTCATCAATATCTTTATTATTAATTGTTATTTTTCCAGTTCCTTCAACTAATCTAACTCTAGCAATTGAACTTTTTCTTCTACCTGTACCCATATATACTATTTTATTTGACTTAGCCATTATTATAGTTCCTCCTTATTAAAAATTCCAAGCTTCTGGTTTTTGTGCTTGAAGATTGTGCTCACTACCAGCAAAAACTCTTAATTTTGTTGCCATTTGTCTACCTAAAGAATTATGTGGTAACATACCTTTTATAGCCAATAACATAGCCTTTTCTGGATTTTTATCAAGCATAACTGATGCTGGAGTTTCTTTCATTCCTCCAATATAACCTGAATGATGTCTGTACATCTTTGAATTAATTTTATTTCCTGTTAATATAACATCTTTACAGTTGATAACAATAACATGGTCACCTGTATCAATGTGTGGTGTAAAAGTTGGTTTATGTTTTCCTCTTAATAATCTAGCTGCTTCTGTAGCAACTCTACCAAGTGGTTTGTTAGAAGCATCGATTATATACCATTTTCTTTGGATTTCTGATTTTTTTGCGCTATATGTAACGTTATTCATGGTAATATTTACCCTCCTATATTTTTATTTGATAATATATATGAAATTTAAAAGTAAAACTACCGGGGAGAAGTTTTATATTTAAATCATATTTTAAAATAATACTACATAATTTTAATACAAAAAGAGGAAAATGTCAATAAATTTTGAGAAACTTATTGATAAATTTTTAATAAATATATATAATTATAAAAGTAAAAAATAAAAAGTGGAGGAAACATGTCAGAAGTAAAAACAAAGATAAAGAAAGAAACCTTTATGCAAGGTGTAGTAACAATAATGTTTTCACAAATATTGATAAAGGTATTAGGGCTAATATATACCTTATATTTAACAAATAGAGAAGGATTCGGGGATGCAGGTAATGCAATATATGCAAGTGGATATCAAATATATGCATTATTACTCACAATATCATCAATTGGAGTTCCAAATGCAATATCTAAATTAGTTTCAGAAAGGCTAGCTGTAGGGGACAATAAGGGAGCAAATAAAATCTTCAAAGTAGGTCTTGCAACATTTGGAATAATAGGGGCAGTAGGAACAATAGTATTATTTTTTGGAGCCCATACAATTGCATATAGTTGGATTCAAATACCAGAAGCAGAATTGACATTAATAGCATTATCACCAGCGATATTCTTTGTGTCAATTTCATCAGTATTTAGAGGATATTTTAATGGTAGAAGAACATTAAAAACAACAGCAAGAGCACAGACTTTGGAACAAGTATTTAAAACAATATTAACAATAGTAATTGTAGAACTTGTAGCAATTATAACATCAACATCAACAGAAATGATGGCAGCAGGAGCAAATATTGCAACTACAATAGCAACATTTTCAAGTTTTGCATACTTATTTGCATATTATAAAGTAAAAAGAAAAGAAATAGGAAATGAAATAGAACATTCTATAAACTATAAATATGAGAATGTAAAAGCAATTATAAGAAAAATATTAATGGTATCAATACCATTAACATTAAGTTCAATAATGACATCATTTAATAAGAATATAGACTCATTTACTGTAAAAAGAATTTTAAGTACATATATGCCAGAATTAGAAGCAACAACATTATATGGACAATTAAGTGGAAAGATTGATACACTAACAAATTTACCACTTGCAATAAATATAGCTTTTGCAACAGCATTAGTACCAGCAATAGCAGCTGCAAAGGCACAAAATGATAGGGAAACAGCAACCAAAAGAACATCATTTTCATTATTAACATCTATGTTAATAGGTCTTCCATGTGTAGCTGGAATGATAATATTTGCTCAGCCAATATTAAATTTATTATATCCAAATGCAAATGAAGGAGCATTACTTTTACAGTTAATTGCATTTTCAGTAATGTTCTCTATATTAGACCAAACAATAAATGGAGCATTACAGGGATTTGGGAAAGTAATGGTACCAGCAATAGCACTTGGAATAGGATGTTTTGCAAAATTAATATTAAACATAGTATTATTACCAATACCAGAATTAAATGTTTATGGAGCTGCAATAGGTTCTATAGTATGTCATTTTGTAGCATTTACAATAGTATATAGTGTATTAAAGAAAAATGTAAAATTAGACTTGCCATTCAGAAAATTTATTTTAAAGCCAGCATTAGCGACAGGTATAATGGGAGTATGTTCATATACTGTTTACTTAATCTTAGATGGAATGAAGATTGGAAGTAGTGCAACTATAATATCAATATTGTTTGCAATAGTGATTTATCTTTTAGCTGTAGTAGCATTAAAAATATATAATAAAGATGACATATATATGTTGCCAAAAGGGGAGAAAATATATAAATTGCTAAAAAAATCAAAAATATATTAAAATTTGAGAAAAAAAGAGGGGATTTTAAATTACTATGGAGAATAAATAGTTATAAGTACAAATATTGCAAATATGGTAATATAAGTACATACAACAAAAAATATAGGAGGTAAAGTACAATGAACAAAGCTGAATTAGTAGCAGCTATTGCTGCAAAAACAGGAGAATCTAAAAAAGCAACAGAATCAACAGTTAATGCATTCGTAGAAGTAGTATCAGAATCATTAAAAGGAGGAGACAAAGTTCAATTAGTTGGATTTGGTTCTTTCGAAGTAAGAAAAAGAGCTGCTAGAAAAGGTAGAAATCCTCAAACAAAAGAAGAAATAAAAATACCTGCATCTAAAGCTCCAGTATTCAAAGCTGGTAAAGCATTAAAAGATTTAGTAAACGGATAATTT
>JAAVXM010000005.1 GCA_022790575.1 Clostridia bacterium | reverse complement strand
CTATTCATGATATGCAACTCCTTTCATTTATTTTATCAATTATGCGTCGAAACATATTGATATTATACCATGAAAGGAGTTGCTTTGTTACAAAGCTAAAGCCTATGTTACTACTGGCATAGCCAGAAGGTTATTTACACTTAAAAGAACTGGTAAAAATCTACCAGTTCTAATGGTATTACAAATGTAATACTCTTGATTTTATTTCTTTAGTCTTTCCATTATTCCAGAAATTTTCTCCTAAATATCCACATGTACGACGTACAACATTCATTTTGCTATGGTCTTTATTTCCACATTGAGGACATTCCCATTCATTATTATCAGTTATAACCATTTCTCCATCATATCCACAAACTTGGCAATAGTCTGATTTTGTATTGAATTCTGCATATTGGATATTATCATATATAAATTTAACTACATCTTCTAATGCTTGTAAATTGTTTCTCATATTTGGAACTTCAACATAAGAAATTGCGCCTCCTTGAGATAATGCTTGGAATTCACTTTCAAATTTTAATTTGCTAAATGCATCTATTTTTTCTCTAACA
This sequence comes from Clostridia bacterium, assembly GCA_022790575.1. Taxonomy (GTDB): domain Bacteria; phylum Bacillota; class Clostridia; order TANB77; family CAG-508; genus CAG-269. The sequence goes on along the minus strand of JAAVXM010000005.1, from coordinate 3,988 downwards.
TCTACATGGTATGAATTTGTGTAATACCCTTTATCTGTTACATCTGCAATTTCACCAAATTGTTCTTTATCTAAACGTGCAAATCTATAACATAATGACTCTGCTGGTGTTCCATATAATGCAAAACCAATATTTGTTTCTTTTTTCCATCTTGCTACAGTCTCTTTTAAATGTTTCATTACTTTTATCGCAAAATCATGTCCTTCTTTTTCTGTATGTGATACACCTTTCATAGTTTTTGTTAATTCATATATTCCAATATATCCTAATGATATACTTGAATATCCACCATATAAGTATTTATCTATTTTTTCTCCTTTTTCTAGACGGGCTATTGCTCCATTTTGCCAATGAACAGGTGATATGTCTGATTTTGTTCCAAGTAATGCATAATGTCTACACATTATTGCTTCTTTACATAGTTCTAATCTTTCATTAAATAGCTTCCAGAATTTTTCTTCATCTCCATTTGCAATAATTCCTATTTGTGGCAAGTTAATACTTACTACTCCTTGATTAAATCTTCCTTCAAATTTATATTCTCCATTTTCATCTTTCCATGGTGCTAAGAAACTTCTACATCCCATTGGACTAAATACATTTCCTTCATAGTTTTCTTTCATCTTTTTAGCTGATATGTAGTCTGGATACATTCTCTTTGCAGAACATTTTACAGCTAATTTTGTTAAGTAGTCATATTTTCCACCTTTTAAACAGTTGTGTTCATCTAATACATATATTAGTTTTGGAAATGCTGGTGTTATATATACTCCTGATTCGTTTTTTATTCCTTGTATTCTTTGTTTTAAAACTTCTTCTATTATTAGTGCATTTTCTTCTATATATTCATCTTCTGGGTCTAAATGTAAAAATAGTGTTACAAATGGTGATTGTCCATTTGTTGTCATTAATGTGTTTATTTGATATTGTATTGTTTGTACACCTGCTGCTAATTCTTCTTTTACTCTTTCTTTTACCATATCTTCTATTACATTTTTTGATACTTTTCCACCAAATTTTTCTGTTAGTTTCTTTTTGAATTTGTTATGACTTCTTCTTAAATATTTTCCTAAGTGCTTTAAGTCTACAGATTGTCCACCATATTGATTACTTGCTACTGCTGCAATTATTTGTGTTGTTACTGTACATGCTACTTGGAAACTTTTTGGACTTTCTATCATTTTTCCATTCATTGCTGTTCCATTGTCTAACATATCTGAAATGTTTATTAAACAACAATTGAATATTGGTTGTACAAAGTAATCTGCATCATGAAAATGTAGTATACCACTTTCATGCGCTTTAGAGATTTTTTCTGGTAATAATAGTCTTTTTGTTAAGTCTCTTGAAACTTCTCCTGCTATGTAGTCTCTTTGTGTTGAGGCTAATAATGTATTTTTGTTTGAATTTTCTTCTGCTAATTCTTTGTTTTCATTTCTTATTAGTCCTAATATTGATTCATCTGTTGTGTTTGATTTTCTTACTAATGCTCTAGTGTATCTATATACTATGTATTTTTTTGCTAATTCATATTTTCCAATTTCCATTAATTTTTCTTCTATAATGTCTTGAATGTCTTCAACTAATATCCTTTTTTTGTCTATTTCTCCTACATATGATATTATTCCTTTAATTTCTTCTTTTGTTGCCTTTTCTTTTCCTCTTACCTCTTTATTGGCTTTTTCAATTGCTATTGATATCTTTTCTCCATCAAAATCAATTGTTCTTCCATCTCTTTTGATTACTTTCATTTCTATTTTCCTCCTTCGATTTCATCCAATCCTTAGAGTGCGTAGCCATTTGCCACGGCAACCAAGAACTTTATCTTTCAATTTAAAACTGCTTTTAAATTGCTTTTGATGTTCTAATTATATATTTAATTTTATAAAAAACTGTTGCAATTGCAACAAAAATGAAATATAATTTTATTGTCATCACATAATTTTTAGTATAATAATTATGTCGAATTTTACACTTTTAGAGTAACTACATTTTGATGGTTTTGGAGGTTATTTTATGGATACTAATTTTGATAAAAAAATTTTTATAGATAATTTTAAATCTAGTTGTAATAAAGTTCAAATTAAAAAATTCTCAAAAGGTGAAACTGTAACAACGTATATTGAAAAACGTAATCAAATTTGTATTGTCCTTAGTGGAGAGGTTGACCTTATTAGATATGATGTTAATGGTAATAAGACAATTATTAGTCATTTTATAGATAATGAAGTTTTTGGCGAGGTCTTTTATCCTGCAAATACCAATAATGAACTTTTTGCTATTGCTCGTAAAAATTCTGAGGTTTTGTTTTTTACTTATGATACCCTCCTTTATAAATGTAGACGCAATTGCGATTTTCATAAGTCTTTAGTTAGTAATTTGAGTGAACTTTTCCTTGAACAAATTATTGATTTGAATTTACGTATCGAACTTTTGACTAAAAGAAGTATTAGAGGTAAAATTCTTACTTATTTTGATATCCTTTCTAAACGTTCTTTGCGTAAAACTTTTTCTCTCCCTTTTTCTTATACTGACCTGGCTGATTATCTTAGTGTTGATAGAAGTGCTATGATGAGAGAGTTCAAACTTTTGATTGATGATGGTTTTATTAGAAAAAATGGTAGTAAAATCACTTTGCTTTACTAACTTTCCTTTATTTTTTATATTTTAAAGAGATGCTTCACTTGAAATAAATTTTTTACTAATTTCATCTTTAGCATCTCTTTCTTTTTTTATATTCCGTAATTCTTTGGTATCCTTGTTCCTCCTGTTATATTTGCTGTTCCTTTATTATATACTGCATATCCTCCTCCTGTATTTTGTACTGTTCCTGCTGTCATTGTTAGAATTCCATCTTTTTCATTTGCAATCCCTAATGCTGTACCAGCAGCAATTATTGTACCTCCATTTATATTTAATCTTGGTGTATATCCATTTACATTCGTGTTAACATTAATGTCCCTATCAGGTTTATTAGAAATTGTAAGATAACTAGACCTCATCACTCCTCCTCTTATTGTAACCTGTCCATTTTCTGAGTTTTTTATTGCACTTCCATCTTCTGCAGTAATCGTTCCACCTAATATCTCTACTATTCCAATATTAAAAAGTCCTATACTTTCATTATTTAAGTTCGTTTTTGAAATTATTTTTGTATTTTCTCCACTTATTGTCATTTTCCCTCCTGCTTGGTTACTTATCGTATTACTACTTTCTGAACTTATTGTTCCTCCTTCTATTTTGGCTGTTCCATAATTAGCTATTCCATTACTACTTTTTGCTTTTATTTCTCCTCCTGTTACTTCTACTATTCCTTGTCCATAATTGTATAATGTAGCATAGCTACTAGCATTTGATGTTAGCTGTCCTCCACTCATTGTTGTCTTTCCTTCTGCTTGATTATATATTACTGTTCCTTCTACTGAAGATACTATTCCTCCTTCAACCATTGTTGTTCCATAGTTCTGAAATGTTGCCTTTGTTGAACTTATCTTTGTTGTTTCTCCCTTTATTGTCACTTGTCCACCAGATTGATTGTTTATTGCAGTACTACTCTCTGCTTTTATTTCTCCTCCTCTTACTTCTACTATCCCTTGTCTTGAATTATACAAAGTATATGAACTACTAGCATTTGACTTTACTATCCCTCTATTTATTGTCAATTTTGCTCCTGTTTTATTATTTATTGCATTACTACTTTGTGAACTTATTGTTCCTCCTTCTATTTCTGTTGTTCCATAATTGGTTATTCCTATACTTGTATTTGAACTTATTTCTCCTGAATATATTGTTGTTGCTCCATAATTAGCTATTGCTGAACCTGTATTTGAATTCGCTTTAGTTCCTTCTCCACTTATTGTTACTTGACCTTCTGCTTTATTATATATCGCATTACTACTTTTTGCTTTTATTTCTCCTCCTGTTAGCCTTACTATTCCTTGTTCATAATTGTATAAAGTAGGTTTACTACTAGCATTTGATGTTATCT
>JAAVXM010000038.1 GCA_022790575.1 Clostridia bacterium | reverse complement strand
TTTGACAATGTTATAAAAATAGTGTATAATGAATATACTAAAGGAGAAGTACACTTGTTACTTCAATAAGGAGTATTTCAAGCCTGAAGTTGAAATGAAAAAGTTGGAGTATCCTACCATAAGTGGAATTAAAAAATTGGAGTATCCAAGCCATAAGTTGGAATGAAAAAATTATGCAGGGTGCAGCAGATGTACTCTGCAATTTGTTTTATTAAGGAGTAATAATGGAAAGATTAAAATTTTATAATATTGATGATGAATATATAAAATATTTATATCAATTTGATAAAAAAGTACCATATAATAAGAATAGCAAAAGACCATACATAGGAATTGTTTTAGAAATTAAAGGAACAAAATACTTTGCTCCAATGTTTTCGCCAAAACAACAACATTCCAAATATAAAGCTAATGCTACACATATAAATATTGACAAGAATCTAGGAATGATAAAATTAAATAACATGATACCAGTGAATGAAAAAGACTTGAAACTTATAGAATTTAATAAAATTCAAGATAAGAAATATAGGAATTTATTGATACAACAAAATAATTTTATACAACTAAATACAGATAAAATAAGAGATATGGCTAATAAATTATATGAATTTGTAATAGTTGATAAAAAAGAATTTTTCATACAATTATCTTGTGATTTTGAACTACTAGAGCAAAAGTCGAAAGAATATGCTGGAGTTGAAAATGAAAAGCAAAATAGTAATAACAAATTCATAAAAGATGTAGAGATAACTTGTGAAGTTTTTGAAGAAATCTCAAATATTGTTAAAGCATTAGAAGATAAAAGTTTTAAATATGTAGAAGAATTTACATTAGATGATATATATATGAAAAATGATAAAACTAATGAATTTGCACCTAAAAACGGAAAAATTACAGATACATTAATCATTAGATATGTAAATGAAGAGGACAAAAAAATAGTTTGTAAAAGACGTAATCATAATAATAAAGGATTTGAAATAAGTACAGAAAAATCTGTATTAAAGATAATAAATATAGAAGATGCAGAAAAACATTTGAATATGTTAGGTTATACAAGATACTTAAATATGATTGACAAAAATTATATGTATGAAAATGATGAATATATAGCATATATTCAAGAAATAACAGATTTAGGAACTTTTATAGAAATAGAAGCAAAAGAAGTAGAAAATGCAGAACAAAGTGTAGAGAAACTAATAGAATATGTTAAAAGTCTTAATTTAAAGATAGGAACAAAATTTGATATAAGAAAAGCAGATTTATTATATTCAAAGCAAAATAATAAGAAATAAGTGTAGTTTTGCCTATAAATAGGGCAAAACTCTTTACTTTATTAACATAATATGGTACAATAATAGAGATTGAGAGGTGCTATTATGTCTAATATAAACTACAATCTTTATAAAATTTTTTGTACTGTTGCAAATTCTAAAAGCTATACAGAAGCAAGTGAAAAGTTAGATTTTACTCCTGCTAATATTAGTATGCAAATAAAGAATTTAGAGAAACAACTAGATGTAAAATTATTTAACAGAGAAAATGATGGTGTAAAATTAACAGAAGAGGGAAAGCAATTATATGAACTTATAAATAAAAGTATTTCTTCATTTGATTTTGCAGAGAAAGTAATAAAAGAACAAAACGATTTGGCTAATGGCACAATAAATATAGGGTGTCAATCACACTTAACGAATTATTACTTAATGGAATATATAAAAAAAGCTAAAGATGATTATCCAAACTTAAATGTAGGCTTAACTTGTGGAGCTGTTTCAAGTGAAATGTTTGAAATGTTAAAGAATTATAAATTAGATTTTGTAATAACAGATGTTATACCAACAGAAACAGATGAATTTGTAATTGAAGAATTAAAGAAAGTAAATAATATATTTGTTGCAAAAGAACCATTAAAAATTGAAAATGTAAAAGAATTAGAAGATTTACGATATATATTAAATTTTGACTATACAATTTCTACTAAAAACTTAATGAAAGTTTTAAAAGAATATAATGTAAAAATAACACCAAACATGAAATGTGATACAACAGAGATAAGAGTTGAAGCAGTAATGAATGGGTTAGGAATAGCATACGTAATGAAAGAAGCAGTAAAAAAACAATTAGAAAATGGGGAATTATATGAGGTAGAAGTACCTATAAAATTGCCAGAACTAAGCATAAATTTGGTGTATATAAAAGATATGCTAACACAAGTAGATAAAAAATTTATAAAAAAATACTTAAAAAGTTAATAAGCAAGAATATAAACAAATAGGTAGAATATCCTAAAAAACGAGGGTATTCTTTTTTTTATGTTAAAAAATATTTAATAGTGATTAAAAATTTGAGAATAGACAGGAAAATTCTTACAATATATAATATTTATGTATCAATTTCAAAGAAAGAAGGATGTTAAAAATGCAAAAAAAGAGAGTTTGTTGGAATATTACTACAAAATGTAATCAAAATTGTAAATATTGCCACAGATTTTTAGGTATTAATGATCTTACTTATGAAGAAAATAAAGAGATATTAAATAATTTGATTAAAGATGGAGTAAACAACATTACTTGGACAGGAGGAGAAGCACTACTATATCCAAACTTAAAAGAACTACTAAAAATAGCACGAGAAAATGGTATAAAAAATAAACTTATAACAAATGGATTAGTTTTAGCACAAAATCAAGGAACAAGAGAGATTTTAGATTATTTAGATTCTTTGACGTTGTCATTAGACACAATAAATGATGATACCAATGAAGAATTAGGAAGAGGTAGAAATCATTTTGAAGATGTCAAGATTATACTAGACTATGTTAAGGATAAAAATCTTAAAGTTAATATCAATACAGTAGTTAGCAAGAAGAATATAAAAGAGATGGAACAATTAGGAGAGTTCCTAAATAACTATAATATCAGCAAATGGAAATTTTTTAAATTCATGCCACTTAGAGAAACAGCAGAGAAAAATAAAAATGAATTTGAAATAACAGATGCAGAATTTGAACAAACTAAAAATGTATTTAGACATTTTGGAAATATAGGAGAAACTGACTTTAGACAAGAAAAAGATATGGAAGATAAATATACTTTGCTAATAGCAAATGGAGATATAATAAAAACGGAGCATGGTGTAGATGTAAAAAAGGGAAATGCACTATATCAAAATCCAGTAGAATTTATGTATGAATTAGAGGATAATAGAATGGAAAAAATAAAAATTTTAATAGCCCATAATAATGAAGAAATAAGAAATAAAATAGCAGACAAAATAAATAAGCTAGACTATGTTGAATTAGTAGGAACAACATCAGAGGGAAGAGAAACCTATAACAAAATTATAGAATCAAAACCAGAAGTTGTTTTTGCAAAAATGAACTTAGATAATATGGACAGTATAGAAATCATGGAAAAATCAAAAGAAAATTTAAAAGATAATGTTCCGATATTCAATATAATTACAAATAGTAAAGTAAGTGATGAATATATGAAAAATGCTTATGATATTATGGGAAGAAATTTGAATACATTTCTATCAGAACCAATAAACAATATGGAAATAGATAATATAATGCAATGTTATAAAGAATTAAAAGAGAATGCATAAACTAAAAAAGAAGAAATAGGTTAATTATAAAAACTTATTTCTTCTTTCCTTTTTGTTGGTGTAAATACATTACAACAATTTCTAAAAAATCTTTAGGTGTTATATTTTCTTCAATATCAAAATATTGCATAATAGGGCAGTCAATAGAATTTCGATACATATTTAATCGCTCTAGTGCTGTTCTAAAGCTGGATCGTATTGCAGAATTAGGTTTATTATGTCTTTGTCCAATTATATCAAAAATATCTTTTAATTTTTTCTGTAAATCAGGGTAGTAGTAGCATTCAAAAATAGCTTCTCTTATGTAATTAGTTCCATTTGAATTTAAAGGAATTTTCAATTTCCAAAACAGTAGGTCAAGATCTTCATTAGTTAAATCTTCATATTCTCCAAAAAGATACATTTCATTTATTGTATCATATAAACCATCAAAATTTTCTTTATCATAGATTACTTTGTATATTTTAGCAGCATTAGACAAATCTAAGTTTTCTTCTTTTAGAGTTGTTAATATAATGTTGTTATTTCTCTTATCTGCAATACTTGTGGATAATCTATCAATTATTTCAATACAATTTATATCTTTTAAGCAAGAATCCAAAACTAATACATTAGGTCTAATATCAATATACTTTTCTAAAGTTGTAATCCCATCAACTGTTTCTATTATTTCTAACCTTTTATCATTTGCAAGGTTTTTACAAAGTTTTATTCTTTGCTCAGCATTAGGATTAGCTATAAGGATTTTCTGCATTTGTAATTCCTCCTACAAATGTCTATTTTAATAAATTCGATAACATTATA
>JAAVXM010000037.1 GCA_022790575.1 Clostridia bacterium | reverse complement strand
GCTAAAACCACTCTAACAATTACAATAATTATACCATAAATTGGTCTAATATTATGTTATGAGTTTTTGAATAACTCATAGAAAAAAATAAAATAATGTCGAGTCATTTCTGACTTAACATTATTATACTAGGAGGTAACACAAGAAGATTGCACATATAGTGAGTGGGAATATGTAGGCGACTCCACAGAAGCGAGACATTGTACAATCTGCAATAATGAGCAGACGAAAGCACATCAGCATGAAGAAGAGCCTGAAGGCTTGGAATATGTATTTAGTGCATCAAACAACAATGGAACGCATAAATTTGAAGCTTCTTATACTTGCAGTATTTGCCAAGAAACAGTTACTGTGAGTAGAAATGAAGACTGTGAGTACGAGACAACATATGAACACACAGGTATTAATGATACCCATTTGATTGTAAATGACTGTGTTGTATGCCAGCATCATACAGAAAAAAATGGAACATGTGTACCTGTTGGGGAAATCAAGTATGTTAAAATTTATGCACAAATCTATGAGTATTACGATTGTGAACTCTGTGGAGATATGTGCAGACGTGCTTATCATACTGTCCATCATTTCTTAGACTGGGAGTACAGAGACTCTGATACCCATATTCGGTATTGTGGTTGTGTTGAAGGTCGAGAGACTGCAGACCATGCTTATCAGTATAGCTCTGATGGCAATTCTGGAACAATTACATGTTATGAATGTGGAGACACAAAAACAGTAGCTGTTCACAACCATGGTTATGGAGTCTATGATAACATGGACAAATTTGATTTAGTCTTGTCTGAGGCTTATAAAGAGATTCTTAGCTCTTCATTAATTGCAAATCCCAATCCTTCTACAGACAGTTACTGCAATAGATATGATTTTAGATGTAGAACATGTGGAGGTAAATACTCTGTACATTTCGACCATAAGTATGGAGATGATGGAGTATGTGTATTCAAATCCTGTGGGTTGGTAAGACCTGGTGAAGAATCAGTAAACTTGGAAACTGAGATGGAAGAACCAGAAGATACCACATTGCTTGAAGAAGACAATCTGGTAGATGCAATTTTGCCTGGTGATGAAATGCAAGACAATCTTTTGAATGAAGAAGCAAAAGATGATGCAACATCTGAAGACCAAGAGCAAGATAACCTTGTAACTGATGAGGATGAGGCAGAAGACAATGCAACATCTGAAGACCAAGAACAAGATAGTCTTGTAACTGATGAAGATGAAGCAGAAGACAATGCGACATCTGAAAATCAAGAACAAGATAAACTTGTAACTGATGAAGATGAAGCAGAAGATGACGCAACATCTGAAGTGCAAGACTCCAAGCCCAATAATGATAACCAAGAACAGGTTCAAGAGCCTCAAGAGCCAGCAGAACCTAAGCAAGAGAATGTAGTCGAGTTTACAGTACCTGCTAAAAGCGAAACAGTGGAAATGAAAGAAGTTTACACTGAACAGCAGCAGCAGGAAACTCAAGAAATTCCTGCATAAATCATTTTTCGTTTTGGAATTCTAGTTTAGAAGACCAAAAACAAAAACCCCAGTGAATTTTCACTGGGGTTTTTGTTGTATTAAAAGTAATAAAAATATCAAATAACTAATAAACTTAAATATCAAAATATAAAACAAATTAAGAGAGGTGTGAAAAAAAGTAATGGCAGGAAGAAAATCAAAATATTCTTCAGAAAATTCAAAAACAAAAATGGATAAAGTATGGTCAGTTGCATTATATATAAGGCTTTCGCAAGAAGACAGTGACAATGGAGAAGAAAAGAGTGAAAGTAACAGTATAACAAGTCAAAAGGCTTTATTAAATGAATTTATTGAAGAACATGATGATTTAATTATTTACGATATTTATGTTGATGATGGATATACAGGGACAGATTTTAATAGACCAGGATTTCAGAAGTTATTAGAAGATATGAGAAATGGAAATATAAATTGTGTTATAGTAAAAGACTTATCAAGACTTGGAAGAAATTACATAGAAGTTGGAAATTATATAGAGCAAATATTTCCATTATTTAATATTAGATTTATTGCCATAAATGATAATATAGACAGTTTTAAAAATCCAACAAGTACAAACACAATATTAGTTCCATTTAAAAATTTAATAAATGATGAGTATTGTCGAGATACATCAATAAAAATAAGGTCAGCATTAAATGGAAGAAAAAAGAGACGGAGAATTTGTTGGAGCATTTGCAGCTTATGGATATATAAAAGACCCAGAAGATAATCATAAATTAATCATAGATAAAGAAGCTGCTAACATTGTAAAACAGATTTTTGAATGGAAAGTTAATGAGAGTTTGGGAAATTTAAAGATATGTCACAGATTAAATGAGATGGGGATTTTAAATCCAACAGGATATAAAAAGATAAAATTAAATCAAAAATATAATAATGCTCAAATAATACAAGAAGACTATTCGTGGTGTCCATCTACAGTTAGAAACATTTTAAAAAATGATATCTATATAGGAAATATAACACAAGGTAAAAGAAGGGTAAAAAGTTACAAAGTTCATAAAATGGAGCAAGTTCCAGAAGAAGAATGGATTACAGTAGAGAATATGCATGAGCCAATTATAGATAAAGAAGTATTCGAAAAGGCACAAGGATTAAGAAAAAATGACACAAGAGTACAAAATAGTGGAAAATTAAGTATGTGGGCTGGTATTTTAAAATGTGCAGATTGTGGACATTCAATGCATAAGAAAAACTGTAAAAATAAGAGAGGGACAGTTTATGAATATTATATATGTGGTACATATAGAAAAAAGTCAAAAAAGTTATGTACAAAACATACTTTGAGATTAGAAGAACTAGAAAATACAGTATTAGAAGTAATAAAAATACATATAGAATTATTAATAGATACTAAAACATTATTAGAAAAAACAAATGAATCTAACAATAAAAAAATAGCAAATGAGAATATAGAAAACACAAAAAGACTTAAAGAGAAAGAAATTGAGAAAATAAGTAACTTAAAACGAGGTCTATATGAAGATTGGAAAAATGAAAACATAACTAAAGAAGAATACTTTGAGTACAAGCAAAAATATGAAAAAGACATAGAAAAGATAAAAGAGATTATAATCAATTTGGATAAGCAAAAAGAAAAACAAGAAGAAATTACAAGTGATAATAGTTTATGGATAAAAAATTTTAAAATAAACAAAAACATAACTGAACTAGATAGAAGCATTATAATTGAATTAATTGATTATATAGAGGTATATGAAAATAAAGAAATATCTATTAACTTTAAGTTTAAAAATGATAAGGAGATAAAAGATATAAAAACTATGGCAAAAGTAAAATATTCAGATAATAATAAAACATTTAATGAATGTATGTTGAGTATTCTAAAACAAAAGTCTATGTAGATTTTATGAAATTAGATATAAATAAAAGAGAAACAGAAAGAGGGAAATTATGGGTAACGGAAAATATAACAGAGAGAAAGTATATGAATATGCAAAGAAATGGGCATATTTAAGAAATCCACATTACTATAATTATGATGCAATAGGGGGAGATTGTACTAATTTTGCATCACAATGTATTTTTTCTGGATATAATCAAATGAATTATAATAAAGATAATGGATGGTATTATATAAATGCTAATAATAAATCGCCATCTTGGACAGGAGTAGAATTTTTGCATAAATTTTTAATACACAACAAAGGTGATGGACCATATGGAGAAGAAACTACAATTGAAAATTTAGAGACAGGAGATGTTATTCAATTAAGTTTTGATGGAAGCAAATTTTCACATAGTTTAGTAGTTATACAAAATTCTATAGATTTAGATAATACACTAGTGGCAGCACATACTTTTGACACTTTTGGAAAAAAGGTTTCAGATTACAGTTTTATCAATTATAGGTGTATACACATTGAAATTAAGTAGAAATAAAATGGGGAATTTATTATTTTATTTGACCACATGCAATTTTCGTTCCTGAATTTCCACTTGGCTGAGTTGTAAAATCATCAGGAGAGTCATGTATTATAATAACTTTTCCAATTATATCTTTAATTTTAAACTTATTTATTAAAACACTCATATAGGCATGACCATTGTTTTCAATTAATGGTGGTAAATCACCACTATGAAAAGGATGAGGACAATCTGTAAGACTTAGGTGTGATTTAGCATTTGCAAACTCATCATTTGAATTCCCAGTACAAGAATTTCCATCATGTATATGCAAACCAAAAAATCTACCTGTACATTTATTATTTGATTGTGGTAAACCATTAATTTTAGCAGTTATTAAAATACCATGCTTGGTTTCTTTAAAAGTAACAAGCCCATTAATTTTAGGGAATTTCTTCCCGCCTTTTATATGAGCTTTAGCACTATTGAAAATATTTATATGCATTATTTACTCACCTCTAAATTTATTATATTCAAAAAAATTAAGTTGTGTTAAAGTTTTTTGTTTGATTAAATAAGAATAATATGATACAATTCTTTTTAAGAATTATCAAAATAGAAATAAAGTTAAAGGAGGGAAGAATTTTGGCTGTAAAATTAAATCCAAATAAAGAAATTGTGGATACAATAAAAGAAGGATTGAAGAAAACAGGAGGGTATTGCCCTTGTAGAACTGAAAAAACAGATGATACAAAATGCATGTGTAAAGAATTCAAAGAACAGATTAAAGACCCTGATTTTGAAGGATATTGTCATTGTAGGCTTTATTACAAAAGTATTGATAAGGAGGAAAAGGTTGAAAAATAATTTGATTCTTTTACAACCAACTTTTGAATTGAGAAAGGAATGTGATTAAATATGAATGAAATAGACTTAAATTCAAGTAATTTTAATGAAGAAATAACTAATACTGATAAGTTAGTTTTAATTGACTTTTTTGCGACTTGGTGTGGACCATGTAAAATGTTAGCTCCAATTATTTCGGAGATATCAGATGAGTATTCAGAGAGTGTTAAAGTTTGCAAAGTAAATGTAGATGAAAATCAGGATTTGGCACTAAAATATAATATAGAAAGTATACCAACTCTTATATTTATAAAAAATGGAGTAGTTGTAAAAAGCAGTGTAGGCTTTTATTCAAAATCTGAATTAGATAATATTATAAAGGATTTGTGTTAGAAAATGTAGAGAATTGTACTCTACATTTTTTTAATAATACTATTAGAAAGATTTACTTTCAAGTGTTTTATGGGGAAATGTAATATATCTATTCTTGCATTATTTAAATATTCAAAATAAGAGTATTTAAAAATTATTGATAATTCATGAGGTTTATGATAATATATAAAAAGAAAGTGGGATGATAAATTTGAAACTATATCATGGTAGCACATTTATTGTAGAAAAACCAAGCTTAGAAATATTAAATTATAGAACAGATTTTGGAAAAGGTTTTTATACAACAACAGACATTGAACAAGCAAGAAGATGGACAAAAATAAAAAAAGAAAGAATGCAGGGAGAAAAAAGAGATGAAAATCTAAAAAGATATGTTAATATTTATGAATATACAGAAAATAAAAAGTTAAATATATTAAACTTTGGAGCAGCAACAGAAGAATGGCTAAAATTTGTATTTAAAAATAGGCAAAGTGATGAACTTGTACATCAATATGATATTGTAATAGGACCAGTAGCAGATGATAATTTATATCAAGTTTTAGTAAGTTATGAAAATGGAGTTTATGATATGGAGGAAACAGTAAAAAGACTTAAGACATATTTATTAACAAATCAAATTTCATTTCATACATTAAAGTCGTTAGAATGTATAAAATATATAGAAACTATTGAAGTAGGTGAGGAAGATGAATGAAGGTAAATTTACTTGTATGATGTTTATAATAGTACAAACATTATGTGATAGTATTAAAAATTACTTTAATATTAGTTATGCAGAAGCAATGAGTTTATTGTATCATTCTAAACTATATAAGGCGCTAGAAAAAGAAGAAACAAAAATGTGGTATTATAGTAATTATGATTTGTTTAGAATGTTTTTGGAAGAAAAAGAAACAGGAAAATATACTGTTTATGGGGGATAATATGGAAAAGAAAATAAATGATTTTATTGTATTTTGTATTGAAATTTTCAAAGAAAGAAATAAATTTACAGGACAAGAAACATATGAATTGTTTGAGAAGTATGGAGTATTAAAGTATTTATATGATGGGTATGATATGCTGCATACACAAGGTAATGGATGGCTTATGAATGACATAAATGAATTTTTGAAGATTAGAGGGTATAATATTGAAAGGTAAGTAAAGATAGATAGTAAAACAAGTAAAGCAATAATACAACTAGAAAATTAGTAAAAACTAATTATCTAGTTATTTTTTTGTGAATTTTTATAAAAATTACCAGTTTTTAAGTTATTAGTGACAAAGTTAAGTTTTACTTTGTGTAGTGACAAAATACACCCAGGAGGTGGTGTTGCAGCACCAGTAGGAGGGAAAATATTAAGTGAAGTATTACCATATTTAGAAAGCAAGTAGAAATATAAACATAAGAAAAAATGTAAAAAAAGAAAATTTATGATATAATCAAATAAGTTAGGAGTGATAATATGATAAGATTAGGAATTATATATGGTGGGATATCAACAGAACATGAAGTATCACAAATGTCAGCCAAGAGTATAATGGATAATTTAGACAAAGAGAAATATGATGTACAGGAAATATATATAAATAAATATGGAAAATGGTGTGAAAAAACAGAAAAAGGAGAAATAGAAGAAATATACAATCTAATATGGAAATTAAAAGAGTTAGATGTAGTAATTCCAGTATTACATGGAATGGGAGGAGAAGATGGAACAATACAAGGCCTTTTAGAAACATTACAAGTGAAGTATGTAGGATGTGGAGTATTTAGTTCAAGTGCAAGCATGGATAAAATGTATACAAAAGTAATATTTGAAAAGGCTGGAATTCCACAAGCACCATATGTATGTATTAAGAAGAAAGATGAGACATATATGATTATAAACGAAATCTTCGAAGAAGAAGATTTTGAAATAGGAAAGATAGTTTCAAAATTGAAATATCCAATGTTTGTAAAACCATCAAATTCAGGGTCATCAATAGGAATTACAAAGGTTACAAATAATGATGAATTAAAACAAGCAATAGAATATGCAAGTAGATATGATTTTAAAATTTTAATTGAACAAGGAATAGATGCAAGAGAAGTTGAATGTGGTATTTTAGATGGAAAAGAAGTTCAAGCGTCTACTGTTGGAGAAATAAAGCTAGATGGAGGATTTTATGACTATGATTCTAAATACAATATGCCAGACCCTCAAATAGTAATTCCAGCAGAAATAGAGGAAGACAAAATCGAAGAAGTAAGAACTCTAGCTAAAAAGGCTTTTAAAGCAATAGATGGCAAAGGATTAGCAAGGATTGACTTTTTTATAGAAAAGGAGACTAACAAAGTATATATAAATGAAATAAATACAATGCCAGGATTTACAAATAATAGTATGTATCCAAAACTATTTGAAGCAGAGGGTATTAGCTATTCTGAGTTACTAGATAGATTAATAGAAAATGCTTTATAAATATTATTAAAAAACATTATGGAAACCTTCCTTCGCAGAAATTATAGATATACTTGTTGACAAACTGAGAATTATGTAATATAATGTCACATTGGGACAACATATGCTAATGTTGTTTTTAAGTGAAGGGAGGAGCACATGGAGCAAACAAATCTAGGAACAGAAAAAATAGGAAAATTATTAAAAACATTTGGAATTCCATGTATTATATCATTAATAGTAAATGCATTATACAACATAATAGACCAGATATTTATTGGTTGGGGAGTAAATTACTTAGGAAATGGAGCTACAAATATAGTATTTCCAATAGTAATAATTTGTTTAGCATTTGCATTAATGTTTGGTGATGGAACATCAGCATTTTTAAGTCTAAAGCTAGGACAGAAAAAGCAAGAAGAAGCAGAAAAAGGAGTAGCAAATGGTATAATAGCAGGAACAATAGTTTCAATAGTACTATGTGTAATAGTATTAATGTTTTTACCACAATTACTTAATATATTTGGATGTACAGATACATTAAGAGAATATGCATTAAGCTATGGATATGTAATAGCAATAGGTTTACCATTTTCAATGATAGGAACAATATTAAACTCTATAATAAGGTCAGATGGTTCGCCTAAATATGCAATGGCATCAATGGTAATTGGAGCGATACTAAATATAATATTAGACCCAATATTTATATTTGATTGGGGGTTAGACTTAGGAGTACAAGGTGCAGCTATAGCAACAGTAATAAGCCAATTTGTAACATTTATAATAAACATATTATATATTAGCCAATTCAAAACAATAAAACTAAATAAAGAAAGTTTTAAATTTGATATAGGTATGGCAACATCAGTTGCAATGCTTGGTATATCTTCACTTATAACACAAATGTCTATAGTAGTAGTAATTGCAGTACAAAACACAATATTTAAAGAGTATGGAGAGTTAAGCAAGTTTGGCTCAGACATTCCTCTTACAGTAATAGGAATAGTAATAAAGATAAGTCAAATATTAAATAGTATTGTAATAGGAATTGCAGCAGGAAGTCAACCAATAGTAGGATTTAATTATGGGGCACAAAAATATGATAGAGTAAAGCAAACATTAAAAATAGTATTAGCATGTAGTATAGGCGTTTCAACAATTGCATTTATATTATTCCAAACAATACCAGAACAGTTAATAGGAATATTTGGTTCAGGAGATGAATTATATACTGAATTTGCATGTTTAACATTCAGAATTTTCTTAATGTTTACAATATTAAATGCAGTGCAAATATCATCAGGGATATTTTTCCAAGCGATTGGAAAACCAGTAAAAGCAGCATTTTTGACACTATCAAGACAAATATTATTATTTATACCAGCAGCAATAATATTATCAAAATATTTTAATATAATGGGAGTTATATATGCACAACCACTTGCAGATGGAATTGCATTTTTAATAGCAGGAATATTACTAATTGTTGAAGTTCGTAGTTTAGGTAAAAAGGCAAAAACAAGTTATGCAATAAGTGGCGAAAAAGATAATAAAGTTAAATTAAGTAAAGAAAAGATGATTATAACAATTACAAGAGAATATGGTTCAGGAGGAAGATATGTTGCAAAATTATTAGCACAAAAACTAGGCCTAAAATTCTATGATAAAGACTTAATTGAAATTATATCAAATGAAAGTGGTCTATCAGCAGAATATATAGAAGAAAATGAACAAAATATACATGGTAATTTATTATCAAGTTTTAATACAAGATATTTCAATAATCTATCAAATGATGATAACTTGTTTATAGCAGAAAGCAAGTCAATAAAAAAAGTTGCCGAAAAAGGTGCATGTGTAATAGTAGGAAGATGTTCAAATTATATTTTAAGAGACAATAAACATGTAATAAATGTATTTTTATATAGTGATGATGAGCATAAGGTTAGAAGAGCAGTTAAATATTATGGATTAAAGGAGAAAACAGCATTAAAAGAGATAAACAGAATAAATAGAAACAGAGAAAAACATTATAATTATTATACACATGAAGAATGGAGAAAATTTGACAATTATGATTTATGTGTAAATGTAGATAAGCTAGGAGTAGAAAAGACAGCAGAATTAATTGAAAGATTTGTACGAGAAGAACAACAGAGACATAATTAAATTTTAATAGTTAACAACAAACCCCATCAGAGAAAATCTGAGGGGGTTTTAAAATGTTTCATGTATGTCATATAAAATAATAAAAAACAGATAGTATAAATCAAAATACTATTGTTCAAACATAAAAAACTTGACATGAAAAAGAAAATTAAATAAAAAACCAAAGAAATTTTATAGAAAATAAGGGAATTATGTAAAATTCGTCGAATAATAAAATATGTGTAAAAAATGGAAGAGGGAGATAAATGTTAAGATATAGTGATGAAATTATAGAAGACATAAGACAAAGTAATGATATTGTAAACATAATTTCACAATATATTCATTTAACTCGAAAGGGAAGAAATTATTTTGGACTATGTCCATTTCATAATGAAAAATCTCCTTCTTTTTCGGTTTCTCCAGACAGGCAAATATTTCATTGTTTTGGATGTGGAGTAGGAGGAAATGTTTATACATTTTTAATGAAAATAGAAGGAATAACATTTAGAGAATCATTAGAAGCACTAGCAGAAAAAGCAAATATACAATTACCAATATTAGAAAATAATATTGATAATAGTAGAGAAGAATTAAAATCAAAAGTTTACAAAGTAAATCAATTCACAGCAGAATTTTATCATCAGAATTTATATAGTCCATCAGCAAAAACAGCACAAGAATATGTAAAATCAAGAAAGCTAACACAAGGAACATTAGAAGCCTATAAAATAGGATATTCATGTCAATTTGATGAACTCTATAAAGCATTAAGAAAGAATGGATTTGAAGAAAAAGAAATAATAGAATCAGGTCTAGCAAATAAGAATGAAAAGGGTATATATATAGACAGATATAGGAATAGATTAATGTTTCCAATATGTGATGCTAGAGGAAAAGTAATAGCATTTGGAGGAAGAGTATTAGACGATTCCAAGCCAAAATATATAAACTCGCCAGAAAATGTTGTATACAGTAAAGGAAGGCATTTGTTTGGATTAAATGTTGCAAAAAAAGACTCAGCTAAAAGAATAATAATAGTTGAAGGATATATGGATGTTATATCATTACATCAAAGGGGAGTAACAAATGTAGTTGGAGCATTAGGAACAGCATTAACAGAGCAACAAGGGTGGTTATTACGAAAAAACACAGAGCAAGTCATATTAGGATTTGATTCAGATGGAGCAGGACAAACAGCAGTAGCAAGGTCTATGGAAATTCTACAGAAAATGGGATGTGATATGAGAGTATTACAAATAGATGGAGCAAAAGACCCAGATGAATATATTATAAAATTTGGAGAAGGAAGATTCAAAATAGCGGTAGATAATGCAATATCACTAGTAGAATTCAAAGTAAAAAATTTAAAAAAAGAAATGAACTTAGAAAATGCATCAGACAAGATAAAATTCTTAAATGAGATAGCGAAAATACTTGCAAAAGTAGAAAATACAATGGAAAGAGAAATATACATAGAAAAACTATCAAAAGGGTATAATATATCAAAAGAGGCAATTTATGCTGAAGTAAACAAATTAATATATACAAATACAAAAAGAGAGACAACACAAAATAAAAAACAAGAGATACGAAATGCAAAAAAAGAAGACAAGGATGAAAACGCAGTAGACGAAGACTTAAAAAACAGAGAGAACACAATAATTGCATTATTATTAGACATAGACAGAAATTTATTTGAAAAAATAAAGCAGAAGATAAAGCCAGAAGACTTCAAATATGAAATTAACAAAAAAATAGCAGAAAAGTTATATGAAGAATTAGAAAAGCAAGATGCCAATATAAACAAACTAGTAGACACATTTGATGAGCAAATAAAAAACCATATAACAATGGTTATGGCAACAGACTATGAGATAGAGAACACAGAAAAAGCGGTAGAAGATATACTATTAAAATATGAAAGAGAGAAACTAAACAATAAGAAAAAAGAGATATTAAAAGAATTAGAAAAGGAGCGAGACGGCGAAAGGAAGAAACAATTAAGCAAAGAACTTAGTGACATAATAATAGCATTAGCTAAAATTAAGTAGAGGTGAATTTTTGTGGGGAATAAAAAAGAAGAGAAAACAAATAATGAAACAATAGAAAAAGAAGAAATAGTAGAAACTTCAATAGACGAATCAGAAAAAGTAAAAGATATAGTAAAAAAAGTAACAGAAAAAGGAAAAATAACATATGGAGAATTAGCAAAAGAATTAGAAGATACAAACCCAGAGCAAATAGACAAAGTATTTGATGCATTTGAAGAAATGGGAGTAAACCTATTAAATGATGACTTTGAAGAAGAACCAGATATAGAAGACTTAAAAGAAGTAGAAGACCTAAAATTAGATGAGATATCAGACACAAATTTTGAAGGAATAAGTGTAGACGACCCAGTTAGAATGTATTTAAGAGAAATAGGAAAAATTCCATTACTATCATATGAAGACGAACTAGTATTAGCAAAAAGAATATTAGAAAATGATGAAGAAGCAAAACAAGAACTTGCAGAAGCAAACTTAAGATTAGTAGTAAGTATAGCAAAAAAATATGTAGGAAGAGGAATGTTATTTTTAGACTTAATACAAGAAGGAAATATGGGGTTAATAAAAGCAGTAGAGAAATTTGACTATACAAAAGGATTTAAATTCAGTACTTATGCAACATGGTGGATAAGACAAGCAATAACAAGAGCAATTGCAGACCAAGCTAGAACAATAAGAATACCAGTGCATATGGTAGAAACGATTAATAGACTAATTAGAACATCAAGGCATTTATTACAACAATTAGGAAGAGAACCAAGTCCAGAAGAAATTGCAAAAGAGATGGACTTGCCAGTTGAAAAAGTAATGGAAATACAAAAAATAGCCCAAGACCCAGTATCATTAGAAACACCAATAGGAGAAGAAGACGATAGTCACTTAGGTGACTTCATACAAGATGAAGACTCACCAGCACCACATGATGCAGCATCATATACACTATTAAGAGAACAATTAGAAGATGTAATGAATACATTAACACCAAGAGAAGCAAAAGTGTTAAAACTAAGATTTGGATTAGAAGATGGAAAAGCAAGGACATTAGAAGAAGTTGGAAAAGAATTTGATGTAACAAGAGAAAGAATACGTCAAATTGAAGCAAAGGCATTAAGAAAGCTAAGACATCCAAGTAGAAGTAAAAAATTAAGAGATTATATGAACTAATAGTTTATAAAAAAGGAAAGAAACATATGGAAGAAATAGTGCAATTTATATATGGAATAGAGATAGATAAAATATTTAGTGTATTTTTAGCTATAGGAGTAATACTATTATTCAAAATACTAAGTTCTATGATATCAAAACTAATACTAAAACTATTAAAAACTAAAGGAAGAGATGGTAAAGAATTAACTAAAAATCCATTTTATTTACCATTAAAAACGATATTTACTTATATAGGAATATATATTGCAATTAGTATAATAGTAGCAACATTCACAATAGACCCAGATATAGTAATAATTATAAGAAAAGCAACAAAAATATTAATGATAATATCAATAGCAAGAGCATTTGGAGAAAGTTTTGATGGAAAAAATGCTAAGTTAATAAAAATAAAAACAAAAGATGACCAAGAAATGGATAGAGCAACAAAACGAATATTATTAAGAACAATAAGAATTTTTATATATATAATAGCTGGATTTATGATAGTAGCAGAATTTGGACACAATTTAGGAGGTTTAATCACTGGACTTGGACTTAGTGGTGTAGTATTAACATTAGCAGCGCAAGACACAGCAAAGAGTTTAATAGGAGGAATTGCATTATTTGTAGACAAGCCATTTAAAGCAGGAGATTATATAAAAATAAATAATTATGAAGGTACAGTAGAAGATATAAAATTTAGAAGTACAAGTATAAGAACATTAGAAGACTCAGTATTACACATACCAAACTCAGAGATGGCGATAGCTGCAATAGTAAATTGTGGAGAGATGACAAAAAGAAGATTTTGCACTGACTTAGTATTAGAATTATCAACAAAGTTAGAAGATGTAAAATTAATAGAAAATAAAATACAAGAAATGCTAATAGAAAATGAGATGGTAATAGATGACACAATTCACATTAGTTTTGAGTCTATTACAGACAATGGTATTAAGTTATTAGTCATAGCATATATTAATAGGTCAAATTACTATGAATTTTTAGAAATAAAAGAACAAATAAATTTTGAAATAATTAATATATTAAATAGTTACAATGTAGAATTAGCATATAATACACAAACAGTATTTATAAAAAGATAAAAAAATAAAGATATAAAAGATAAGCAAATGGAACAAACCAAATTTTGGGATAAGAGCCATTTGCTTAATTTATAGTATTTTGGCTAAATATTCACAAAATAGACATATGAAACAAGTATAATAAAACAATGGAGGGATAAAATGGAAGAAATACATATATTAGTAGTTGATGATGAATCAAGAATGAGAAAATTATTAAAAGATTTTTTATCAGTAAAAGGATATCAAATACATGAGGCAGAAGATGGAGAAGAAGCAATAGAATGTTTTGAAAAATATAGAAATCTAATAAAAATAATCTTATTAGATGTTATGATGCCAAAACTTGATGGATGGTCTGTACTAAGAAAAATAAGACAAGAATCAAATGTGCCAGTAATAATGCTAACAGCAAGAGGCGAGGAGCAAGATGAGTTATTTGGTTTTGAACTTGGTGTAGATGAATATATATCAAAACCATTTAGCCCAAAAATATTAGTAGCTAGAGTAGAAGCTATATTAAAAAGAGTTTATGGTGATACCAAAAAAGTAAAAGACTATGATGGAATTATAATAGACCAAGAAGGAAGAACAGTAAAAGTTGATGGTAAAACAATAGACCTAAGTTTAAGAGAATATGAATTACTAAAATACTTATTAGATAATGAAAACATTGCATTATCAAGAGATAAAATATTGAATAATGTATGGAATTATGACTATTATGGAGACTCTAGAACTATAGATAGTCATATAAAGAAAATCAGACATAAATTAGGGAAAAAGGGTAAATATATTGAAACAATCAGGGGAATAGGATATAAATTTGAAATAAAAAAATAGTCGATTTTGAAAGGATAAAAAAATCAGATGAGAGGATTAAAGAATCAGGTAAAATCTGTTAGAGGTAAATTGTTTTTTACTTTATGTATAATAGTAATATCAATTATTTTATTTTTAATACTGGTAAATAATCTAGTATTAGAAAAATATTATCAATATAGTAAAAGTAACAGCTTGAAATCATTATTTTATCAAATAAATGATTATTATAATGGAAAATTACAAATAAGGAATATAGAAGAAGAGTTAAATAGAGTTGCTATAAGTAATAATTTTGACATTATAATAAAAAATGATAGTGATATAGCAGTATATTTATCAAACAAAGACTTTTTATCAAAAATTAGAAAGATTCTTGATTTTTGGGGAAGCAATAAAGAAAAAGAATATAAAATAATTGAAGAAGATAGTAATATAGAAATAATGGAAATAAAAGATACAGAGACCCAAATGAATTATATATTTTTTACTGGAAGTTTAGATAATGGTTATAAATTATATATAAGAATGCCAATATCATCAATACAAGAAAGTGTAAAAATATCTAATAGTTTCTTATACTTAATTGCATCAATAGTAATAATAATTGGAGCAATTGCGATAACATATGTATCAAAGCAATTCAGTAACCCAATAACAGAGATAACATCTATAGCGAAAAAGATGGCAAATTTAGATTTTAGCCATAAATATGAAGTAACTGATGATGATGAGATAAATGAGCTAGGTAAAAGTATAAATATGATGTCTGACAAACTTGAAAAAACAATAAATCAGCTTAGAAATACAAATACAGAGTTAGAGAAAGACATTGAGAAAAAATCTAAAATAGACGAAATGAGAAAAAGCTTTATATCAGATGTATCACACGAATTAAAAACACCAATTGCATTAATTCAAGGATATAGTGAGGGATTATTGGAAAATGTAAATTCAGACCCAGAGAGCAGAAAATTTTATGCAGAAGTAATACTAGATGAATCTAATAAAATGGACAAATTAGTAAAACAATTACTAGAGTTGACAAAATTAGAATATGAAAAAAGAGAATTTAATAATAGAGTATTTAATATTGTTGAACTAGAAAAAGAAATTGTAAGAACATCACAAGTTATGATAGAAGAAAAAGAAGTTGAAGTTATATTTGATACAAAAGATGTGATTAATGTTTTTGCAGATGATTTTTATATTAGTCAAATAGTAACAAATTATCTAACTAATGCAATTAAACATGTAAAAGAATGTAATGGAGAGAAATATATTAAAATAACAAATGTTGTAACAAATGGAAAAGTTAGAGTAACAGTTTTTAATACAGGAGATAACATATCACAAGAAAATCTAAGTCGTATATGGAATAGATTTTTTAAAGCAGATGAAGCGAGAAATAGACAAGATGGAGGTACTGGAGTTGGCTTATCTATTGTTAGAGCGATTATGAATAATTATGAAGAAGATTATGGAGTGACTAATCAAAAAAATGGAGTGGAATTTTTCTTTGAACTTGATATAGTATAAAGACGCAAAAACAGCAAATTTATGTTATTAAATGGTTACCAGTCAGCCATAGATAATATAACATTTTTCTCTTATAATAATCCTATGGCTGACTAGAACATTAAATAAAAAAACTTGAAATTTTCTACAAATTACGATAAAATACAACAAGAGAAAAAAACGGAAAAAGAAAAGGTGGAAAAGATGTATCTAAAAAGACTAGAAATGCAAGGATTTAAATCATTTGCAGATAAAACAATATTAGAATTCATGCCAGGAATAACAAGTGTAATAGGGCCAAATGGTTCAGGAAAAAGTAATATATCAGATGCAATAAGATGGATACTAGGAGAACAAAGTATAAAATCTTTAAGAGGAGCAAAAACTCAAGATATAATATTTGCAGGAACACAAAACAGAAAATCATTAGGATTTGCAGAGGCATCATTAATATTTGACAATACAGATGGAGCACTTCCGATAGAATATTCAGAAGTAACAGTAACAAGAAAAATATATAGAAGTGGAGAAACAGGGTATTACATAAACAAAGTAGCATGTAGATTAAAAGACATAGTAGAACTATTTATGGATACAGGGATAGGAAGAGATGGATATTCTATAATTGGACAAGGTAAAATAGACGAAATATTAAGTAATAAATCAGAAGACAGAAGACACATATTTGAAGAAGCAGCTGGAATTGTAAAATATAGAGCAAGAAAAGAAGAAACGGAAAAGAAATTAGAACAAACAAAACTAAATTTATTAAGAATAAATGATATATTAACAGAAATAGAAGGAAATTTAGAGCCTTTGCAAATACAATCAGATAAAGCAAAGAGATATCTAAACTTAAAAGAAGAATTAAAAAATATTGAAATAGGACTATTTATTTATAATATATCAAAATATAAAGCAGATTTAGAGCAATTAGCAAATGATGAAGAAATAATGAGAGATACATTAAATCAAGAAGAAGGAAAGCTTGAAAAAATAAAGATATTAAAAGAAGAGTTAAAAGAAGAAATAGACAATATTACTACTCAGATAGAAAAAATGCAAAATATAGGATTTGAAAGTCAAAAGGAAATAGAACAATTAAATTCTAATATAAATGTATCTGAAACAAAAATACAAAATAACATAGAAAACACAGAAAGATATAAAAAAGAAATAGTTGAATTAGAAGAAAAAATTGATAGTTTAAAACAAGAGATAGAACAAAAACAATATAAAAAAGATAATTTAAAGCAAAACAAAGAAAAATATGAAAAAGAATTAAAAGAGAAAGAAGAAGAATTGCAAAAGTTATCAAGCAAACTAAGTAGTAAAGAATTAGAAGTAGAAGAAATCAAAAAAAGAGTTGAAGAAAATACAGACAAAAGATATGAAATACAATCAGATATAAGCATGCAAACAGCTAATATTCAAAATATAGAAAAAAGACAAACACAAATAGACCAAGAAATAAGTAGTAGTATATCAGAATTAGACAGAACAAGGATGAAAAAGGAAGACATAGCAAAAAGCTTTTATGAGATTGAAACAAGTAGAAATAAAATTCTAAAATCATTAGAAGAAGTAGGTAGTAAAAAACAAGATATTACAAGTAAAATAAAAGAATTTGATATACAAATAAACAATAACACAAATGAAATTAGAATGAAGCAATCAAGACACAATTTTTTAGTAGAAACAGAAAAAGAAAAAGAAGGATATATAAAAAGTGTAAAATCATTACTAATAGAATGTGAAAAAATAAAAGAACTTGGAAAAGGAATGTATGGTGTTTTAGCAAATATAATATCAGTACCAAAAGAATATGAAACCGCAATGGAGATGTGCTTAGGAGCGAGTTTGCAGAACATAGTTACAGAAACGGAAGAAGATGCTAAAAAGTTGATAGAACATTTAAGAAAAAACAATTTGGGGAGAGCATCATTTTTACCAATTACATCAGTAAAAGGCAAAAAAATAGACAATATAAAAGGTAAAAAAGTTGGACTTATAGGAATTGCATCAGAATTAGTATCTTATGATAAAAAATATGAGCAAATAATATTAAATTTACTTGGAAGAACAGCAGTTGTAGATAATATGCAAAATGCAATTGCAATAGCTAAGGAAAATGGATATGCATTTAGAATAATAACAATAGAAGGAGATATTATAAATGCATCAGGTGCAATAACAGGAGGTTCTGTTGCTAAAAAGACAGTTAATATTTTAGGCAGAAGTAGAGAAATAGAAAGCTTGCAAAAAGAAATAAATTCATTAAAAGAAAAAACACAAAAACTAGAAAAAGAAAAAGAAGAATATATAAAATCATCAGAAAGTATTATAGAAGAAATACAAAATATGGAGAAACAACTGCAAGAAATAGATATTACATATGCAACAGAAAAACAAAAAGTAGTTTCAATAGATGAAGCTATAAGAACAATACAAAAAAGAATTGAAAAGTTTAAGGAAGAAAAATCTAAGTCAGAGGAAACCAAAAAAGAGATAATAGAAAATAAGGAGAAAGATGAGAAGAAAGTAGAAGAAATAACAAGCCAAAATGAGAAAGACCAAAAGATAATAAATGAGTTTTCTATATCAAATAAAGAAAGTCAGGATTATATTGATACACTAAACTTAGATATAACAAATTTAAAAATATCTGTTTCATCATTTAATGAAAGTGAAATGTCTATAGAAGAAATGACAGAGATGATAAAACAAGAAATAGAAACACATACAAAAAATAGAGATAATAGAGTTAATCAAATACAGACTGCTGAAACAGAAAATGTAGAATTAAATAAACAAATTGAAGCAATAAAGCAAGAAATAGAAAAGATACAATCTCAAGTAAAAAATAGTGGAGATAGTATAGAAAAATTCAAGAAAGAAAGAATACAGAAAAATGAAAAATTAAGTCAAAAAGAAGAAGAACAAACAGACGAATTCAAGATAATAGAAGACTTAAAATCACAAATCACAAAAACAGAAGTAAAAAAGACAAAAATAGAAGAAGATATTACTGATATAATAAACAAAATGTGGGAAGAATATGAAATTACACCCAATAATGTAGAGGGCTATGAAAAACCTGAAAATGTTAGTTTAACACAAAAAAAGGTAAATAATTTAAGAACTGATATAAAAGAACTAGGTAGTGTTAATGTTGATGCTATTGAGGAATACAAAAATATAAAACAAAGATATGATTTCATGTGTGAACAGAGATTGGACTTAGAAAATACAATGTCAAAATTAAGAAAAATAATACAAGATATGATGGAAATAATGAAACAGCAATTTAGAGAACAATTTGAAATCATAAATAAAAATTTTGGCGAAGTTTTTAAAGAATTATTTGGTGGAGGAATGGCAGAAATTAAATTAACAGATGAAGAAAATATTCTAGAATGTGGAATAGATATTACTGTTCAGCCACCAGGAAAGAAACTTCAAAACATGACTCTTTTATCAGGTGGAGAAAAAGCATTTACTGCAATTGCATTATTATTCTCAATATTAAAAATAAATCCAGCACCATTTTGTGTTCTTGATGAAATAGAAGCGGCTCTTGATGATGTAAATGTTTATAGATATGCAGAATATTTGAAAAAATTTGCAAAAGAGACACAGTTTCTAATTATTACCCATAGAAAGGGAACAATGGAAGTGGCTGATACTGTTTATGGAGTTACAATGGAGGAAAAGGGAATTTCAAAATTGCTTTCAATGAAATTAAAATAGAAAAAAGAAATTAAAAAAAGATGATTTTTGTACTGAACCACATAATTTTTGAATTTTGGGTTTGGTACATTTTCATCTTTTTTATGTATAATGTTATTTGATATTTCTTAAAGCGTCAATTCTGTCTTCTGTGCTTGGATGTGTAGACCATAAACTTGAAGTTTTTTTCTTGTTTCTAAAAGGGTTTACAATATACATGTTTTCAGTTGCCTTATTTGCAACTTTTAATTCACTATGGTCACCAGAAATCTTTTCAAGAGCTGAAATTAAACCTTCTGGATTTCTTGTAAATTCTACAGCTGTAGCATCAGCCAAGAATTCTCTTTTTCTAGAAATAGAAAGTTGCATTAACTTTCCAAATATAGGTGCAAGAATTAAGAAAATTAGTCCTATAATCATTAAAATAGCATTACCTTTGCTGTCATCACTATCTCTTGAACTTCCACCGCCCCAAAATGTTATTCTTGTAAACAAGTCAGAAAGCATAACTACAAATCCTACCATTACAGAAACTACTGCAGAAAGTCTTATGTCATAATTCTTGATATGTGCCATTTCATGTGCAATAACACCTTCTAATTCATAATATTCAAGTTTATCTAATAAACCAGTAGTTACACATATTACTGCATTTTGAGGATTTCTACCAGTTGCAAAGGCATTTGGCTGTTCATCTTCAACTATATATAGTTGTGGAGTACAAGGCAATCCAGATGAAACCACTAATGCGTCAAGAATATTTACCAATTTTAAGTTTTCTTCTTTGGTCGCAACCCTTGCTCTATTTAATGAAAGTACAATTCTGTCACTATAGTAATAAGATACCCATGTTGTTAGAATAGAAAATGTCATTGCTATAACAATTGATACTACTCCTAAGTCTAGTGCCATACAAATATAATAAATTATTAGAGAAATGAAAACTAAAAACATAAAAACAATCATCCAAGTTTTTGCTTTATTTCTTTTTATATCTTCAAACATATAAGTCACCTCCTAACATTAAAGGATAGACTATTAAGAAATCTACCCTTTTTGACTATTATTTATTAAAGTCTACTTTTACATTTTTTCTGGCTTCATCATTTTCTACAACAAATAAGTCTCTTGGTTTGAAGTTAAATAAACTTGCAACTATATTTGATGGGAATAGAGCCAATTTTGAGTTATACATTGTAACACTATCATTATAAAATTGTCTTGAAAAAGAAATTTTATTTTCTGTATTACGTAGTTCTTCTGATAATTCTGAAAAATTTGAATTTGCTTTTAATTCAGGGTAGTTTTCAGAAACTGCCATAATTGTTTTTAAAACTCCAGAAAGTTCATTATCTAATTTTGCTTTTTCTCCAACTGAAGAAGAACTTGCCCAAGATGTTCTTAATGATGTGATTTTTTCGAATGTTTCAGATTCATGTGTCATATATCCTTTTACAGTCTCAACAAAATTAGGTATTAAATCAAATCTTCTTTGTAATTGTACATCAATTTGACTCCAAGCATTATCTACTTTTAATCTTGAAGATACTAAACCGTTATATAATAGTATAATTCCAATTACAAGTATAACAAGTACTGCTATTGCAATCCACATATTAATACCTCCTAGTATAATAATGTTAAGTCAGAAATGACTCGACATTATTTTATTTTTTTCTATGAGTTATTCAAAAACTCATAACATAATATTAGACCAATTTATGGTATAATTATTGTAATTGTT
>JAAVXM010000036.1 GCA_022790575.1 Clostridia bacterium | reverse complement strand
GATAAGGAGAAAAGGAAAAATGATTAGTAAGGAACAGTTTATAAAAATAATAAATAGATTAAGAAATTACAACGACTTACAAGATAAAATACAAGACTTATTTAGAGAGAATATAGATAATCAAGAAATGGACTTTATGAACTCAGGAAGTATATGTATAGGACACGAAACAATAGTAGTACAGTTATTAGAAAATATGTTTAATGATAGAGGAAAATACATTAGTTGGTATTTATTTGAACAAGATTATGGCAGAACAGTAAGTATAGACGATGTATTTGATAAAGATACAGGCAAATTTATAGATTTATCTACACCAGAGAAGTTATATGATTATTTAGTAAAAGAAATGGAGGAAAAGCAATGAGTATATTTGTAACATCAGATTTACATTTTGGACACAAGAATATAATTAAATATGAGAATAGACCACACAATACAATAGAAGAAATGGACAAAGATTTAATCAGTAAATGGAATAGTGTTGTAAAAGAAAATGATACAGTATATATTTTAGGAGATTTTAGTTGGTATAAAGGAGAACAAACAAATGAAATTTTAAAACAACTAAATGGAAGGAAAACTTTAATAGTAGGAAATCATGATGAAATATTTTTAAAAGACAAGAAGTTTGATAAAAGTTTATTTGAAGAAATAATAATGTATAAACAAGTAAAACATAATAAGAAAGTATTTGTATTATTTCATTATCCAATAGCAGAATATAATGGAAAGATGAATGGATATATACATTTATATGGGCATATTCATTCAATGAATTTAGAATTAGAAAAAGAACTAGGAGAGTTATGTCATAATGTTGGTGTAGACAGAAACAATTATACACCTGTAAATATTGAAAGGTATATTGGAGGAACAGATGAATAGAGAAGATAAAATATGGAAAAGAGTACAAGAACATAATGATTATTTGACACAACAAGGTTATGAAATAGTATTCATAGCATTACAAGGTTCTCAAAATTATGGATTAGATATATATGAAAAAGATTATATGTCAGATATTGATACAAAAGCAGTTATATTGCCTAGTTTTGAAGATTTTGTATATAATAGACAACCTGTAAGCAAAACAATAGTATTAGATAATAATGAGCATATTGATGTAAAAGATATTAGAGTAATGTTTGATACTTATAAAAAGCAAAATGTAAATTTTATAGAAACACTATTTAGTAATTTTAAATACATAAATATAAAGTATGCAGATATATTAGAAGAATTATTTGATAATGCAGAAGAAATTGCACATATAAACAAAAATCAAGCATTAAGATGTATGGCTGGAATGAGTAAACAAAAACTAAATGCTTTAAAACACCCTTATCCAACAATAATTGATAAGATAGATAAGTATGGATATGACCCTAAACAATTACATCATATATGTAGAATGAATGACTTTATAAAGAAATATGCACAGGGTAGACCATATCAAGATTGTTTAATACCAGATGATAGAAAGACACTAATAGATATTAAAAAAGGTATTTTAAAACTAGAAGAAGCAGAAAATTTAGCAATAGCAGTAGATGATGACACATATAAAATAAAAGAAGAAAATGTAACAGAAACAGATGTGATAAATCAAAAAGGAATAGATATATTAAACAAAGTAAAACATGAATTATTAAAACAAAAATTTAGAGAAGATTTAGAAATAAAGTAGGAGAAAGATTATGAAGATAAATAAATGTTATGCAGTAATAGATAAAGATACAGGAGAATATTTAAGGTGTTCTTATAAATATCCAATACCATTTTATAGAACACAAAAAGAGGCAGAAAATGCACTAAAAGGCTTTAAGGCACATTATAGAACTAACGAAAAAGGTTATCAAATAGAAGAAATAATATTACCTAAAATAAATAGAGTAGTTTGGGAGGGATAAGTTATGAAGAAAACTATTGAAATAGAAATTTGTGATTTATGTGGAAAAGAAACAGATACAGAAAGAATGAAAATACCAACATATAGAACATTTGATAGCACTGATGGTATGACAAATTATAGTGAAAAACAGTTCTGGAATGAAGAATTAGACTTATGTAATGATTGTTTAGAAAAAATAACAAAAGTACACAGTATAGGAGTGCAATGTCATAAGTATAAGATAGAGGAGTAGAAGATTATGAGTAAAAAGAAAGTAAAAAAAGAATTAGAAGTAAAGACTTATGAAGAATGGGCAAAAGAATTATATGAGAATGAGAAAATAGAAATATTAGACCCAGATGGATTTAGAAATAACCCACAAAAAACATATACAAAAGAAGAATTTAACAAAAGATTATTAATTTGTACAATACAACAAAGAGCAAAAGAAAGAGTATTTACAAACATTAAGAAACTAAAATGTAATTATACTACATACAAAGAGCAAAGGACACAACACAATATGCCAGTTGAGGAAGTTTGTAGCAAATGTGGAAAAAGTTTTGAAGCTGGAGAAGAAATATATACAGAATTTGAAGAAGGAAAGCAAGGTAGCTGTATAATTTGTGTAAATTGTGCAAAGGGGGAAGATGAATAATGAAGAAAGTTATTATAGAAACAGAAAAATTAAAAAAAGTATTAGAAAATGTAAAAAATGGAACTTCAAAGGAAGAATTTAGACCTGTTTTTACAGGAATTTTTATAGAAATAGAAAATTTAGAATTAACAATGACAACTTGTGATGGGTATAAAATATTCACAGATAGTTGTAACATTGTAGGAGGAAACAACTTTAAGGTTGTAGTACCAGTGTTTAAAATACCTAAAAGTGCAGAAAAACAAACTATAATAGAGGTATATAACGATTTTATAACATTCAATTATGGACAAGAAAAATATAGTTATAAAATAATTGAAGGAGAGTTTATAGACTGGAAGCCTTTATTTAAAAAAGAAAATACATTTAGCATTATTTTTAATTCAAAATATTTGCAAGATGCTTTAAAAAATGAAAAAGGAGAAATACATCTAGAGTTTTCGGATAATAGAAGCCCAGTATTTATTAATGGTAGAAAATTAGTATTACCCATAGTACATAATAACTAAGCATAAGATGTCTGCAAAAGATTTCAATTTGTCATTCAAGAAATGGGGTCATTACTAATGAGGTCATCGACAGTTTAGGTAGAGAACAACAAGCAATATTCATAAATGAAAGCAATTTGTACAAAGTAATATTTCAAATTTTTATAGAACTAGAAAAAGATTTCAGACCAGCATTTTTGGTCAAACAATATATAATTATTTGTAGAATTTTAGGAAAATAAAAAATGACGAAATTAGACTAAAAATCTATTGAATAAATACACTTTTTAAGATATTTGATAATGTGGACAACAATTTATGTGTTTAGAATATAAAACTGCTTAAAATTGATTTTAAAAGCAATTAGAGGTATTTTACATATTTTTATAAAAAATAATATATGTATTTAAATTTTATTATGTAATAAAAAATAACATTTGACATATACTAAGTAATATGTTATTATAATAATAACTTATAAGTTCGTATGATGTCATGAACTAACGCCGAGATATACTTAGCCAGTATATCTCATTTTTATATAAAAAAACAGGTAGAGAGCCACTCTACCTGAAAGACAAATCTTTTTTATTTTTCTTGGTTTTCGTCATTATTATTTATACTAAGTATTAATAATACAACTAATCGCCAGATTAACTCATATGATGTCACTACTTTTTCGCCTCCTTTCCACCTTTAGGAGAAAGGCAAATATATTATATACTAAACTACAGAATATTACAATAACTTATACATAAAAAATAGAAGCTTAAAGCCTCTATTTTATGCTATCATTTCAATATTATTAACCTTGTTATATAATGTTTTACTTATTATTTGTTTATGTGTTCCTTTTTTTGTTTCTGTATCATGGAAATTGTTGAAGCCACAATAAATTTGATTTTGAATGATTGTTTTAATACTTGAAGCATGAAACATATTTCCTTTTTTACCAGTAAAACCTTTTTTATTACATATTTTAGCAGTTTGATAATAATTTTTAGTTTTGTTGTATGTTTCAAAGATAAATTTTACTATTTGACTTTCTTTTTCATTTATAACTAGCTTTTTATTGATTATATCATAGCCTAAAACAGCTTTTGCAGTTACTCGACCACTTTCAAATTCCTGTTTTTTAGCCATTTTTACATATTCGCTTATATTATCTCTTTCAATCTCTGAGACAACGCCCATAATATATATTAACATTTTACCAGTAGGGGAAGCGGTGTCGATTTGTTCATTTAAGCTTATAAAGCGTACATTGTTTTTATTAAATATATCTAGCATATTAGCTAAGTCTTTTACGCTTCTTGAAATTCTTGATAGTTTATAACACAAAACAATATCAAATTCATCTAAACGACCTAGCAACTCTTGTAATTTTTCTCTTTTTTTTATGCTTTTTCCACTTACCCCAGATTCGGAAAAAACAACATATTCATAATTATTCTTTTTACAATATTCTATCATTGCATTTTCTTGTGCTTCAAGCGAGATACCTTTTTCAACTTGCATTTTTGTAGAAACTCTTTTATATATTGCTACTTTCATATTTACACCACCTTTAAATTTTTATATATTTCTTTGTATTTTTCTTCATCAAAAATTATTGTATTTTCGTTTATTTCTATTATACATTTGTTAAATTTGTTTAATAAGGTACACTAAGTAAGAGATTGACCACATTTTTTTATGTTTTTTGTTTCTAATGATTTCATTCTATTTTCAAAATTCTTTATGCTTATTGTTTTTAACATATTAAGACACCCCCAATATTCTTATTTTAGATATTTCTTTTTGTATTTCTTCATCTGCTTTTTGTTTTTTCTTTTCTTCATATTCTTTGATTTTCTTTTCTAATGTATCAAGTATTTTGTCATAATCTTCTTCAGATAATTTTTTTGTTTGTGTAAATATAAATGTATTCATTGACTTTTTTCCACTTAGCTTATATTTACGAAATGCTAATGTTATAATTTCTTCTATTGATATTGTTTTAACTTCTTTCATTTTTTACACCTTTTAAACCTTTCTATTTTACTATTACAGGCACTAGACAAGTACCGTTTTCAGTTAATTTTAAAATATAATGTTGACCATCTATAATTGTTTTATAATCTTTGTGTATTTTTTTATATTCTTCTTTGTTTATGATTTCCATTTTCTTATACCTCCTAGTATAATAATGTTAAGTCAGAAATGACTCGACATTATTTTATTTTTTTCTATGAGTTATTCAAAAACTCATAACATAATATTAGACCAATTTATGGTATAATTATTGTAATTGTTAGAGT
>JAAVXM010000004.1 GCA_022790575.1 Clostridia bacterium | reverse complement strand
TATAGGAGATACAACCAAAATAGTTGCCAGAGTTGGAACTGATTATAGTGCAACTTGTGATGTGACAATAGTTGATAATTGGATAGAAGTGACACCAGAAGAGATTGCAGAAAATCCAGATAAATATTATGGGCAAGAAGTAAAAAACTACACAGCAGGTGGAGCAACATATAGAATATTTTATGTTGATACAGAAAATAAGTATAGAGATGGAAAGAATACTGTATATTTGAAGGCAGATTGGGAGGCAAACGATGTAACATTGGGTAATGTATATACAAATTATAATAAAACAACAACCAAAATAAAAGAGATGAATCCAGGCTGGGCAAAAACAGAAAATAGGGGAAATTTAGAGGATACATCATGGAATGTAAATGAGAAAAGTGCAGCATACTTATGTACACCATCAACAGAAGGAAATGAGAGTGATTTACCATGGTCAAAAAACTTAGATAAAACAAAGGCAAATTATGTAATAGGAAGTCCAAGTGCAGAAATGTATTGTGACTCATATAATAGTGTGCCACATCCAGAAGTAACAAATTATAAATTGGAAGTTAAATGTATGGCAACAAGTTATCCAGGATGTATATATACAGTAAATGGAAAGCAAAGTACAATACCAAACAGTGATTATTATACAGGAACAGATACAGTAGATTACAAAAATTATGGAAGTATGTATTGTGGAAAAGATGGAGCCAAGGGAAGCTACCAGTGGTGGCTGGCTTCACCTTCATCTTATAGCGACACTTATATGTGCTATGTGCTGTGTGACAGCGCGGATTTGTACTATAACTACTATGGTCTTATGTATGGCATCTCTCCTATAATTTCTCTAAGGTCTGATTTTACAATCAAAATAGAGAACTAAAAATATAAGTTTTTCTTTTCGCTTCTCAGTAATCCTTCAAAACCTATAGTAACTCTAACATGCCTTATGGTTCCTTTTCACTTAGTGAACTATTCCCATAAGGCATGAAGAATTACTACTGGTTTCTCCGTTTACATTCGAAGCTTCACTCAAAACTTATATTTTTACTTTAGTGGAGTGTATGAACAAGTGAGAGGATAATTGAAATGAGTATAAAACTTTGTTGAGATATTTAAAAATAAAGATATGGAGTTTTCTTTTCGCTTCTCGGTAATCCTTCAAAACCCATGTTTTTACTTTTGTGTAGTATTAAATATGGAAAGCACAAGAAGATATTATGGTGCAGAAATATGAAAAGTACTTGTAAAAGTCAAGTTAGAGAAGAATAATAAATATAGTAAAAGTAGCAAGTAAAACTTGCTATTTTCACTATTATAGGATAAAATAGGAACAGTAAGAAATAATAAAAGAAAAGGAGGCATAGGATGAAGGGAATAGGAATAGGAATAGGGATAAGTGATTTCAAGGCATTAAGAATAAGAGACAATTATTTTATAGATAAAACAACATATATAAAAGATATAATAGATAATCAAGCAGGAGTAGTATTAGTAACACGTCCAAGGAGATTTGGAAAAACATTAAATATGAGCATGTTAAGATATTATTTTGATTGCACCAAAAAAGATACAAAGGAGTTGTTTAAAGGCTTAAAAATAATGGAACAAGAAGAAAAATACACATCAAAACAGGGATATTATCCATGTATATACATGACATTGAAAGATGTAAGAGGTTCAAATTATGAAGAAATGATGATGTGTTTTGAAACAGAATTAAATGAATTATTTATAGACCATGCAAACCTTTTACAAAGTGAAAAATTATTAGATATAGAAAAAGAGATGTTTAGTACAATATTAAACCTAAAAGCAAATAAAGTTCAAATGCAAAGTGCAGTAAAACTATTATCAAAATTATTAAACAAAGAATATGGAAAGCCAGTAATACTATTTTTAGATGAATATGATGTGCCATTACAAAATGCATATGTAGAAGGTTTTTATGATGAAACAATAAAATTCTTTAAAACTTTTTATGGAACAACATTTAAAGACAATCCATATTTAGAAAAAACAGTAATAACAGGAGTATCAAGGGTAGCGAAAGAAAGTATATTCAGTGGAGCAAATAATTTTGATGTATATACAGTATTAGATGATGAATTTAGTGATGACTTTGGAATAACAAGAGAAGAAATGAAAAAGATAATAAAAGACTTTGAGGTAGAAGAAGATGAAGAAGAGATAAAAAAATGGTATGATGGATATACAATAGGAAACACAGAAGGAATATATAATCCATGGAGTGTATTAAACTATTTAGCAAAAAGAAAGTTAGTACCATATTGGGTAAATACAAGTTCAAATGACTTAATAAGGCTAATATTAAAAAAATCAGTAACAGTAAAAGAAAAAATGGAAAGATTACTAAAAGATGAAGCAATAGAAGTAAAAGTAGACCAAGAAACAGTAATAGTAGGAATAGAAGAAAACGAAGAAAATATATGGGGCTTATTAGTAGGAACAGGCTACCTAAAAGTAGTAGAAACAGTAAATTTAGCAGAAAGAATATATAAAGTAAAGCTTCCAAATAAAGAAATAAGGGAACTATTTAGAAGTATAGTACGAGATTGGTTTAGAGACAAAGTAATAGGAAACGATTTAAGCAGCATATTAAAAGATTTGGTAACATTAAATTTAGAAGAGTTTGAAGAAAAGTTTCAAATCTTAGTAATGCAAATGTTTAGTTATATGGATGTAGGAGAAAATACAGCAGAGAATTTTTACCATGCATTTGCATTAGGAATGTTAGTAGGATTAAAAGACAGCTACTATGTAAATTCAAATAGAGAATCAGGAATGGGAAGATATGACATAATGCTAGAACCAAAAGACAAAAATGGAAATGCATTTATAATGGAATTCAAAGTATTTAAACAAAATAAAGAAAAAGACATAGAAGAAACCATAGAAAATGCAAAAAAACAGATAGAAGAAAAAAGATATGAAGAGAATTTAAGAGAAAGAGGATATAATAATATAACAAAGTTAGTCTTTGCATTTAATGGGAAAGAAGTAAAAATGGAAGTCTATAATAAATAACTAAAAATAGCAAGAAAAAACTTGCTATTTTTTTTAACATGGGATAAAATAAGCAAAATAGAAGGGGATAAACTATAGACAAAGAGATAGAAACAGACAAAGATAATACATAAAAAGGAAAGTGATAGGAATGGAGCAAGCACAGCCACTAGCATTTAGAATGAGACCAAAGACATTAGAAGAATATGTAGGGCAAGAGCATGTACTAGGAGAAGGAAAAATATTATATAGAACAATAAAAGCAGACAGGTTATCAAGCTTAATACTATTTGGACCACCAGGATGTGGAAAAACATCATTAGCAAAAGTAATAAGTGAAACAACAAAATACAAATTTTACAAAATAAATGCAGTAACATCGGGAGTAGCAGACATAAAGAGGGTAGTAGAAGAAACACAAAATTACATGTTAAATCCAATGAGAAAAAGCATATTATTCATAGATGAGATACACCGATTTAATAAATTACAGCAAGATGCATTATTGCCATTTGTAGAAAATGGGACAATAATATTAATAGGAGCGACAACAGAAAATCCATATTTTGAAGTAAACAAGGCGTTAATATCAAGGTCAATGGTAATAAAATTAGAGCCACTAAGTGAAGATGACATATATAAAGTATTAAAAAAAGCATTAGAAAGAAAAGATGGACTAGGAGAATATAACATAAAAATAGAAGATACAACATTAAGAAAAATAGCTAATATATCAAATGGAGATGTTAGAACAGCACTAAATGGTCTTGAAGTAGCAGTATTAACAACAAATATGGAAGCAGATGGATATATACATATAACAGATGAAGTAATAAAAAATAGTATTCAAAATAGAAAAGCAATATTTGACAAAAATGGAGACACTCATTATGATAATATAAGTGCATTTATAAAATCGATGAGAGGGTCAGACGCAGATGCAGTATTATTTTATTTAGCAAGAGCATTAAATGGAGGAGAAGACCCAGTATTTTTAGCAAGAAGAATTGTTATTTGTGCATCAGAAGATGTAGGACTAGCAGACCCACAAGCATTAGTAATTGCAACATCAGCAATGCAAGCAGTGCATATGGTAGGAATGCCAGAAGCAAGAATAATATTAGCAGAAGCAGCAGTATATATTGCAAATTGCAAAAAATCAAATGCAACATATTTAGGAATAAACCGAGCGTTAGATGATGTGATAAATAAGGAAACAGGAGAAATACCAATGCATGTAAGAAATGCGCCAGTAGAGAAGATGAGAGAACTAGGATATAGTGAAGGATATTTATATCCACATGAT
Source organism: Clostridia bacterium (assembly GCA_022790575.1). GTDB lineage: Bacteria > Bacillota > Clostridia > TANB77 > CAG-508 > CAG-269. The sequence continues at coordinate 14,506 of JAAVXM010000004.1, read as the reverse complement.
TTTCCAGGTCACTGGGTTGAACAACAATATTTGCCAGATAAAATGTTAGGAACAAAATATTATATTAAAGATGAGAATATAAAATAAAAAAATGGAGAAAATGGAAATAGGATAAATCTATTTCCATTTTTCTTATATAAGAAAAATGAATTTCATTGTACAAGAAAATCTTGAAAGATGGTGTAAAATGTTCAAAAAGGTAGTAATTGGCATACTAGCAGGAATGATATGTGGACTTTTTGGAACAGGAGGAGGTATGATACTAGTTCCTTCTTTTGTATACATGTTAAAATTAGAACCCAAAAAGGCAAGAGCAACATCAATATTTTGTATGTTAGTAATGGTAATAACAAGTAGTTTTTTCTACTACAAAAGTAATTTTATAGATTGGAAGATAGGAGCACTATGTGCTATAGGAGGAATAATAGGGGGATATTTAGGGGCAAAGATATTAAAAAAGGTGCCAGATTATATATTAAAAATAATATTAATATGTTTTTTAATATATGTTTCTTATAATATGCTATTCTAGTATATAAAAGGAATATTATAAGATATAAGAGTTAGAGAGAACTTAAATATCCAAAAGGAGTTTATATGAAAGAAATACTTATAGGTATAATTTCAGGAATATTTAGTGGAATAGGAATGGGAGGAGGAACTATTCTAATATTTCTATTAACAATATTTGCTGGATTAGAACAACATATTGCACAAGCAACAAACTTAATATATTTTGTACCGACTGCTATTTCAGCAATTATAGTAAATTATAAAGAAAAAAGCATTGACACAAAAGTTGCAATTTTTATATCAGCATGTGGAATAATAGGTGCTATAATTGGAGCAAAAATCTCTGTTAATATTGATGTGCAAAAATTAAAAAAATTATTTGGAATTTTTTTAGCAATTATTGCTATTCATGAAATATATACCTTATTTAAAGAGTATAAAGTAAAACAAAAAAAGGCATAATAAAATAAATCAACAAATTAGAAGGGATGGTTTTTATGAATATGAAATTTGTAAAAGGTTTATTATTAGGCGGAATAATAACAACAGGAATGGTAATGTTATATACAGATAATAATAATATGACAACAAAGAAGATGACAAAAAAGGGTAAAAGACTAGCAAAAAAAATGGGAATATTATAAACTTTAAAAACTAAATGCACCTTGTTTAGTAGACTCCTAAACAATAAGAGTCAAAATACTAAAACAAGGTGCATTGAAATTTATATAATATTTATTTAATTATATAAATTAATTATATTATTAAGCTATATCAGAACATTCGCAACATTCTTCTTCACATCTATCACAAGGTTTTTCGCATGGTCTAAAATCATGGTCACAATCACAATCTAAATCTACACCTTTTAGACATTTTCCTTCATGATGACATTTAGCACATATTTTTACATGTTTTACAGAATTAGCCCATACTCTGATTGCATATTTTTTACCAGGACAAAGAGGACCGAAAACAAATTCTCCTTCATCATCTGTAAAAGTATGAGAAACAGGTTTTAATTCTTTTTTACCATATTTATACTCGATTTCAACTAATTTAACTACAGCATCTTTAACAGGTTCTTTGAAGCAATCTCTAACAATACCATAAATTACATCTCTATGGTCATTACCAAGAGTTATATCTAAATCAAATTGTTTTCCATTTGCAATAAAACCATCTATATCAACGATTGGACACATTGTTTCAGGTTTCTTTTCATTCATTTCCATAATAAAACTTCCTTTCTTTTTGTACCTGCTAGCATTAATATATAATATGAATAAAATAAAAAAATGATAATATAATATGGAATATTTAAAAAAAATACTGTATAATATAGAACGAAGGAGAAAAAAGATGGATACAAGAGCAATAGGAATATTTGATTCTGGAGTAGGAGGATTAACTGTTTTTAGTGAATTACGAAAAAAATTATCAAATGAAGACATAATCTATTTAGGAGATACTCAAAATTTTCCATATGGAGATAAAAGCAAAGAAAAAATAATCGAATTGGCAATAAAAAATGCACAAATTCTAATGAGTAAAGACGTAAAGATGATAATAATAGCATGTGGAACAGCAACAAGCCAAGCAATACATATTTTAAAAGAGAAATTTGATATACCAATTATAGGAATAATAGAATCAACAGTTAAATATTTGGAAAAACAAAATATAAAGGAAATAGGAGTTATTGCAACAGAGGGAACAATAAGAAGTGGAGCATGGGAGGACAAACTAAAAGAAAATATAAAAGGAATAAAAGTTATAAATAAAGCATGTCCAATGCTTGCAACAATTGCAGAACAAGGTAGAGCAGAAAGTGAAGAAGGCAAAAGAATAATAAAAGAATATATGAAGCCATTTAAAGCAGATAAGATAAACAAAATTATATTGGGATGTACACATTATCCAATTTATGAAAAGTTAATAAGGAAAGAGTTAGAATATGATGTAGAACTTATTAATACAGGAGTTACAGTGACAGAATATGTAGAAAAGTTTTTAAAAGCAAATGAATTACAAAATGAGAAAAAAGTCGGAAAATATAATATATATTTAACAAAACCAGAGAAAGAATTCAAAGATATAGCAAAAAATATTATGCAAGTAGACATAGATATAGAAGCAATTTAGAAATAAAATGTATGAAAGTGTTGACATATAGGCAATTAGGAGCTATAATAACAATATAATAAGTAGGAGGACAAAATACAAGAATGGAGAAAAATATGTTTTCAATTAATGAAAATGAATATACACAAATGACTGACGAAAAGTTAATAGAAAATATAAAAGCAGATGACAACAAGGCATTAAACTGTCTAATAGAAAGATACCATGAGTTAGTAAATATAAAAGCAAATAAGTTTTTTATGATAGGCTCAGAAAAAGAAGATATGGTACAAGAAGGTTTGATTGGACTGTACAAAGCGGTAAAATCATTTGATGCAGAAAAAGAAAACTCATTTAAAACATTTGCTAATATGTGTATTGAAAGACAGTTAATTACAGCTGTAAAAAATTCTAATAGACAAAAGCATATACCACTAAATTCATCAGTATCATTAAATGCAGCAGCATATGAAGACAATGAAGACACAGACAAATTTGAAGTCATAAATATAAAAGTATTAGATGACCCATCAGAAATAATAGTAGAAAGAGAATACTTTAAAAGCATGGAAAAGCAAATAAAAGACACATTAAGCGCTTTTGAATTACAAGTATTATCAGAATATGAAAAAGGGAAGTCATATGCAGCAATAGCAGAAAAACTTCAAGCAAAAGTAAAATCTGTAGACACTGCAATACAAAGAATTAGAAAAAAAGCAAATAAAATAAAAGAAAGTATAGAATAGAAATAGGACAAATTGCAATAAAAGCAATTGTCTTATTTTTGTTTGGGTACTAGAATAGGCAACAACTTAAGGGGAAAAGTTCATTTTTCTAAAAGTAATAAAATATAAGTTGGAACATATATATTGATGATGGATTTAGTAGGACAAATTTTAAACAAAAGTGTGACTAAAAGCATAAAAAAAGCATACAAAAGTGTGATTTAAATTGCGAAATTGCTTGCAAAAGTGTGGAAAAACACACAAAAAAGTTTACAAAAATGTGTATTTGTAGTATAATTAATATAGATTTGAAAATACTAGATTAAGGGGTGGAGCGAGTATGGAGAGATTTATATTAGAAAAATTAATAGAGTGGAAAAATAGTCTAACCAGGAAACCTTTAATTTTAAAAGGAGCAAGACAAGTTGGGAAGACATATATAGTAAAACAATTTGGGAAAGAAAATTATGAGGGACTAGCATACTTTAATTTTGACCATGACAAAGACTTATGTAATTTATTTGAAAATACAAAAGACCCTAAGAGAATATTAGAACAATTAGCATTTATCTATGGAAGGGCAATAATACCAGGAAAAACGCTAATATTTTTTGATGAGATTCAAGAGTGTCCAAATGCATTAAATTCACTAAAATATTTTCAAGAGGAGGCAAATGAATATCATATAATTTGTGCAGGAAGTTTATTAGGAATTAGATTATCACATACATCGTTTCCAGTAGGAAAAGTAGAATTTTTAGATATGTATCCAATGTCTTTTAGTGAATTCTTATTAGCAGATAATTGCAGTAATTTAGTAGAATATATGAAATCTATTCAAAGCATAGAAAAAATTTCAAACATTTTTTTTAATATGTTAGAAGAAAAATTAAAAGCATATTTTATAATTGGTGGTATGCCAGAAGCGGTGTATTCTTGGGTAAATGAAAAAGATATGGAAAAAGTAAATATTATACAAAATAATATATTAAAGGCATATGAAAGTGATTTTTCAAAACATACACAAGATAGTGAAGCAAATAGAATATCTTTAATATGGAATAGTATACCATCACAACTAGCTAAAGAAAATAAAAAGTTTTTATATCAAGCTATAAGAAATGGAGCGAGGGCAAGAGAATATGAAAATGCACTTAATTGGTTAAATGATGCAAATTTGATATATAAAGTGTACAATGTTAATAAAACAGATTTACCACTAAAAGCATACCATGATTTAAGTTACTTTAAAATTTATATGAATGATGTAGGACTACTTAGAAGAATGTCAAATTTGGATGGTAAAATTGTAGTGGAAGGAAGTAGACTCTTTGAGGAATTTAAAGGAGCTCTAACAGAAAATTATGTGTTAAATGCATTAAATATGGTATATGAAAATGTGCCCAATTATTTTACTTTTGATAGACATGAAATAGACTTTGTAATTCAAACTAAAAATAAAATAATACCAATAGAAGTAAAATCAAATAAATCAACCAATAATGCTAGTTTGACTAAATATAATGGGAAATTTAAAAATGATATTTCAATAAGGTTATCTTTAAATAACCTGTCAAAAGATGGGAATGTATTAAATATACCATTATTCTTAATTGAATATATAAATACATTTTTATAATATATCAAAAAAGGAATTGTTATTTGCAACAATTCCTTTCAATTATAAGTATTTAATCAAAATGATAAAAATTAACTTTTTATTATATTTATAGCTTCACTAATATCAACTTGAACTTGCTCACGTGTATTCATATTTTTCAATGAAACAGTATTTGTTTCAATTTCATTTCTTCCAACAACTACTACAAAAGGGATAGATAATTTATCTGCATATTTGAATTTGGCATTGATTTTTTTATTTTCCATATATATTTCAGTATTAATATTTGCGTTACGTAAAGCAGTTGCAATAGGTAAACAAGGAATAATATTATCAGAATCAGAAATAACTAAAACATCTGAAATAGACTTTTTATCAAAATTAATTGCATTTAGTTCATTTAACTTGTAAAATAGTCTTGTTAAGCCAATAGAAATACCTACACCAGGTAACTTTTTATCAGTATAATATTCTGCTAAATTATCATAACGCCCCCCTGAACATACACTGCCAATATCAGGATAATCATCTAAGAATGTTTCATAAACAGTACCAGTGTAATAATCAAGCCCACGAGCGATTGTCAAATCAATAACAAAATTATTTTCTGGGATACCAAAAGACCTCACGCAATTAATAACATTTTCTAATTCTGTAATACCTTCAATAAAAAGAGAGTCATTTATTCCAATTTTATTTAATGAATTAATAATTTCATTATTATCACCAGAAATAGATATAAATTTCATTATTGTAGAAATACTGTCATTAGGAATATCTAATTCTGAAAGTTCTTCAATAACTTTTTCTTCGCCAATCTTAGCAATTTTATCAATGATTCTCATAATGTTTGAAGCTTGTTCAGAAAGAGTTAAACTACTAAATAAACCATTTAATATTTTTCTATTATTAATATGAATTTTGAAATTAGAAAATCCCAATTCTAAAAAAGTAGAATAAATAACATTAGGCAGTTCAGCATCATATAAGCAATTGAGTTCTGTATCTCCAATAATATCTATATCACATTGGTAAAACTCTCTAAATCTCCCTTTCTGAGGGCGTTCACCTCTATATACTTTTCCAATTTGATAACGTTTAAATGGAAAAGATAGTTGTCCATAATGTGCTGCAACATATTTAGCTAAGGGAACTGTTAAGTCAAAACGTAAAGCTAATTCATGTGCACCTTTATTAAAACGATAAATTTGTTTTTCTGTTTCTCCACCTGCTTTAGCAAGTAATACATCAGCTATTTCCACAATTGGTGTATTAAGAGGCAAAAAACCAAATTTCTCATAAGATTTTTGTATTGTTTCTTTCATTTGATTAAATAAAATTTGTTTATCAGGTAATAATTCCATAAACCCAGTCAAAGTCCTAGGTTCAACTTTATGTGATTTCATAAAAACCTCCTTGTAGTCTAATATAATATAGATATTATATTATGTTTTTGCTGTGATATCAATAGAAAAGGGCAAGAAAATTAAAAAATGTAAAATATATGTGAAAATGTTGATATTAATAATAAAAATTGTTATAATATGCAATAATAGGAAGGATGAAATGAAAATGATAAATGAAGAAATAGAGGAACCAAAGTTAGTAAAGAAAACAAAAAAACAGAAAAAGAGGAAACAAATACTAAAAAGAGTACTAATAATACTTGCAATATTATTTACTTTAGGAGGGTCAACAGGACTATTCTTATTATATGGACCATATTCAGGATTTAGAGAATGGTTAATAACAACAGCAATGACAACAATGACACATCAATATCTAGCAACATGGTTTTATGATGATGAAACAATACAAAAAGTACTAGAAAAAAATAAAGTACAAGAAATAGATGAAATAACTGATATAGATACAATAGTAGTTAATAAAACTCCAAAAGACGGTAATTATGCAAACAAATATGAAAAAGAGATACTAGAAAGAGATTCAAATAACCAAGACTACAAAATAATAAATATAAAGGGAAAAGGTTATAGTGGATATTTAGCAGCAATATATGACCCATCAAGAATAGAAACAGTATACACAAAAAAATTAGGAACAAGTGGACAATATTTAACAACAATGGCAAAAGACAATGATGCCATAATTGCAATAAATGGAGGAGGGTTTGTAGACCCAAACTTTAATAGTAATGGGGCAAACCCATTAGGAATAACATTTTCTAGAGGAAAGTTAATTACATCAAACACTTATAATGGTTCAGGAGGGTTAATAGGATTCACAGAGGAAAATAAATTAGTATTAGGAAAGATGACTGTAAAAAAAGCACAAGAGATGAGAGTTAGAGATGCTGTAACATTTGGACCATTTTTAATAGTAAATGGAAAACCATCAGCAGTATTAGGAAATGGTGGATGGGGAACAGCGCCAAGAACTGCAATAGGTCAAAGAAAAGATGGAATAGTATTATTTTTAGTAATAGATGGAAGAACAGTAAAAGAGCCAGGAGCAGATATGAATGATTTAATAGAAATAATGCAAAACTATGGAGCATATAATGCTGCAAACTTAGATGGAGGAACATCAAGTGTAATGGTTGTAGATGGGAAAATTATAAATGACCCAATAGACAGTACAGGGGCACATAAAACAAGATTTATATCAACAGGATTTATCTTAACAAAAAAATAAGGAGAAAGTGATAGATATGGGATTTGTAGTAGCAGTAGATGGACCAGCAGGTAGTGGTAAAGGAACAATAACAAAATTAGTTGCAGAAGAGTTAGGACTAATATATATAGACACAGGTGCTTTATATAGATGTATTACACTATATATGATAAGAAACAAAATAAATTTAGAAGACACAGATAAGATACAAGAGATGTTAAAAAATATTAATATAGAATTAAAAAGAGAAAGAAACTCAGATAAAGCATATTTAAATGGAGAAGATGTATCAATAAAAATAAGAGAAAAGGCAGTAAATGAATTAGTTTCACAAGTATCACATGTTATAGAAATAAGAGAGAATATAACAGAGTTATCAAGAAAAATAGCAGAAGGAAAGAATGTAATTATGGAAGGAAGAGACATAGGGACAAATGTATTTCCAAATGCAAAGGTAAAAATATATTTAGATGCTACACCAGAAGAAAGAGCAAATAGAAGACTGAAACAAAATGAAGAAAAAGGAATAAAAATATCATATGAAGATATATTAGAAAATATTAAATTTAGAGATAATAATGACAAAACAAGTAATGTTGCGCCACTAAAACAAGCAGAAGATGCTGTATATATAGATACAACAAAAATGACAATAGAAGAAGTAAAGGAAAAAATAATAGAAGTAATAAAAAGTAAGGAATGAGAGAAAATGAAAGAAGAATTTCTAAAAACACTAAGAACAGTACAAAGAGAGGGAATAGAAGAATTTATAAAATTCTTAGAAAGTACAGACTTTTTCACAGCACCAGCAAGTACCAGATTTCATGGAGACTATGCAGGAGGGCTTGTAGAACATAGTATGAAAGTATATGAAATACTAGTAGAAAAAGTAAAAAATTCACCAATACAATTAAATATATCAGAAGATACAATTAAAATAGTAGCATTATTGCATGATATATGCAAAGCAAACTTTTATAAGATAGATTATAGAAATGCAAAAAATGCATTAGGAGTATGGGAAAAAGTCCCATATTATACTGTAGAAGACACAATTCCATATGGTCATGGAGAAAAATCAGTAATGATGATAACAGAATATATGAAATTGACAAGTGAAGAAAAGTATGCAATACGTTGGCACATGGGATTTACAGAGCCTAAAGAACAATATAGTACAATAGGGCTAGCATATAAAAAATATCCACTAGCATTATTAATGTTTGAAGCAGATTTAGAAGCAACATATTTATTTAATATATAATTTATATAGAAAAAATAGAAATTATAAATTGCAAATCAAAAGAGAAAAGTTCCAAAAAAAGGGAACTTTTTTTTCGCCAATTACTCAGGCAAAGATACTCAATAAAAGTAATGTAAAGTATAATTTAAAATTTTAAGGTTAGTTAAAATTAGGAGTGCGCAAGATGTGCACATAAAATATCAACGGTGGCAATTAGCAACTTATTTCTTCCATTTTTTTGATATCATTTAATGTATTGTATTTAGTTAGTAGAAAGATGGTAGTTTATATGGAGCAAGATATATATTTTTTAGTTGGACAAAATATAAAGAAGCAAAGAAAGTTAAAAAAGCTAACTCAACTTCAATTAGCAAATCAAGCTTATTTTAGTTATGAATTCATAAGAAAAATTGAGTCTAAAAGTTCTTGCAGAAATACCTTTTCACTTGACACAGTAGACAAAATTGCAAAAACTTTGGATGTTGATATTAGAGAACTATTTAATCCACTTGATTAAATAGAAAAATAAAATATTATAAATTAAAAGTACTATGAGGAGCAATTTGTCACACTTATAGTGCTTTTAATATTAGCAGGAGTGAGTATAGCATTATTATTGGGAGAAAATGGAATAATAATACAAGCAACACAAGCAAAAGAAAACAGCAAAGAAGCGGAAGCAAGAGAAAAGCTAGAGTTAACATTACTTAGTGCATACAATGAAAAAATACTAAATGCTGAATATAACCAAAATGAATATTTAAATAATATAATCAAAAGTGAAATAGAAGAAGCAGAAATAAAAGGAGATGTAGTAATAGTAGATGGATATGCATATGAATTAGACAGAAGTGTACCCAAGATAGAGAGATACTTAGGAAAAGAAAAAGACTTAATATTTCCAGAAGTAGAAGCAATAGTAGAACTAGCAGAAGATGCAAAAACAGCAAAAATAAAAATAAAAGCAAAAGAAGAAACAAAAGGAATAAATAAAATAGAGATATGGGTAGGTAAAGAAAAGATAGATGAATTTTCATATAATAATGAAAAGATGGTGATAAAAGAATATCAAGCAAAAAGAAATGGGAATTATACAATAAAAGTATATGCAGATTTGTCTGATAGTGCAACAATAGAAGTATTGGGGCTTATACCAACAATAGACTTTTTACCTAATGGAAGTACAACCTATAAAAAAGAACATACAACAAAAGTAATAGTAAAGGAAACAAATGAAAAAATAAAAAAAATTAAATATAGATGGACAACAAGTATAAAGGAACCAGCAGAAAATGAATTTACAGAGGAATGCTCAAGTGAGAATATGGTAATAGGTAAAGATGTAACAGGAATATATTATTTATGGATACTAATGGAAACAGAAACAGGTAAGAAAAATATATTTGGAAGTGAAGCATTTTATTTTGATAATGAAGCTCCAATAGTAACATTAAGTTCAATACCAGAAACTGAAACCTCATTTACATTAACAGCAACAGCAAATGATATGCATAGTGGAATAAAAAAGTATGAATTTTATATAAATAACAGATTAGTAGATACACAGATAACAACAGATGGAGTTGCAAATTATGCATGGAATGGCTCAGAAATGACTAACACAAATGGATATGTAGTAGTTAAAGATAATGCTGAAAATACTTATAAGGTTGAGATAGAGATGAGAACAAAGCTTCATTTTTGGGAAGAATATGATTTACAAGAAAGAGTGCCAGGACATTTAGAAAAAGAAGAATTATCTGAAAGGATAAGCACATCTGGGACTTTCAGGCGCTTTATGATTCATAATGATGAAGTAAATCATATCTATTATACTTTGGATTATATTAATTTTTTTGATGGAAATGTTTTAACAATATCAGAAGATTTGAACCATTTAAACATAAAGGAGGGGGCTAAAGTGGCAAATGGAGGTAAAGTCCGTGGGGAGTTTATAGTTAGTCATGGAGTTCAAGTTTTTTCTATTAAATGTCTTGAGTGTGAATCAGGAGCTCTTATAAAATCTTGGTCAAAAGATGCTAATGGTTATATAACATGTAATGGAATAAGTTATAACTGGGTAAAAGAAATCCCAGAGGGACCTAAGGGAGAAAAGATAAAAGAAGTATTTTCAACTAATGAATTGTTAAAACCTAAAAATGGTAAAGATAATGGCAAATGGTATAAATACATTGGAATAAAATAGAAAGTCATGGATATAATGATACAAACAATAAATGAGATATAAAAGTTTTTGTATTTACAATACAAAAACTTGATTTTTTTGCCATGGAATTGTATTATTAATATAGAGGAAGTGATAATAAGTTAAGGAGGAAAAACATTGAATAGCATAACAATAATAGGAGGAGGCTTAGCGGGATGTGAGGCAGCATATCAAATAGCAAAAAGAGGAATAAAAGTAAAACTATATGAAATGAAACCAATAAAATACACAGAAGCGCACAGCAATAAGAATTTAGCAGAAATAGTATGTAGTAACTCATTTAAATCAAACTTACATACAAATGCATGTGGATTATTAAAAGAAGAATTACGTGAACTTGACTCATTACTAATAAAAATAGCAGATGAAACACAAGTACCAGCAGGTCAAGCATTAGCAGTAGATAGAGAACAATTTGCTCAAAGAGTAACAGAAGAAATAGAAAAAAATGAATTAATAGAAATAATAAAAGAAGAAGTATCAAAAATAAATAAAGAAGAAATAACAATAATAGCAACAGGACCATTAACAACAGGAGAATTAGCAAAAGAGATTGCAGAAATAACAGGACAAGACAAGTTATATTTTTATGATGCAGCAGCACCAATAATTACAAAAGAAAGTATAAATTTTGATATAGCATTTTATGGGAATAGATATGAACAGGAAAAAAGCAAAAGTGAAACAGAAGAAGAATGGAGAAAAAGGATAGAAAAACAAGATGCAAGTTATATAAATCTTCCAATGGATAAAGAAGAATATGAGAAGTTTTATAATGAATTAATAAATGCAGAAATAGTGACATTACATGAATTTGAGAAAAAGGAAATATTTGAAGGATGTATGCCACTTGAAATAATGGCAAAAAGAGGGATAGATACATTAAGATATGGACCATTAAAACCTGTAGGATTTGATGACCCAAGAACAGCGAGACGACCATATGCAATAGTTCAATTAAGACAAGACAACAAAGAAGGAAACATATATAATATGGTAGGATTTCAAACTAACCTAAAATTTGGTGAGCAAAAAAGAGTATTTAGTATGATACCAGGACTAGAAAATGCAGAAATAGTCAAATATGGAGTAATGCATAGAAACACATATATAAATTCAACCCAATTATTAGACAACACATACAATTTAAAAAGCAATAGCAACATATATTTTGCAGGTCAAATAACAGGAGTAGAAGGATATGTAGAATCAATATCATCAGGAATGGTAGCTGCAATAAATGCATGTAATAAATTAAGGGGAGAAAGCAAAACACAATTTTCAGAGTTAACAATGATAGGGGCACTAGCAAAATACATTTCAACAGAAAACGAAAGATTCCAACCAATGAATGCAAACTTTGGAATACTACCAGAGTTAGGAGAGAAAATAAAAGACAAAAAATTAAAATATGGCAAGCTTGCAGATAGAGCGATTGAAGCTCTAAAAAGAGATATAGAGGGGATAAAATAAAGGAAATGAGAAACAAATTGAAACAAAACTATTTGTTAATTATATTGATTATAGTACAAACAATAATTTATATAATAGCAGGAAGTTATAAGCAATATCTTCATATAGATGAAGCATATTCATATGGGTTAACAAATTATGAGAGAATAGAGATACAAGATAATGAGGACTTTTATAATAACTGGCATAAAAAAGAATATTATAATGATTATTTAACAATACAAGAAGATGAAAGAGGAAAATATAAACCAATATATGAAAACCAAAAAAACGATGTACATCCACCGCTATATTACTTAATACTGAGGATAGCAATGGGTTTCACAGATAGCCAATTCTCTAAATGGACAGGAATAGGAGTAAATATAATTATATATGCATTTATAACTATATTTATGTATTTAATATTAAGAAAATTATTGAAGGAAGAAGAAAAGCCAAAAGAAAAAGCAGTAATATTAGCATTTATGTCATCAGTAACATTAGCTTCAATAAGTAATGCAATATATATAAGGATGTATGCATTATCAGCACTAAATATATTAATAACAACATTTTTACATATAAAATTGTTAGAACAAAACAAGCCAAGTAAAAAAATATTAGTAGGAATAGGAACTTCAGCGTTATTTGGGGTGTTAACACATTATTACTATTTATTTTATTTAGTAGTTTTATATATAATATTTGCAGTAAAATACATAAAGCAAAAAGAAATAAAAATATTAATAAATTATACATTAACAATGGCAATAGCAGGGATAACATCATTAATAATATTTCCATATTCAATACAACATATGTTTTTTGGATATAGAGGTCAAGGTGTAATAAGTAAATTTGGCAATATACAAGAAATACTAGGAAGCATATATCCAAATATATATAATTTAAACTATTATGCATTTAACAATTTAATGTATATAATTGTAGTTATAGTAGTAGCATTATTGATATATAATAAGGTGAGAAAACATAATAAGAATTATATAAATAGTGACAGCAGGGAAATTCTAAAAATTATATTTGTCCCATCATTAATATTTTTTATAATAGCAGGACTTGCTTCACCATGGCAAGTATTAAGGTATATTGTTCCTGTATGTGGTTTGATATTTGTGGTTGTAATGTATTATTTGTATAAACTATTGAAAACAATAACAAGTCAAAAAATGAGTGATGTCATAATTTGTGTAGTGTTTTGTTTGACATTAATTATGCCAATCGCATTTAAAATGGAACCAGAACTTTTATATGTCGACAATAAAGAAATTGTTCAGAAATTAAGTGGAGAACTAAATTTACCAACTATATATATGTACCATTTTGATGGTGGTTGCTTTTTAGAGGATATTTTCCTTTTTTCAAAAATAGAAGAGTCATATATAGCAAAAGAGATTGAATATACAGAGGAAAATATTCAAGAAATTGTGAAGGATAAAGATATATCAAATGGTATAGTGATTTTTATAACTGAAGGGAGAAATGATGAGGAGATATTACAGGTTATTAAAAATGTCACAAAGCTTAATAAAAGTGAACATCTAAAGAAATTAAATACTTGTAATGTTTACTATGTGAGATAATAGTTTTAATATTACAAGATAAAGGGTTTGAAGGTGAATTTCAAACCCTTTTTTGCAGTGCGCCCAGCATAGGCAACAACTTGAGGGTGAAAGGGTTGAGTGATACGAATATGTGAAGTTTAGAATGTGAAGAAAAGTGCTAGACAAGAACATAATAACACTAATAGAGCTTGTTATATTAAATGACAATTTGAATGTTAAAAAGGTGTGCAAAAAGAGCAGGATAAAGACATGAAAAATTTATTCCAATGTCTAAATGCATTGATTTGACTTATTTAGAGATGGTTGAGATATCAAAATTACGTAGTATTTTGAATATCTCAAATGTCTCTTTTTCTACATTTCTTGAAATACTTTTTC
>JAAVXM010000035.1 GCA_022790575.1 Clostridia bacterium | reverse complement strand
GAAAAAGTATTTCAAGAAATGTAGAAAAAGAGACATTTGAGATATTCAAAATACTACGTAATTTTGATATCTCAACCATCTCTAAATAAGTCAAATCAATGCATTTAGACATTGGAATAAATTTTTCATGTCTTTATCCTGTAATAAAAACAGCATAGTATAAACTACACTGTTTAAAGAACTTACATTTCTATTTACAAAATCTATGCTTACCAATTGTGACAGTCATTGGTCTTGACCAAATCCACTTATTAGTTGCAGTACTTGGATTAAAATAATATATAGCACCATATGATGGGTCCCATCCATTTAAAGCATCTTGTGCTGCCTTTTTAGCAGTACTATCTGGCGTCATATTTATTTGACCATCTGAAACAGCGTCAAATGCTCCACTTTGGTATATTACACCTGATATTGTATTAGGGAATTTACTACTTTTAACTCTATTTAAAATTACTGCTGCAACAGCAACTTGTCCAGTATATGGTTCGCCTCTTGCCTCTCCATATATTGCTCGTGCTAATAAATTAACATTTGAAGAATTACTTGATGAACTACTTGAAGACGAACTTGTCATTATCCCCATAGCATTTAAAGTCTTTGTCCCTGCAATTCCATCTACAGCAAGTCCATTTTTTTGTTGAAATCTTTTCACTGCAGCAACTGTTTGGCTTCCATATATACCATCTACAGAACCATTATAATATCCCCATCTTTTTAATTTTTCTTGTATTGTTGTTACTTCTTTGCCTCTTGAGCCATATTTTGATAATGCATCTGCTTCTATATACTGTAATGATAATGTTACTATAAACATAACTACCAAAGTTAATAATATTGTACATTTTACTAATTTTTTCTTCATACAACCACCCTTTGTATAAAATTTTTATATTATTTTATACAAATGTTGAAAAATTATACAAAAAAGTGAAATTTGATTATTTTATATTGTTTCTATTGCATTTCTTGCCATTTCATCACATCTATTATTAAACTCATTATCTGCATGTCCTTTTACTTTTATAAACTTAACTTTATGTTTTTGTGTTAGTTCATATAGTTCTATCCATAATTCCTTATTTTTTACAGGGTCTCCATTGGCTTTTTTCCATCCTTTTTTCATCCAATTATATATCCAGCCTTTGTTAAATGTATCTACTGTATATGCACTATCACTATAGACTTCAACTTCACTTTCAACTTTTAAACACTTTAGAGCTTCTATTACAGCTGTCATTTCCATTATGTTATTTGTTGTTTCTTTTATTCCTCCTGAAATTTCTTTTCTTGCTTCTTTATACATCAAAATTGCTCCCCACCCTCCTGGTCCTGGGTTTCCAGAGCATGCTCCATCTGTATAAATTATGACTTTTTCTTTATCCATTTTTCCTCCATAATAAATTATTTTACTTTTTTTCTTTTATCTATTTGTTTTTTTTATATTTTGTGATAAGATTATAACAATAATTTAAAAAAAATTCAATGTTTAATTATTTTAGAGCAGAAAATGCTCGAATGGGGGTTTTTATGAGTAGCGTATTAGGAATTGTATCTGAATATAATCCATTTCACAATGGTCATTTACATCACTTAATTGAATCAAAAAAAGCAGTAGGGGCTGATTATTCTGTTGCAATAATGACAGGTAATTTCACTCAGAGAGGAGAACCATCACTTATTGATAAATGGTCTAAAACTAGAATGGCTATTGAAAGTGGAATTGATTTAGTTATTGAATTGCCTACTATTTATGCAATTTCAAGTGCTGAAAATTTTTCATCTGGTGCTATTAAAATTCTAGATTCTTTAGATATTGTGGATTTTATATCATTTGGAAGTGAATGTAATGACATTTCTGTTTTAAGTGAAATTGCAAATGTTTTATCTGACGAACCTGATGATTATAAAACCCTTTTAAATCATGAATTACAAAAGGGAGAATCATTTGCTAAAGCTAGAGAAAAAGCACTTATGATGTATTTAAATGATGTTCGCAGATTCGCAAATGTACTTTCTTATCCAAATAACATTTTAGGTATAGAATATTTAAAGGCATTAAATAAACAAAAAAGTTTTATCAAACCAATAACAATTAAAAGGACTGCTGCAAATCACAATGACACAATTCCATCTAAACATTCTAAATTTGCTAGTGGTTCTGCAATACGTAATTTATGTTATGCTAATGATATAGAAAGTATGCAAAACTTCATGCCACAAAAAACTTATGATATATTAAATCTTAATATTAGAAAAGGAAATATTGTTAATGGTTTATCAGCATTTGATAAAGAAATTATCTATACTTTAAGAAAAATGTCTACATTAGAAATTGCCAATCTTCCAGATGTTTCAGAAGGTCTTGAACATGCTTTAAAATCAGCAGCTAATGAATGTAATAGTGTTATTGAATTATTATCTTTAGTTGGAACAAAAAGATATGCAAAAACTAGATTACAAAGAATTCTTTTATATGCACTTCTTGGAATTACAAAAAAAGATATGGCAATGTCAACAGGAGTAAAACCTTATGTGAGAGTTTTAGGTTTTAATAGCAAAGGGCGTGATATGCTTAGTGAAATTTCTAAACGTAATCCTAGACTAGAACTTGTTTCTTCTGTCAAAAAGTTTATGGATTATACACCTAATAGAAATTTAGCTTTGATGATGGAAAAAGACATTTGGGCTACTAATGTTTATACTTTAGGATATGAATATGAATCTAAAGCAAATTTAGATTTTACTCACAAAATAATAACTTATTAATAATAAATTTATATTTTTTTGAAATATTCCTTGAATTTATTTTACTTTTGATATAATATAATATAGAAAATATGACTTTTACTTAGGAGGATAAAAATGCCAACAAAAACAAAAGAAATTAATGATGAAAATGTAAAAAAAGAAAAAAAGGCTGTAACAAAAACAACTAAAGCAGCTAGCAAAAAATCTACTACTTCTAAATCAAAAAAAGCTGTTAGTACAAAAAAGACTTCTACTTCAAAGGCTGTTTCTACCAGAAAAAAATCTACAGCCCCAAAATCAACTACAGCCTCTAGTAAGAAAAGTTCAGTAAGAAAAACTACTACAAAAAAAGCAGTTGCAAGAAAAAAAGTAGATATTGTGGAATATTATGATTTACCTTATAGATATAATGAAACAGTTGTAAAAATTCTTTATCAAACACCAAATACACTCTTTGTATATTGGGATATATCTGATAAAGATAGAGAAAATTATATAAAACAATATGGAGAAAATTTCTTTAATATAACAAGACCAGTTTTAATAATTCATAATAATACAATGAATTACAGTTTTGAAATTCCAATAAATGACTTTGCAAATAGTTGGTATTTACGCATAAGTGATAGTAAATGTGATTATAAAGTTGAACTTGGTAGACGACCAAATTATTATAATGAAGAAGCTTCTAAAGAAATTCAAGAAAACATAAAAACAGACTATATATATATATCATCATCAAATGAGATTGAATCACCAAATGACCATGTATTATTTAAAACAAATGAAAATAATACAATAACATTTAGGAATATAAAAAATCATAAAGAAACATCAATTTCATTATATAATATAATAAAAAATCTACCAGCAATGAAAAAATCTGAAAATGTACCTTATATTAGTGAAGAAATACTAAAAAGTATGTATTTAGAAATATATGAAAATAAAGATATCTCATTATTTGAGAAACTAACAAACCCATCTTCTAATAGTTCATCATCTGGAAGCATGCTTCATAGAGGGTCATCATTGTCGTAGGTAACCACCCTACGACTTTATTAAATAAAGGAGAATAAATATGCAAAAAAAAGGATATGTAAGTTTTGTATTACATGCACATCTTCCATTTATACATCATCCAGAAAGTGATGATTATCTTGAGGAATCATGGTTATATGAGGCAATTTCAGAAACATATATTCCATTATTACAGAACTTTCAAAAATTAGTTGATGAAGGCGTTAATTTTAGAATTACTATGACAATGACCCCTTCCCTACTATCTATGTTAGACAACAAATTATTACAAGAAAAGTATATAAATTATTTAAAAAATTTAGTTGAACTTTCAGAAAAGGAAATCACACGTACATCTTATGATAAAAGATTAAATGAACTTTCACATTATTATTATGATAGATATTCAAATGATTTATATTTATTTAGAGATGTTTTTAAATGCAATTTAATTGAGCAATTTAAACATTTCCAAGATATTGGAGTATTAGAAATTATAACATGTGGTGCTACACATGGTTACTTTCCTATTTTATATGTTACAGAGGAAACTGTTAGAGCTCAAATTGCAGTTGGTGTACAAACATATGAAAAATATTTTGGAAGAAAGCCTCGTGGAATTTGGTTACCTGAATGTGGATATGTGCCTGAGTCTGACAAATATTTAAAAGAATTTGGTATTGACTATGCAATTGTAGAATCTCATGGAATTTTATATGCAGACCCTACACCAATTTATGGAACTTGTGCTCCAATAGTCTCTCCTAATGGCTTAGTATGTTTTGGTCGTGATATTACATCATCACAACAAGTATGGAGTTCAATTGATGGATATCCAGGAGATTATAATTATAGAGAATTTTATAGAGATATTGGATATGAAGCTGATTATGATTATATAAAACCATATATTGCACATAATGGTGTCCGTGTACATACAGGTATTAAATATCACCGAATTACTGGTGACACTGAATTTAAAGATTACTATAATGTTCAATGGGCTCATGATTCTGCTGAAAGACAAGCTGGTCACTTCTTAGATTCTCGAACAGAGCAAATTGCTAATGTATCAGATTATATGAATGTCCCTCCTATCGTCTTATGTCCATATGATGCCGAATTATATGGTCATTGGTGGTATGAAGGTCCATATTGGTTATATATTTTGTTCAAAAAAATCTATTATGATGATTGTAATTTTGAACTAATTACACCATCTGAATATATTGATAAATATCCAAATATTCAAGTCTGCTCACCTTGTCGCTCAAGTTGGGGTGCAAATGGATATAGCGGAGTTTGGTTAAACCCAACTAATGATTATGCTCATCGTCATCTACACAAAGCTGGTGATAGGATGGTTGAACTTGCTACTTCTTTCCCGAATGCAGATGGAATTGAAAAAGAGGCTTTAAACCAAGCTGCTCGAGAATTACTTCTTGCCCAAAGTAGTGATTGGCTATTTATTATAACAAATGGTACTATGGTTGATTATGCAAAGAAGAGAATTAAAGACCATATTGGTCGTTTTACAAAATTGTATAATCAAATTAAAGATAACAATATTGATAAAGATTTTTTAGAAGATATTAAATTAAAAGATTGTGTATTTCCTGATATTGATTATCACATTTACACTAAATTATAAAATTAAAAAGTTGATATATAATATTTTAAAGATAAAAACCTGATGGAAACCCCAGATATGGTTTTATCAAAAAATATTATATATCAACTTTTAATATTTTTAATTATTTATATACAAGTTTCATTTTTATTTTTTTAGAATATTATATTTTAGTTATTGTATAGATTTTATTTTTTGGTAGATACTATACAAGATGAGGTTTATTGAAATTTTACTTGAATGGAGGCTAATTCTTTTATGAATTCATTGTGTATCAAAACCAACAATAATAGTATTCTAGAATACCTAAGAAATGAATTTTCTGAGTTCAACATGCTAAATGTGTCTTTTTCTTGTAATGAATTTAAATTTTATAAAAATATAATTATTCATTATACTGGTATAGATAGCGAATTATTTTATAATAAGCTAGCAACAATCTTCTCTTACTTAGTTATAGATATTTTTGAAAAAAATATTATAAAAAACATATTATGTTCAAATTACTTCTATTTTGATAATTTAGAGGTTGAAAAAATTTTACAATTGTGTGATGAAAACCTTTGTGATTCTCATGAGTTTTCTTCTCACAGTAGAGAACTTCTTTTATTTGATACATTTTATGATTATATAACTACTCATCACTCAATTGTACTTTCTGGATTTATTAATTTTAGATTATTTGATTATAGAACACTACTAGAAAATCTTGTAGATTTTTCTGTAAATGAATTTATTATTGAGCAAGAATATTTAGAATTTATATCACTTTTAAAATTGTATATTGATTCTCAGCCTACTATTAGTCCAAGTGTACACATTGTCTGCTCTGATTCAGATATTTTATTATTAGATGAAAATATAAATTTGATTGATATTAACAAAAATCCTCTAAATACAAAATATTTATCTGATATTTCATTTTCGCATAATGACTATGTATTAAATACATTGCTTGATTTGTTGCCAAATAAAATATTTTTACATTTAACTCATTCTTCTAAAAATTGGGATTTTATTAATACTTTAAAGTTAATTTTTGATAATAGAATAGAAGTATGTACTAATTGTAGTATTTGTGATTTATATAATAATTTAAATACACATCATATTCAAAAACGACATGAAACAACTTAAAAGTTAAATCATGTCGTTTTTCTTTTATACTGCAAAATTTATTCCTCTTGCAACTACATCTTTCATATTTTCTATTAGTTCATCAATTTCTTTTGGTGTTACAATCATATTATAGTCTCCAACATTTAAAGCTTCTTTTACTTCTTCATATTTGTCATTTTCTTGTAATCTGTTCAAATATTCATTTGATTCTGCTTTCTCTTGTAATCTATCTATAAATATGTCTATACCATCAGATACTAGGGTCGCAAGTTCTACAACTGTTGGTATTCCAATGGCTATTACAGGGATTCCAAGTGAATTTTGACTGATTTCACTTCTTGTATTACCTACTCCTGCACCTGGTACTATTCCTGTGTCTGAAATTTGAATTGTTGAACTGATTCTTTCTATACTTCTTGATGCTAATGCATCTATCACTATTAATAACCTAGGTTTTACATTATCAACAATTCCCTTTAATATTTCTACTGTTTCTATTCCAGTTGTTCCTAGTACTCCTGGTGATATTGCACTAACAGGTCTTGTTCCATCTTCCACATATTGTGGTAAATATTTTATTATATGTCTTGTAACATCTATTTCATTTATTACCTTGGGTCCTAATGCATCTGGTGTTACATATATATTTCCTAATCCAACTATTAATATATCTTCTTGCTTATCTGTATGCACATCAATCATTTGTCTAAGCTCTTTTGATAATGTTTCTGATGTTTTCTGTATTTCCTCTTCTCCTGCCAACTTAAGCTTTTTCACATCTATTGTTATATAACTTCCAATTGGCTTTCCTATTGCCTTTTCGCCATTTTCATTTGTAACTTTTACTCTTGATACTCTTATGTTTTCATTTATTTCCTCATCTGTTGTCTCTATTCCGTCAATTTGATTTAATTGATTAACTTTTTTGTATATATCACTTCTCTCAACAGCTAAGTCTGTTCTAAAATTATACATATATTCCCTCCTACAAATATTTTATTTATATTATTTGTAGGTTTAGTTTTATTATTCAATTTTATAGTATTAATTTATTTTATTACCCTTTTAAAATATTCCAACAATTTTTCCATCTTCATCTATATCAATACTTTCTGCTGCTGGAACTTTAGGTAATCCTGGCATGGTCATTATTTTTCCTGCAAGAACAACTATGAAACCAGCACCAGCTTTAAGTTCAACACTTCTTACATTAATCTCAAAAGGTTCTTTACATTCTAAGTTTTTTGGGTCATCTGAAAAAGAATATTGTGTTTTTGCAATACATACAGGTAAATTTTCATATCCTAATTTTTGTATTTTTTCTATGTCTTTTATTGCTTCTTCTGTATAGTTGACAGATTTTGCACCATATATTTCTGTTGCAACTTTGTTTATCTTTTCTGTTATATTTTTATCAAGTTCATATATATATTTAAATTTCTCTTCTTTTTCAACAAGTTTTACAAGTTTATGTGCAATATCAATTGCACCTTCTCCACCTTTTGCCCAACTTTCAACTAAACTTGATTCAACATTTCTTTTTTTAAGTTCATTTTGAACAAACTCAATTTCTTGTTCTGTATCTGTATTGTATTTGTTTATTGCTACTATAACATTTAGTCCAAATCTGTCTTTTAAATTTTCTACATGTCTATATAGATTTTCCATTCCATTTTCTAAACATTCTTTATTTTCTTCTAATATCTTGTCCTTTGGAGCTCCACCATGATATTTCAGTGCCTTTATAGTTGCAACACATACTACTGCATCTGGTCTTATTCCAGCTTTTCTACATTTTATATTCAAAAACTTTTCTGCTCCTAAGTCTGAACCAAATCCTGCCTCTGTTACACAATAATCTCCAAGTTTCATTGCTAATTTTGTTGCAATTATACTATTACAACCATGTGCTATATTAGCAAATGGTCCTCCATGTATTATTGCAGGAGTATTTTCTAATGTTTGAACTAAATTTGGTTTTATCGCATCTTTTAATAATACAGCCATACTTCCTTCTGCTTTTAAGTCTTTTGCATATATTGGTTTCTCTTCTTTGTTATATCCAATAATAATATTTCCTAGCTTTTTCTTTAAATCGTCTATATCTGTTGCAAGACATAGTATTGCCATTACTTCTGATGCAACTGTTATATCAAAATTGTCTTCTCTTGGTACAATCTTATTTTCTCCTGATAGACCTGTATTTACTTTTCTTAATTGTCTATCATTTATGTCTAAACATCTTTTCCATACAACTTTCTCTATTCCAAGTTCATTACCATAATATATATGATTGTCTATTATTGCTGATAGTAAATTATTTGCAGCTGTTATTGCATGTATATCTCCTGTAAAATGCAAATTAATATCTTCCATTGGAGCTATTTGAGCATGTCCTCCTCCTGTTGCTCCTCCTTTTATTCCAAATACTGGCCCTAGTGATGGTTCTCTTAATGCTAATATTGATTTTTTACCAATTCTCCTTAGCCCATCAGCTATAGATATTGAGATTGTTGTCTTTCCTTCTCCTAATGGAGTTGGACTTATTGCTGTTACCAATATTAATTTACCATTTTCTTTTTTATTGTCTATTTTGTCTGTTATTACTTTAGCCTTATATTTTCCATATAGTTCTAAATTATCTTCACTTATATCAAGCTTTTTTCCTATTTCTGTGATTTTTTCTAATTTTGCATTTCTTGCTATTTCTATATCTGTCATAATTCACTCTCCTTATATTCAATTTTTTTACATTAGCATACCAACTATTATTCCTAAAGTTGCTCCCACTATAACTTGTAATGGTGAATGTCCTAATACTTCTACTAACTTTTCTTGTACTTGCACATTTGTTAATCCTGGTGTTTCTATAATTTTATTTAATAAATGTGCTTGCTTTCCTGCTGCTCTTCTAACTCCTGCTGCATCATACATTACAACCATTGCAAATACTAATGCTAACGCAAATAATGATGAACCAAATCCTTCATTTCTTCCTATTAATATTGCTAGACTAGTTACTACTGCTGAATGAGAACTTGGCATCCCTCCTGCTCCCATTATTCTTTTAAAATTGAATTTTTTTGTTTTAACTAATTCATATATAACTTTAAAAGTTTGTATACAAAACCATAGTAATAATGGCACATATATATATTTATTTGTCACAATTTCTTGTATATCATTCATTTTCTTTTCCCCTCTAACTACTCTACATTAAAGTCTTCTTCTTCTATTTTTCCATCTTTTTCTAATAGAATAGATATCCTTTTTTCTGCTGTTTCTAATATATTATTGCATTGTTTTGCTATTTTCATTCCTTCTTCAAATTTACTTACAGATTCATCCAAATTTAATTCTCCATTTTCAAGCTCTTCTGCTATTTCTTCTAATTTTTTCATTGAGTCTTCAAAATTGTCTTTACTCATTTTTTATTCATTCCTTCCTAAAATACGCAAATATTGAAATTTTGTAGCATCTAATGCTAACTATTTTTTAATACATTCATTTTAATAAAACTCTGATATTTGCCATGTGTTTATATCAACTTTGTACCATGAGATTGCTGTAGCATTACTTTTTACTGCTACATAATAAACATTTTCTTTTATTTCTTCTATGCTAAAACTAACAGAATTATCATCTCCCCATTCTTTTTTAGCTAGTTCAATTACTTTTTCTTCTGTAGTTTTAGTTGTGTCTTCTTCTTTTGCTGTATTTTGCTCTTCTTCTCCAACATAATTATTTTCTTCTTTTTGCTCTTGTTTTATATCTTCTTTTGGTTCTTCTTGCTTTGTTGCTCCTTCTATTTCTTCTATTTTATTTATTTCATCTGTTTCTTGTATTTCAGTATTTTGATTCTCTTTTTCAGCTTTTGAATGTTTTATCTGTTCATATCCTATTAGTATAGCAATTGCAACTAATGCAACTATTGCTGTAATAATTATTATATTTAATATCTTTTGTTTATTCATTTTTTTCACATCCTATCTTTGTTAATGAGTGATTGTCTCATAATATTTTAACATATCTTTGCTTTCCTTTTTCCATCACTAAATCTTATGTTTATTTCATCATTTTCTTTTAATTGTTCTGATTTCTTTATTATTTTATCATCTTTTTCCACAATTGAGTATCCTCTTGTTAATGTTTTTAATGGACTCATTGTATCTAATTTAGTTACTAATTCTACAAATTTTGTTTTACTGTCTTTTTGTATACTTTTGATTTTATTTTCCATTTTTTGAACATATGAATCTAATATAATATTTGTATCTCTGATTTTTCTCATTGGGTCTGTAAATGCCCTTGATTTCATACATTTTTCATATCTAAGTTTCATCAATTCTATTCTCTTTTTTAAAGATACTCTATATCTGTTTTTATAATTTATTATCTTTTGTTTTAATTCATATGTATCTGGTACAGCAAGCTCTGCCGCTGCTGATGGAGTTGGTGCTCTCAAATCTGCTACAAAATCTGCTATTGTGAAATCTGTTTCATGCCCTACTGCTGATATTATTGGAAGTTTAGATGAATATATTGCTCTTGCAACTATTTCTTCATTAAATGGCCATAAGTCCTCTAATGAACCTCCTCCTCTTCCTATTATTATTACATCTGCTAGCTTTTTTTCATTCATTATTTTTATTTTTGCTGCAATTTGCTCTGCTGCCCCTGGTCCTTGTACTGGTACTGGTAATAAACGTATATGTATATTGGGGTTTCTTCTTGTAGATACATTTATTATATCTCTGATTACAGCCCCTGTTTGTGATGTTAATACTCCTATTACTTTTGGATATAATGGTATTGGCTTTTTATGATTTTCATCAAACAATCCTTCTTCTTCTAATTTTGATTTTAATTTTTCAAATTGTTCATGTAAATCTCCCATTCCATCTTCTAACATAGATTTTACATATATTTGGTAAACTCCATCTCTTTCAAATACTGACACAGAACCAAAAACCATTACCTTCATTCCATCTTTTGGTTTAAAAGCTAGCCTCTCAGCATAGCTTTTAAACATGATACATTTTACTAACGAGTTTTCGTCTTTTAATGTAAAATATAGATGTCCTGTGTAATGGTTTTTAAAGTTGGAGATTTCACCTTTTACCAATATTGCATTTAGATTTTCATCTTCATCAAATCTGTCTTTTAAATATTTATTTAGCTGTGTTACTGTAACTGCATTATATTCCATTTGTATCTCCTATTTCTTTTACAATACTTGCTAGTATTCCATTTATGAAATTTTTAGACATATCTTCTCCATATCTTTTAGCTAGTTCTAATCCCTCATTTATTGCTACTTTATATGGTATTTGCTTGTATTTTATCTCATATATCGCAAGTTTTAATAGACTTAAATCTATTTTTGAGATTCTTTGTATGTTCCAGTCAGCTTTTAGATTTTTTTCTATTAAACTTTTTATTTCATTAATATGTGTATTTATACCTATTACAACGTCTTTAATATATTCTTTTGCTTCTTCATCATTTATTTCATTACATTCTATATATAGTTCAATTTGTTCTTCTATATCTGCCGTTTTTTGAATTTCTAAACTATATATTAGTTTAAATGCTAATTCTCTTATTGCTGACCTTTTCATTTTTCTCACCTTTATAATCTATCTATAAAATTTTTTATTTTTTCTTTTACTTCATATTTATTGTTTTGAACATAATTCCCAATAACTGCTCCAATAAATAAAACTACTAGTGCTATTATCAAGTTATATAGCCTTGTACATAATATTAGTATTGCTATAATTATTCCTATTATTGCTCCTTTATATTGATTTAGAAAATCTTTAAAACTATCCATTCTTTATCATCCTATTCTCTTTCATTACTTTTTTGCGTCTCTTGTATTTTTTCAATTTTTACATTTACTTCTTGTACTTCTAAGTCTGATACTTTTTTGATTTCTGCCTTTATTTTGTTTTGTAAATTTGATGCTAATTCTTTTATTATTACATTTTCATTTACTACTAAAAGCAATGTGATTTTCATTCCATTTTCACTGTTTATATCTATTTTTGTGTTACATTCTCTTACATTGTCAAATCCTAATACTACATTTTTTACTAAATTATCTATTGTTTCTCTTGATATCATTAATTGCCCATTTTCGTTTTTTAATAGAACTCCTTGTGTTGATTTTATCTTTTCTTTTGATTTTTCATCAAAAAATATACATTTTATTGATAATAACATAAATAATACATTTATTGCTAAAACGGCTTTTGATGCAACTGGGTCTGCTACTAGTGCTTCTAATGCTTTGTCCATTACTTCTATGTCTATCCAATTGAATATTACTAAACTTAGTATTATAGCTAGTATTAATATTATATATGAATATACTACTAATGCAAATCTTTCTAAAAATTTCATTTTTATTCTCCGTTTCTTACTATTTTTATTACTTGTCTGATTCTTTATCATTGTCATCTTCTTTTTCTGTTTTTACTCCTTGTACATGTACATTAACTTCTGCTACTTTTAATCCTGTCATGTTTTCTACTGCTTTTTTTACTCTGTTTTGAATATCAAATGCAATGTCTGGAATTCTTGCTCCATATTCTACAATTATGTTTACATCTATTTTTACTTCTTTTTCATCAGCATCTACTCTTATTCCTTTTGATAAGTTCTTTCTTCCACTTAATACTTCTGTTATTCCTCCTGCAAATCCTCCTGACATGCTCGCTACTCCTGGCACTTCTGATACTGCTACTCCTGCTATTACTGCTACTACATCATTTGCGATTTTTATTCCATCGTTTGTTCCTTCTTCTATTTCTTGTATTTCTAATACTTCCTCATTATTTTTTTCTTTGATTTCATTTTCTTCCATTTTTATTCCTCCCTTTCTAGAGTTTTTTTTGACTTTTTGTCCCTATAAGTATATCAGTATTTGTTAAATTTTACAACTATTTTTGATTAATATTTCTTAAATTTTTATTATTTGTTATGTATTTATTTTAGCTTTTTATATGTTAAATTGTTTTTTATTATTTTACTAAACTTTTAACCTTTTTCCAATAAATACTTTTACAATGTCATTTATTGTTGTTTGTATTTTTTCTCCTGTTTTTATGTCTTCAATTTCTAAATTGTCTCCTTGCGTTTTATCCCCTATTACTATCATATATGGTGTTCCAAGTATTTTTACATCTTTTATTTTGGCTCCTATTGTTATATTCTCTCTATCATCTATAATCGTTTTCATTCCCATAAATGTTAGCCTTTCTGCTATGTTTTCTGCAATCTTCATTTTTTCTTCGTCTTCAACTTTTGGGATTATTTGTAGCATATATGGTGCAATTCCTTCTGGTAATACAAATCCACATGGTCCAGATTTCTTGTCTTTTATTAAACTTTGCTCATATATTGCTGCAACTGTTCTACTCACTCCTATTCCATAACATCCCATATAATATAATTCTTCTTTTCCTCCTTTGTTTATATATTTTCCATTCATCATTTCTGAATATCTTGTTCCTAATTGGAATATATGCCCTAATTCCATTGTTCTTATTTCTTTGAAATTTGATATGTCTTCTATTCCATATTCTTGTTTTAAATATTCTTGGTAGTTTTCTTTTTCTAATATCTCTGTATTTAACCCTACTCCTGTTTCTTCATTATATAGTATTTTGTCTTCACCTTGTTCTGATATTAGCATAAATTCTTCTGATTTCTTTCCTCCCATTGCTCCATTGTCTGCTACTATTGGTATTACTTTTAATCCTATTTGCTCAAATATTTCTAAAAATGCTTTTCTTACATTTTCATAGGATTTTTCCATTCCTTCTTCATCTTTATCGAAACTATATGCATCTAGCATTGGGAATGATTTTCCTCTAAGTAAATATCCTCTTGTTCTTATTTCATTTCTGTATTTTTCCCCTATTTGATAAAATGTTACTGGCAAATTTTTGTATGATTTTAGTTTTTCTCTTGCAAATTCTAACATCGCTTCTTCCCCTGTTGGCGCTAAACAAAATGTTCCTTTGTTTGATTCTGTTATTAACATTGTTCCATCTTTTGTATAGTGTTCATATCTTCCAGAGTTTTTCCAGATTGTGTCTGGCTGCAATGTTGGTAATAATACTTCTGTGCATCCATATTTATTTAATGTTTCTACAATTATTTTTTCTACATTTCTTCTAACTAATAATGGTATTGTGTTATATCCAAATAATCCTGCTCCATATTGAACTAATTGTCCTGTTTGTAATAATATACTTTGTCCTGGATACATTTCATCTATATTATTTAGTTTTGTACTACCCATTCCTGTTCGTGATAATTTCATTTTTATATCATTCCTTTCCTTTATTCTTCAATCAACTCATCTATTACTATTTGCCTGTTCGAATCTAATTTATATTTTGGTAATTCTGGCAAATTTGCTAATGTTTCGTACCCAAACATTTTTAGAAATTCTTGTGTTGTCTTATATGTTGTCGGTTTTCCTGGCAAATCTGCTTTTCCTGCATCTTCTATTAATCCATAGTCTAACAGCTTGTATATTGTTCCATCACTGTTCACTCCTCTTATTGCTTCTATTTCTGCTCTTGTTGTTCTTGGATTATATGCAATTATCGCTAATGTTTCTAATGCTGCTGTTGACAGATTGGGCTTTGCCCTTTTGTCTAATATTGGATATATGTATTCATGATATTCTTTTTTAGTACATAATTGATATCCATCTTCTATTTTTATTAGTTCTATTCCTCTTGTTTTATATTCTTCTTGCATACTTCTTATTATTTCTCTTATTTGCTCTTTATCCTTTTCTAATGCTATTATCAATTCCTTTTCTGATACTTTTCTTCCTGTTGCAAATAATATAGCTTCTATTATTGCTTTTGTTTCTCTGTTTTCCAATTTTGACCTCTTTCTTTTATTATATGTATATGTTTTATTTTTTCTCTTCTTGCTACACTATTTTACCCTAATTTGTAAAAAATAGCAAGTTTTTCTTGCTATTTTCATTTTCCTGATTTTATAAATATCTTTATTATTGAATATTAAATCTTGCTTTGTCTACATTATAGTTTTTTGTCACTTCACTTTCTGTTAACATTCTGTTATATATTCTAGCTGAGTATATTTTTACTCCAGAACAATAATATGGGTCAGCTTGATTACGAGAGTTTGCACCTATCATCATTGGAGCACTCGCACTATAGTATATACTCCCTGTTTGATTTTGTGTTGTTCTTTTATTATTTTGACTGATATATATATAAGTTCCATTGTATCCTCCACTTATTGAATATTTTTTATGGAGTTCATAATTTTCTGAAGAACTTACTCTTTTATATCCTCCTGAATATATTGAAAACCCTATTTTCTTTTCTCTATTTGAGGCTTGTAATCCACATCCTGCCCCATCAAAATTATTAATAAAATTCATTTCAGTTTCCTCAATCTCAATTGAAGCAACTACTTCTAGCGTAAAGTTTTGGTGTTCAATTCTTCCAATATTTAAGTAATCATTCGTTCCATCAAAGCTCAAATGGTCTGTATTCCATGTTGCTCCAGATATTGTTCCATCATATTCTGTTCCTGCCAAGTTTATCCAAGTCTTTGCTGTATTGCTATGTGTTCCTGTTCCTGTATTATTTATTCCATCATACCAAAGAATTAGACCATCTGCAACATAGTCTGTTTTAACAAGAACATTTACAGTGCAAGTTGCTTTTATTCCTTCATTTTCATTTGATTTTACTGTTATTGTTGCTGTTCCTACTTTCTTTGCTTCTATAAGTCCATTTGCATTTACTGTTACTATACTTGTATCACTGCTTTCCCATGTCACTCCTTTATTCGTTGCATCACTTGGAGTTATTGTTGCATTTAATTGAAACTTCTCTCTTATTTTTATTGTTTTACTATTTTCATTTAACTCTATTCCTGTTACTGATTTTTTTACTGTTATATTACATATTGCAAATGCTTCTCCTCCATCTGTTGCTTGTGCTTTTATTGTTGCAACTCCATCTGCCTTTGTTGTTACTAACCCATCTTGAGTTACTTCTGCTACACTTGTATTACTACTACTCCATTCTATTGTTTTATTTTCTGCTGTTTCTGGTTTTACTGTTGCTGTTAATTGCAACTGCTGTCCCCTTTCTATTGTTTCTTCTGTTTTATTTAATTCTATTTCTTTTACTAATTGTTTTATTGCTTCATTTATTACTTTCTCGTTTCTTCCTTTTTCATTCTCTACTACTACTTTTATATTATATATTTTTCCATCTTCTAAATTTGTGAAACTTGCTGTTAAGTCTTTTGTATTTTCTTTTAATACTATATATTCATTTGTACCTTCTTCATTTGCTTCTCTATAATAATAACTTATTGTTCCATTTTCTAGTCTATCTATTTCTACATTTATATCAAATCCTCTAGTTTGTTTATTTGTTACTGTGATTTTTCTTATTTTAGGTGGTAAATTGTCCTTTTTCCCTTGATATTCTGTTTCTACTTTTCCATCTGGGTATATTGTTGCTTCAAATACATATCCATCATCTGACATTATTTCATAAGTTTTGCTTCCATCTTCATTTATTTTTTGCTCTGATATATTATATCCTCCTACTGTTACATCTGATATTATTTCATTGTTTTTTAATATTTCAAAATACTCTTCTGATGATAAACTTCCTTGTAATTGTCTCTTCATCTCTGCTTCTCCATTTGCTAATAAAAGCCTGTCTTCAAAATTCGCTCTTGCAGTTTCTATTTTTGCATCTTCTGCTTGTTTTATTATACCATTCTTCCCTGTTAACATTGCTATACTTACACTTGCTAATATTAATAATATTATAATTGTTATTACTAACGCTATTAATGTTATCCCTCTTGTATTTCTAATTTTACTCATCTTTTGAACTCCTCCATTTAATACTATATTATTTGTTTCATATCAATGTATCATATATTCTCAATAATTTATAAGAATAATTTTTTCATCAGTGTGTATACTCTATACACACTATATCATAAACAATATTATAAAATCAAGTAGATAATTATTTTTTTTGGAGAATGAAATGAAAAAATTTAATGAACAGCGAAATGTGACTGGTAATTTAATAAAAAAATATAGAGAAAATAAAAATTATACAAAAACTCGGTCTATCTCATAAATTAGAATTACTTGGTATTGAACTTGATAGATTTGAAATTTATAAAATAGAAAATGGCAAAATGATTGTAAAGGATTTTGAACTGATTGCCCTATCTATAGTTTTAGATATTCCTTTTGATGAGATAAAAAAATTAGTTAATATTGATTAATCTAATTATGTTAATTATTTTAAAAATCTTCTTTACTTTTCTAGTTTTTTATGATAATATATAAAAAAGTTTATAAGGGGTGTTCACTATGGCTGATAAAAAAGAAATAGAAGTTATAAATGGTAATGGAACAAATTTGGTTATTTCTCCTGTTTATGACCATATAAATGCAGCTAAGCCAAAAAATAAAGATAAAAATACAAAAAAAATTGTTATTCCAACAGAAATAAAGAAAAACTCAAAATATGAAAAAAACAAATAGTTGAATTTTAACTATTTGTTTTTTCATTTTTAAATCAAAATAACATACAAGGCTGGAATATCCAGCCTTATCATATATTTATATATTTTTATAAATTATCCGTTTACTAAATCTTTTAATGCTTTACCAGCTTTGAATACTGGAGCTTTAGATGCAGGTATTTTTATTTCTT
>JAAVXM010000034.1 GCA_022790575.1 Clostridia bacterium | reverse complement strand
GCTGGAACTCTTGTAGAACCTCCAACTAATAATACTTTATGAATATCATTTGGTGTTAATCCTGCATCTTTTAATGCTTGATTTACAGGTCCTGCTGTAGCTTCTACTAAATCATGTATTAATTCTTCGAATTTTGACCTTGTTAATGTTATATCTAAGTGTTTTGGTCCTGTACTATCAGCTGTTATAAATGGTAGATTTATTTGTGTTTGTTGTACTCCTGATAGTTCTATTTTAGCTTTTTCTGCTGCTTCTTTTAGTCTTTGCATAGCCATTTTGTCTGTTGCTAAATCTATTCCATTTGATTTTTTGAATTCTGATACTAAGTATTTGATTATTGCATCATCAAAGTCATCTCCTCCAAGTTTTGTATTACCATTTGTTGCTAATACTTCAAATACACCATCACCAATATCTAATATTGAAACATCAAATGTTCCTCCACCTAAGTCATATATCATTATTTTTTGGTCTTGCTCTTTATCCATTCCATATGCTAATGCTGCTGCTGTTGGCTCATTTATAATTCTTAACACTTCAAGTCCTGCTATTTTTCCAGCGTCTTTTGTTGCCTGTCTTTGACTGTCACTAAAGTATGCTGGTACTGTTATAACTGCTTGTGTTACTTTTTGCCCTAAATAGTTTTCTGCATCTGCTTTTAATTTTTGTAATATCATTGCAGATATTTCTTGTGGAGAGAATTTGTCTCCTTCTATATTAACCTTTTCATCTGTTCCCATTTTTCTTTTTATTGAGATTACAGTATTTTCTGGATTTGTTACTGCTTGACGTTTTGCTATTTGCCCTACTAGTCTTTCTCCATTTTTTGAGAACGCAACTACTGATGGAGTTGTTCTATTTCCTTCAGCATTTGGTATTACTACTGGTTCTCCTCCTTCCATTACTGATACACATGAATTTGTTGTTCCTAAGTCAATTCCTATTATTTTTCCCATTTTAATTTACTTCCTTTCTTCTTTGAGGTTTCCCTCTTTTTTATATTTTTAAATTTAATAACTTATTAATTAGCTACGACAACCATTGAATGACGTATAACTTTAGTTCCAATTTTATAACCTTTTCTATATTCTTGCACAATTTCTTGAATATTTTTATCTGAATCTTGTATACTGCTAACGGCTTCATGTAAACTAGGGTCAAAGGTTTCTCCAACAGTTGGTATTTCTTCTACTCCTTTTGCCTTTAAAATATCTTTAAATTGTTTTAACACTAATTCTATTCCTTTTTTATATTCTAAATCTTGAGTCTCAATCTTTAATGCGTTTTCTAAATTATCTACTACTGGTAAAAAAACTTCTACTATATCTGATAATATAGAATTGTATAGAGTCTCTCTTTCTTTTCCACTTCTTTTTTTGAAGTTTTCAAATTCTGCTAAGACTCTCTTATACCTATCATTTAAGTCGTCTAATTCTTGTTGTACTGGGTCTATTATGCAGTCTTTTTTTTCTACATCCTTTTCTTCTACTTTTTTATCTTCTTCCATTTTTAACCTTCTTTCATTCTTCTTTATCATCATTTAATTTTTTACTTATATATTTCATTACTGATATTACTTTTGCATAGTCCATTCTTTTTGGTCCTATTATTCCAATTGTTCCCAAATCTTTATTTCCTATTCTGTGTTTGAATGTTACTACACTAAAGTCTTTTAGTTCTTCTTTTTCGTTTTCTTCTCCTATATATACATTTATGTCTTTTGCAAACCCTGTATTCAACATATCTGCCATTAGTTCTTTTTCGTCTATTATGTTTACAAAGTTTTTGGCTACTTCTAAACTATTAAATTCTGGTAATTCAAATAGTCTGTTAGTTCCTTCTAAATGTACACTTTCTTCTTCTACAACTTTTTTCATTTGTTCTATGATGGGTTTTATTAGATTTACACTATAACTCATTTCTTCTATTAAATATTTTTCTAATGGCTTATCTATTCTTGTTATTGGCTCTCCTCTTAGTTTATTATTAAACATGTAACTTAATGTCTGTACTTGATTTTCTAATATGTCTTCATCAAATTTTATTATTGTCTCTTTTACTAAACCATTGTCCGTTAATATTACTGCCATCATCATTCTACTGTTTAATAATACAAATTTTATACTTTCTATTTTTTGAACATCTGTACTTGGTCCTATCGATACTGTCGTATAATGTGTTATCTCTGATATTGTACTTGATGCTATTTTTGTTATTTCTTCCATTTCATTTACTTTTGTTTCTAACTTATCACTTATATATTTTATTTCTTCTAATGTTATTTTATCTTCTTCTAGTAGTTCATCTACATAAAATCTGTAACCTTTTGCTGATGGTATCCTTCCTGCTGATGTGTGTGGCTTTTCTAAGTATCCCATTTTTTCTAGTTCCGCCATCTCATTTCTTATTGTTGCACTGCTACATTCTAGTCCATCTAAATTCATGATTGCATTTGAACTTACTGGCTCTGCTGTCCTGATATATTCCTCTACAATTACTTGTAATACTCTCTTTTTCCTTTCATCTATCAATTTTTTTCCTCCTTTTTACTTTTTAGGAAATCGTTTCTTTAGCACTCTTTTTGTTCGTTTGCTAATCACTTATAATATATTACATCTTTTTTTAGCACTTGTCAATACCTTTTGCTAATTTTTTTGTTTTATTTGATTGTCGTAAATTGTTTTTTTATACAAAAAATGCCTTAAATAAATATAATTCAAGACATTTTTCAAATTTCGCAACTTCTGTTGCAAAGTTTATTATTATTTTAATTTTTCCTCATACTCATAATAGAATAAAATTGTGATTACCAATGCTATTAGCGTTTTACTCCTATAGATAATATTTCTTCTCTACTTACTTAACATTTTTATAGCTTCATCTTCACTCTCTGTAAAAAATATATCTTTACCATTATTGCTTTCATATATGAAATCTTTTAATGGTTTACTCGTATATTTTGAGTAATCTCCATATATAGCAAATTTAGTTTGATAATTTATAAATTTTTGCAAAATTTCTCCTGCTAATCCTCTACTTAATATAAAAAAATCTTCTACTAATGCATTTTTATTTAAAGCTATTTTGTTGCATTTTGCTTCATATTTTATAGTCATAATAAAATCTATTGCTGATTGAACATCTTTTATTATTATCTCATTACTTTTTACTATTGCTATATCTTTTATAATTTTTGTTTCCATTTTTATCACTCCTAAAGTTTATCTTCCTTATACAACATCAGTTAATCTTAAATTTTTGTTTCCTATATATACATCTCTATTTCCATCTATAGTATGGCATTTTATTATTGTGTAATTTTCATAGTGATATTCTATACTTCCGCCATCTTTATACATATCTGCTTTTATTTTCCCATCTTTTTCGTCTTGATTTGCTTTTGTAATAATTTCTTCCATTGTAATTTTATCTTCTACTAATGCCTCTTTTAAAGAATAATCTTTATCATCAATTCTAATATTTACATTTCCATCATATCCATATATACTATAGTCATATTTGTCCGTTTCTGATTTGTCTAATATTGTATAAACCTTATGGCTTTCTATTGAATTTTTATTATCGAAACGCATCTCAATGTTTTCAGCTGATTTTAATTCAATTTTTATTGCTTCTACTTGTGCTGGATAACTTTCCATTACAGTACCATCATAAGTTATTTTTACATTAGTACCAACCATAT
The DNA here is from genome assembly GCA_022790575.1 of Clostridia bacterium. GTDB lineage: Bacteria > Bacillota > Clostridia > TANB77 > CAG-508 > CAG-269. The sequence goes on along the minus strand of JAAVXM010000034.1, from coordinate 76,635 downwards.
ACATGACATCATTAGATTCACCTATTTTAATAGAAATTTTATCTGATGATTTTCTTATTTCTTCATTTTCATTTGGTTCTACTATAATATATGTAGTTTCAGCTTCAACTACTTTACCATAAAAGAAATGTTCATTATTTCCATTACTTATAGTATCAACTGGATTGGAACTAATATCTTCAGTTTTAGAATTAAAGTTTGCTCTTTTTGCAACATCTCTTTCAATTAAAATATATGCAGAAACTGCTCCAATAACTATAACAAATACTACAATTAAAATTATAATAGTTATTTTCTTATTTTTGTTCATTTTTTACCAATTTAACCTTTCACTTTATAATATCAATTACATTAGATTTAAAAAATGTCCTAAAACACCAATAATACTACCTAAAACAATAGACATTATTGTCATTGCTATTGGACTTTTTTTATCTTCTTTAGCAACTAAAATAATAACTGGAATTGCCATAAGGATAGCAACAATGCCTCCTCTTAACCACCATAATTCTCCAAACCAATTGACTCCAAAAATAACAAAAGGAACTATTAAATAATATACAAATGCTGATATACAAGCATATTTATCTACCTTCATTCTAATCATTGGTAATACATCTATCACTCCTGCAACTATACCAATTAATAATGTTAATAAGAAATTCATTTTTTCCACCTCCTTTTTTATGTTCTATTACATGATTTACATTTTTTAGTTAATATTCTTTAATAATGATTCTAGATATTTCTTATCAGTCCAATCACATTTTTTCCCTACTGTACTCATTAGTGCTTTCATTATATCATAACTGACTCATAATTTTCTACTAAATTGTATTTTCTTCAAGGTAATTTCATCAATTATTATATTTTCTGTTTCTTTCATCTACATTCATCTTGTAATAGTCCATTGCTTGTTCTTGAGTCATTTTCTTGGTTCTTTGATTGTCTAATACATGCTGTTCATATCTTGTGTGTCCATGTTGTTCCTTATACGAATCCTTATATTCTTTTTTGTGTGATTTTCTATAACTTGCTCCTAATATTTTATTCAACCCTAATAGTATTAAAATAATAATAAATATAATTGTCAAAAAATTTAATACATCTTTCATCTTTAACCTCCTAATTCTAAATTTTTCTTTTCTTCTACTGTTTTACTCTTTAAAGTAGGAAGTTTTATTCCCTACAACCATTGATATTACTGTTTTTTCTCACAGCAACTCTTGTATTTCTACCACTTCCACATGTTGCTGACATTGTTATCTTTTCATATAATATTTTATTTTTTATATTCATAATGTCCATGTGTTGCAAAGTGTAATTTATTTTGAACAATTTCGAAAAATTTAATTGACTTTTCATCTTTTGGATTGTAATCAACTGCTGTTGCATATAAATCAAGAACTTGTCTATAAAGCACTTTTTCTGATAATCTAATATCCTTAATTCTAGCAAGTAATTCTTTCCAATAATTGCCCCAACTATTTCCTTTAAGTCTTTCATCATCCATAGTGAAACCTTTTATCATATATTCTTTTAATCTCTCTGTTGCCCATTTTCTAAAATTAGTAGCAATTTTAGATTTTATTCTGTATCCTAACGAAATAATCATGTCTAAATTATAAAATTTAACGTTTCTCTCAACATTTCTATTTCCTTCTTTTTGAACTGTCAAGAATTCCTTGACAGTTCAATTCTCATTTAATTCGTTTTCATCAAATATATTTTTGATATGTAAACTTATATTTTGCTTTGTTGTATTATATAAGTCTGCCATCTGTTGTTGAGATAACCATACTGTTTCATTTTCAATTTTAACATCTATTTTTGTTAATCTATCATCTGTTTGATATATTATAATTTCTCCTTTTTAATTATCTATCATGAAAACCTCCTTTTTAATTTCGCGAACATTTGTATTGTATCATGTATGCGTTATAAAATCAATCTTTTGGGAAAAGTTTCTAAAATTTATATCACAAATAATTATAGATTTGGTAAATAAAAAAAAGAGTCACATATAAAATATGTTAACTCTCTTAATATATTATTTTTTGATTTTGACATCCTTTTTCTAGTTTTTTACTGACAAATGGATATCAAAACGTTATTTTGGATATATTTAATATATTATCTTATACTCTGTAACCATTGCTATTACTGATTTCTCCCACAACAATTCTTATACTTTTTGCCCGAACCACATGTACAAGGGTCGTTTCTTCCAATTTTAGGTTCTTCATTAACAACAGTTCTATTAATTTCTGAATTCATTTTTTCTCCATTGTCAATACTATTTAGAGCTTGTAATGCTGCTCCTGTAATTTTGGCTGTTTGCTCTCTTTTAACTTCTTCCTCTTTACGAAGGTTCATAAGCATTTTTACAACATCATATTTGATATCTAGAACCATTTCTTCAAACATGTCCATTCCTTCCATTCTGTATTTTACTACTGGGTCTTGTTGACCATATGCACGTAGTCCAATTCCGTTTTTTAATTCATCCATACTGTCGATGTGGTCCATCCATTTTTGGTCAACTACTTTTAGCATAACAACTCTTTCTAATTCTCTTAAAGCTTCACTACCAACTTCCTCTTCTTTTTGATTATATTTTTCTATTGCCATTTCTTGTAGCTTTTCTATTATTGCATTTGAATCTTTTGAGTTTTCTTTTATGAAGTCTGATAAATCAATTCCAAATATATTTACTATTTCTGTGCTTAATGATTCTTCATTTATTTCTTCATCATGTCCAGAATATGATACAACAATTTCTTCTGCTAATGATTGTATCATTTTTATAATACTTTCATTTATATTTTCTCCATCAAGTACTTCTCTTCTTTGTTTATATATGATTTCTCTTTGTGCATTCATTACATCATCATATTTTAATACATTTTTTCTTATACTAAAGTTTCTTCCTTCAACTTTCTTTTGGGCATTTTCTACTGCATTACTTATCATCTTGTTTTCAATTGGTATGTTTTCATCCATTCCCATTGTATTATATACTTTTGTTATCATGTCTCCACCAAAGATTTTCATTAAGTCATCATCTAGTCCTATATAGAATTTTGATTCTCCTGGGTCTCCTTGACGTCCACTACGTCCACGTAACTGATTGTCTATTCTTCTTGATTCATGTCTTTCTGTTCCTATTATTTTTAGTCCACCTACAGCTATTACTTTTGCTTTTTCTTCTTTTATTTCTTCACTATATTTTTCTTCTAATTTCTTGAATGTTTCTCTTGCTCTTAATATTTCTTGGTCATCTGTTTCATAGAATGTATTTGCTTCTTCTATTAGATTTTCTGGTACTTTGTTTCTTCTCATTTCTTGTTTTGCTAAATATTCACTGTTTCCTCCAAGCATAATGTCTGTTCCACGTCCTGCCATATTTGTTGCTATTGTTACTGCACCAAATTTTCCTGCTTGTGCAATTATTTCTGCTTCTTTTTCATGGAATTTTGCATTTAATACTTCATGCTTAATCCCTTCTTTACTTAAAATCCTACTTAGTTTCTCTGATTTTTCTATTGATACTGTACCTACTAATACTGGTTGTCCTTTTTCATGACTTTCTTTTATGCTTTGCACTATACTATTGAATTTTGCATTTTCATTTTTATATATTACATCATTTTGGTCTTTTCTAACCATTGGCTTGTTTGTTGGTATTGATACTACATCTAAGTTATATATTTCTTCAAATTCCGCTTCTTCTGTCATCGCTGTACCTGTCATTCCTGATAATTTGTCATACATTCTGAAATAGTTTTGGAATGTTATTGTTGCAAGTGTTTTTGATTCGTCTGCAATTTTTACTCCTTCTTTTGCTTCTATGGCTTGATGTAGTCCATTATTATATCTTCTTCCATACATTATACGTCCTGTGAATTCGTCTACTATTAATACTTCTCCATCTTTTACTATATAGTCTATGTCTTTTTTCATAACTCCATGTGCTCTTAATGCTTGGTTTACATGATGTACTAATGTTGAGTTTTCTATATCATTAAAGTTTTCTAGTCTGAATTCTTCTTCTGCTTTTTGTATTCCTTTTTGAGTTAATGATGCAGATTTTGCTTTTAAGTCTACTATATAATCATATTTTTCATTATCTTCTGCTTGTGCTTCGTCTTTTACATCTTCTTCTATTATTATTTTTGGTTTTAGTTTTCTTACAAAACTATTTGCTTTTTTATATAAGTCTGATGATTCATTTGCTCTTCCTGATATTATTAATGGTGTTCTTGCTTCATCTATTAATATACTGTCTATTTCATCTACTATTGCATAATGTAATCCTCTTTGAACTAATTGATTTTTATATATTACCATGTTGTCTCTTAAGTAATCAAATCCAAATTCATTGTTTGTTCCATATGTTATATCACATGCATATGCTTTTTGTTTTTCTTCTGGGTTCATTCCTGCTATAGCAAGTCCTACTGATAAACCTAAGAATTTGTATAGTTTTCCCATCCATTCACTATCTCTTTTTGCTAAGTAATCATTTACTGTTATTACATGCACTCCTTTTCCTGTTAGTGCATTTAGATATACTGGAAGTGTTGCTACTAATGTTTTTCCTTCACCTGTTTTCATTTCTGCAATTCTTCCTTGATGTAATATTACACCACCTATTAATTGAACATCAAAATGTCTCATCCCTAATACTCTTTTTGATGCTTCTCTTACAACTGCAAAACTTTCTGGTAATATATCATCTAATGTCTTTCCTTCTTCTAATTGTTTTTTTAATTCAACAGTTTTATTTTTTAATTCTTCATCTGATAATTTCTCCATTTCTTCTTCTAGTCCATTTATTTTTTCAATTATTGGCATTATTCTATTTACTTCTTTTTCACTATAACTTTTAAATATTTTACCGAATATTCCCATTTTTTCTCATTCCTTTCATTACACTATATTATAATATCACTATTCTTCCGTTTTTTCAAGTTTTTTAACTAATTTTTATATTAAAGAATATAAAAAGCCCCCAAGATAGATTATATCTTGGGGGCCGCTTTGTAAATATCTCTTTTTACAGAAGCTTTGAGGCTATCTTAGCTAACTCACTTCGGACAGATTCTTCATCTTCCATTGTGATTTGCCAGCAAGTGGGCACTCCTTTCATTCTTTCAGATGCATAGCTGAGTCCATTGTTTCTTTCATTTAACTCAGGTCTATCAATCTGAGCAGGATCGCCTATTATTACTAGTTTGGTACCTTCACCAACTCTTGTAATGATAGTCTTGATTTCAGTTTGAGTCAAGTTTTGCGCCTCATCTATAATGATGAATGTATCACAAATTGACCTTCCTCTGATAAATCCAATAGCTTCCACTGTGATTACTCTCATATCAAGAAGGGTTGTTCCATCTTCTTCTTGAGGCTTTTCACATTTACCGCCCTTACTGGATTTTTGCCTATTGACTTCCTTTTTCTCACTTTCGCTCTCTTCAGGCGCATGCAAGTTTTTCAGGTTGTCTATAACGCCTCTCATATATGGGCCTATCTTGGCATTTTCATTGCCTGGAAGATAACCAATGCTTTCGCCTGTCTCTGTTGGACTTCTAGATATGAGTATCTTGTTTTTAAACTTCCCTTCAGCCAATACATGTTGCAATCCAGCTGCTAACGATAAGAATGTTTTCGCTGTTCCCGCAGGTCCCTTGACTATTACCAATGGGGCTGTTTTCTGGTCCATCATAAGAGCTTCTATCATGAACCTTTGTCCAACATTTTTGGGGATTACCCCATATGGTTGAGATTTTCCAAATGTGAGTGGAACAATTGAACCTTTTTCCACCCTTCCCAGAGCTGATTGTTTCCCACATTTCATTACAACAAACATGTTAGCAAGAAACTCTTTCTCTGGGATTAAATCTTGTATATACTGTAGTGAGACCCGTTTGTCCTGATAGAATGAGTCTATTACCTCAGAAGGCACTCGAATATCTATCCTTCCAGTGTATTGTTCAGAAATTTCAGCTAACAATTCATCCTTGTATGTTTGAGCTTCAATCCCTAAAGTTCCAGCTTTCATTCTAAGGACAGTGTTTCTACTAACCAAAATAACCTTTTCGTCATCTCTTGCAAACTCTCTTTGTATCTTTTTACAAGTTTGCACCAAGTATCTCTCCTCTAAAGAAAGCTTTACCTTCGTAAAGTCTCTATCTCTGAGAATCTCTGCATCAGTGAGGTTTACAACTTGCAACTTACTTCCATTTCTTTGGATAACTCCATTACGGAATAACATCTTTTGGTCCATAGACCATACATAGTCTAAGAACTCTCTTGCAATCTTCCCTCTTTCTCCTCCTTGGCTTTCATACCGTTCTTGGATTTCTTCCAATACTGCGAGTGGAATGACAATCGTGTTGTCAGAGCCAAAACTTTGTGTGACACCTCGTTTTGATAAGATAGTGCTTGCACTCAATACAAACCACTTTTTCATGACTTGACAACTCCTTTCTGATATTTACAATGCATTTTTCTATTAGTTTTATATAAACTAATAAAAGAAATGTTTTGCATGTAGCTATTATACTACATATTTTGTCATTTTTCAACTCTTTTCTAGTTTTGTTTTTATCCTATAGTAATAACAGTTCCTATAACAAACCACTTGTTTGAACATATGTATTATCAGGCGAATCCACAAATATGTTAGAAGGCTTCTCAGTTCCCTCCATTTGTTCAATTTTCACAATAGGAATTTCCTCATTATGATATTTTCCTTTTTCAATAGTCCCTGTAATATTAACCCATGCCCCCTCTTGAAAATCTTTCGCATTATTAAACTCACTTAAAAATCCAATAACAACTGTTTGAGTTTTAGCTTCATTAATGTACATATCTCTTGCAATAACAAATTGATTATCTTTAAAGTCCAATAATCTATATACATATCCTGTAAACTTAATTTTCATCCCTAAATAGGAATTAATATCATTATGAACTGCTTGTAAAATATTAGAATAGTTATCTGGACTTATTTCAGTTATTTCCTTTGCTTCTATTTTATCACTTACAATAAATTTTCCACTTGTGAAAAATATTTTATATAAACTTATTCCAAATACTATTAGCATAAAAACTGATAAAATTATTATAATAAACCTTAGTAACCAGCCACCATTAACTTTAAAATTATATATAAACATAAAAGCCCCTCCAATTAAATAGTTTTACTTAATTGTATGAGCTTTTTTTCTTATTTATGCTAATGTATAATCAAAACAAGTATTGTATGAATTTATTAGCTTGTATTAGATTTTACCTAAACTTCTTGAAACACCTTCATCTAATACTCTGGCAAATATATTTTTTAATATAATTAATACTATCGGTCCAACTAACATTCCCATTACTCCAATTATTTTAAATCCTGTATACATTGCTATAAGTGTAAATATTGGATGAATCCCTATTTTCCCACTAACAATTTTGGGTTCTAAAAATTGTCTTGTTATTGACATTATTATCCACAAAACAATAATCGCTATACCTAATCTAATGTCCCCATTTAAAGCTACTATAATTGACCATGGCACCATTACTGTTCCTGAACCTAAAATTGGCAATGCATCAACAAATCCTATTGCTAATGCCATTAACAATGGATATCTTACATCCATACCTATAAATTTGAATATATATAATCCTATAAGAGATATTACGAAAGATACCAATATTAAAATCGCTTCTGCTTTTAGATATCCTCCTAAACTTTTTGTTATCTCTTTTATATGTGTTCCAATTTTTTGTACCCATCTTATTGGCATATGATGTTCCATAAAATCTAATATATAAATTTTATCTGTACAAATAAAATATAGTGATAAAATTGTTATTACAGTATATATTCCAATTACTGGTATTGATGTTATTCCATTAATTATTTGTGTTAATATTTGAGTTATCCATTTTGATGCCTTTAATAGAATTTCTTTTGAAGAATTTTCTGCTATATTTAATATATTACTTGAAACACTTATTTTAGATATATTTAATTTTCCTATAGTATCTTGTATCTGAGTATATGCCTTATCTATATATATATTCAATGTTTGCAATAAGTTTGTGGACTCTGATATTAATGAAATTACTCCCCATACTGTACTTCCTATTATTATTGAAAATACTATTACAAATATTATTATTGAACTAACTTTTCTATTTAGTTTTGTAGTTCTCATTAAATATTTTATGGCTGGTTCTACTATTAAAGATAAAATAAATGCTATTAAAAATGGCATATAGAAAACTGCCAATTTTATTCCAATATATGTTGCAAATATTAATAATGAAACATTTAGTATTCGTCTTATTACTTTAGAAATATATTTTAAATCTTCTGACATGTAACCTCTTTTCTATGTAAAGCAGCTTTTAAGCTGCTTTTAGCATAATATGAAATTAGCAATTATTTTTTGCTTGTCCACCACATTCACAAATGTCTTCTATTGTACAACAAAATTGCTCTTCACCTATTTCAACATCATAATGTGCTAAGTCTCCAAGTGTTAGAATTCCTACTACTTTATTATTTTCTACTACTGGAATTCTTCTTACTTGGTTTTCTGCCATTTTTCTTTCTGCTTGAGATACATCATCATTTTCGTTACAAGTACAAACATTACATGTCATAATTTCACTCGCATTTGTATTTTTAACATCTTTGTCACAAGCTATGCTACGAAGAATAATGTCTCTATCTGTAATCATACCAACTATACAATTTTTATCATCACAAACAGGAACACATCCTATATGATTTGTTGACATTAGTTTAGCAATTTCATTTATCTTTGTTTCTGGTTTAACACAGCAAACATCACCACACATACAATCTTTTACTTTCATATTAAACTCCTTTTTAATTTTATTTTGAGAAAAATATTCTCATATATATTTTAGTCAAAATAAAAAAGATTATTCTTAATTTGAATAATCTTTTTTTCCAATAATTTATTTTTTTAAAACAATTAATGGAACTTCCATTTCTTCTTTTGTTAAACCACAATGTGTAGACTTTTTGACTTTTTTTCCTTCTGCCAAAAATGTTTCTAGTCTAATCATACTTCCTGCAACTGATAATGCAATATAATTCCCAATAAAGTCATCAATTTTAGGATGTTTTTTTCCATAACCTAAAAAGTTCTTTTCTAAAAATTCTTCTTTTGTCATTAGCCAAAATTCATTTTTGAAGTTCTTATTAAATCGTTCTTCAAAATCTTTTTTCATGTCTTCTTTTACCCAAAAAGCTAATACCCTTGATTCCAAAGAAGCTGGCATTATTAAACATTCTTGAATTTCTGGATAATCTAATATTGTATATGATTTTTCAATATTTTTGTGTCCATGGTCTGCTGATATTATAACAATTGTATCTTCTGGTAAATTTTCACACATATCTTTGATTTTTAATTCTGTTTCTTTTATAAACTTTTCTGCTTCTTCTGAATCAGTCCCAAATTTATGTAATGTCGAATCAGGATTATCACAATATGTAAATATAAATTTTTCTTCTGGATTATTGCAAAGCATTTCTACATATTCTATTGCTTCATCTATGTTCTCAGCTCTTAAACTTCTTTTTGACCTTTTTTCTGAATATGATGGTGTTACTTCATATGCTTTTATATTTGATGAGGCTTCTTCTATTTGATTAAATATAGATTTATAGTTTACTATGTTTTCAAAAACATCTAAATTTGTGTCATTTAATAATTCCCCTTTATATGATTCTTTGTGTAAAAACATATCTACAGCTCTTCCATATTCTTTAAAATATTGTGACCATGCTATCCATCCTGTTTCATATGGTGGCTTTCCAGAATAATATGTTGTTAATGCTGCTGTTGTTGTCGATGGATATACTGATGTTATACATGCTTTTTTATTATTACAAAAATACCCTTTTGGAGATATTTTATTTAAGATATGTTCCCCCATTCCATCTAATACTATAAATACAACATTCCTGTATTTGTTTTTTAATTCTTGGTCTAACTCTTCTAGTGATGTATATTCTGTCTTAACATTATAATATTTTAATATTGATGTTATTACATTTAATATACTATGTTCATAATTTGGCATTACTATATTTTCCATAATCTTATTCATTCCTTTTTCTTTTTTTACATTATATTATACTTTTTTGTTTTTAGCAATAGTACAATTCCTCTATTTTATGCAAAAAAGTACTCACCAATTGGTGAATACTTTTTATACTATTATATTCTATTGTACTTATGGTCTTGGCGGTCTTCCTGGCTGATTATGTGGTGGTCTTGGTGGTCTAACTGGTGGACGGTGTGGTGGTCTTGGTGGACGTGGTGGCATCGGTGGCCTTATTGGTGGTCTTCCTGGAAAACCTGGTCCTCCTAGCAATTCTCTTAATATTAGAATTCTTATTAAATCATTTAGTGTATTGTTTCTTATTCTTTTTTGTCTATCTTCTTGTTCTCTGTTTTCTTCTGATATTTCATTATCTTCTATTGCAAAATATATTTCTTCTGTTATATTATCAACCAAATCTCTATCTATGGCTCTTGTATTTTGTATACATGCTTTTTGAACCATAGGATATACTATTTTATATATTTCAGGATAACATTCTTGTAAATCCATTTCTTGATTATCCATAGTATCAAACATATAATCCATATCATATGTATCTTGATAGTCCATTTCTCTTGGCTTATATCCTAATATATTTCTCATATATTCTTCATATGAAATTTCATTCATCTTATTCCCTCCTTAATTTTTATTATATTGTATGTATTTAATATTTTTTTGATACAAAAATAAAAGAAGGAATTTTTGTAATGAACATATACAGTCCACTAACTCTATCCTTCTTTTATTTTTATAATTTATTAACTTCTTCTCTAAATCTGTCTCCTCTGTCATACATATTTTTAAACATGTCAAAACTTGTACTTGCTGGTGAAAATAATACTACTTGACCTGGTTTAGCTATTCTTTTGGCTAACTCTAAACTTTGTTTAAATGTTCCACACATATGTATATCTAGTTGTTTATTTTGTGTTTCTAATTCCTCTTTTACTGCATCATATATTTTAGCTGCTGTTTGCCCAATTAATATCAAACTCTTAACTTTTTCTACTATTGGTTTAGCTATTGGTGTGTAATCAAGATTTTTATCTGCTCCTCCTGCAATTAATATAATTTCTTTGTCAAATGCATTTAGTGCCGATATTCCTCTTGTTGGACTTGTGCTTGCAGAATCATTATACCATTCTACTTGATTAAGATTCCTCACTAATTCTAATCTATGATGTACTCCTTCAAATTCCTTTATTGTTTCAATTGCATCATCTGTTTTTACTAATGTTTTTGTTAGTGCTAATACTGTACATATATTTTGGTAATTATGTATTCCTTTTAGTTTTAAATCTTTTGAATCTATTACATGTCTTCTTATTCCATCTTCACACTCTTTAATTATTCCATCTTTGTCTAGTATATAGCCATCTTCAAGTTTTTGTTCACTACTAAATAATATTACTTTACCATTTGACTCTTTTTTACAGTTTTTAGTTATTTCATTATCTGCATTTAAAACTAATATTCCATTTTCATCTTGATTCATAAATATGTTCTTTTTTGCATTACAATATTCTTGATAGTCTTTATGTACATTTAAGTGGTTTGGTGTTACATTAGTTATTGCTGCAATATTGGGACTTATATCTATTTCCATTAATTGAAAACTACTAAGTTCTAATACAATTATATCTTCTGGCTTTATTTCATTTAATTTAGTAAATAATGGTATTCCTATATTTCCTCCTAGATGACATGTATATCCAGCATTTTTTAATACTTCATATGTTAATGTTGTTGTTGTTGTCTTTCCATCACTACCTGTAATTCCAATTATTTTACATGGTGCCATTTTCATTAATTGTTCTATTTCTGTTGTGACTATTGCTCCTCTATCTTTTTCTTTTATAAGTTCTGGCTTTGTTGGCAAACAACTTGGCGACCTGAATATTATGTCAAATCCATTTAGTTTTGATAAACTGTCTTTTCCTAAAAAGTATTTAAAATTATATTCTTTTATTTCACTTATTACTTTTTTATCTATTTCTTTTTCTTCTTTGTCATCAAATATTGTAACATCAGCTTGCTTTTTGTGTAAATATTCTATTAGAGGAATATTGCTAACTCCTAGACCTATTACTGCAACTTTTTGCTCTTTTAGTTTTTTTTCAAATTCTTCTAATTGTTTGTTTTTAAATTCCATTTTTAATCTAACTCCTTCATGTTCTTTAATACCTCTTGTGTTGCTTCTTCAACTGTTTTACAATTTGTTACATCTATTACTTTTGTTTGAGGATATATCTTATAATATCCTGATTGTTCTTGTAGTTTATCTCTTTTTTCTATCATTTCTTTTACTTGCTCTTGTGGTATTTGTTTATTATATTGCATATATTTTCTTTTTGTTCTTTCTTCTAATGATGCTGTAATAAAAAAATGATATGTACAATCTGGATACATTTTAATTATGTCTCTTGATGATAATATTACATTGTAGTCTTTTCTATATTTGTCAATAATTTTTTTCCCAAATTCATATAATTTCTTATTATTTGCAACATTGCTTACTGATGATACTGCTATTGATGCTTCTTTTGATTGCAAGTCTTCTTCTTTTATTTTTTCTCCATTCATATATATTACTGTTTCTCGTTCTTCAAGTCTCACTTCTATTCCTAATTTGTTCATCATCTCAAATGCATCTATGTTGTCCTCATTTGTTTTTGTTCTATCTGCTTTTAACATCCCATATACTATCCCTCTATATATGTCTCCTCCATGAATTATTATGGAATTTTCTATTTCTTTTAGAATTTTTTTGCATATTGATGTTTTCCCTGCTCCTACTGTTCCTTCTATTCCTATTACTATATTTTCTTTTTCCATTTGGTCTCCTTTATTTTTTTATTTGCTTTTTATTATATTACTTTTTTTTATTAATGACAATATTTTTTACCTAATATTTTTACATATAGAATTGATACATTTGATTATACTAATAAAATCGGATATTATATTCATTTAATATCCGATTTTTATTTCTCTTTATATTTCAATTTCGATTTTGAAATCTGATTTTAGTGAAACTATTGGCGAAACACCGTAAAGAACTACTAGTGACATAACCATTTCCGTTGTAGACTACTATACATTCCATTCACAGAGCACATATATAAATACTCCTGAGATGATGGTGAAGAAAACCACCATTCCCCTTTTAAATCACAATACATATTTCCATAATCTTTATTATCTACTGTTTTTGTAACTGTTCCATAGCTCTCATTTGCATTATCTACTGTATATACATACCCTGGGGTATTTGTCGCTCTATATTTAGCTCCTAGTTCATTATTTCCAATTGTATGTGGCACTCTATTATATGAATCTACAAACATTTCTGCACTTGGCGCTCCAATTACATAATTTGCTTTACTATTATCATAATTTTCTGTCCATGGTCGATTTATACCACTTCCATCTTCTGGGTCACAAAGCCAAGCTGCTGCTTTCTCGTTAACTTTCCATGAACCTTCTGCATTTCCTCTTCTATTTGCCCAATCTGGATTCATTATTCTTACTTTTGTTTTCTCTGCTATATAACTTTGATAACTACTTAAATTTGTTTTCTTATTTTGGTCATAGTCTGCCTTCAAATAAACAGTATTTATTCCATCTTTATATTTATTACCTGTATCTACAAAAAATACTCTATATGTTGCCCCTCCTGCTGTATAGTTTTTAACTACTTTACCATAATATTTATCTTGGTTATCAGCTATTTCTTCTGGGGTAACCTCTACTATATTATTTATAATTGTCACATCACAAGTTGCACTATAATTTGTATTTTGCACTGTTGCTGTTATTTTTGTTGTCTCTCCTACATTTCCTACTGCTGTTACATTCCCATTTTGGTCTACTGTTGCTACTGATGTATCTTCTGAACTCCATGTAATTACTCCATTTACATCTTTTGATTTTATTACTTTTAAAGTTTTGCTTTCATTTTTTAATAATTTTAATTTGCTTTTATCTAACACAATCCCATTTATCTCTATAACTTTTCCATCTTCTGTTATTATATACATATAATCTTTTTCTGTCACTACCCATGGTAAAGTATCATTATCTCCTGTTTTATCTATATTCTCTGCTGGAATTTTCGCATTATTTTTTAATTCACTATCTAATTTACTTAAATCTATCCTTGTACCATCTTCATTTATTCCTGAAGCTGTTACTGCTAATTTTACTTTTTCCTCAAACTCTGCTTTTGCTGAATTGTTTTTTGCATTTTGGGCTTGAGTTATTATTCCATTATCTCCTGTTAACATGGCTATACTTGTCCCTGCTAATATCAATAATATTATAATCGTTACAACCAACGCTATTAGCGTTATTCCTTGTTGTTTTACTTTTTCACTTATTCCCATTTTTTTCACAATCTCATCCTTATACATTCGTATACTCAATCCTTTCCTTCTTCTTATGTTTCTCTTTTTTCACTCTTTTTATACTTCAACTCTCTTTATTTTTTACAACCCCCACTATATGTAAATACAAAATATTTGCTGTTTGCATTATATTACAATTTCTTTCCTTTTTCAATAATTTTATCTCATTTTGCACAACTTTTTTGAGTAATAATTACTATACTATCTTATGATAATATTAAAAGAACTATAAGTGTGACTTATCGCACATTATAGTTCTTTATAAATAGAATTTTTTCTTATTTTGTATATTTTTTTCAATTTTGGTTAAACTAATTTTATAAAATGATTGGAGGTGTTCTTCTATGTCAGATAAAAACAATAACCAAAACAGAAATAATAACAACAATAAAAATAACAATAATAACAATAATAACAATAATCAAAAAAACAATAATAGATAGTTATTTAACTTTACATTAAAAATCGGATATTATACTCAATTAATATCCGATTTTCTTGTTTTTATATACAGTTTATGCTGTTTCTTTTGTTTCAACAGCTATTCTTTTCTCTGATTTACTTTTAGTTTTCTTAACCTTGTTTGGGTTTTCTATTATTTTAGGTGCTGAGTTTTCATTAACTGTTTCTCTCGTTATTATACATCTTTCTATTTTCTCATTTGATGGAATATCATACATAATATCTATCATGATGTCTTCAATAATAGAACGTAATCCTCTTGCTCCTGTCTTTCTTTCTATTGCTTTATCAACAATCGCCTCTAATGCTTCTTTCTCAAATTCTAATTGTACTCCATCCATTTCTAATAGCTTTTTGTATTGTTTTACTAATGCATTTTTTGGCTCTGTAGTTATTTGAATTAAAGCTTCTCTATCTAACTCTTTTAAAGTTGCAAGTATTGGTAATCTACCTATAAATTCTGGTATCATTCCGAATTTTAATAAGTCTTGTGGTAATAACTTTTCAAATATTTTAAATCTATCTATATCTTTTTTACTTTGAATTTCTGCTCCAAATCCCATTGATTTTTTACCAATTCTATCTTTTATTATGTTTTCTAATCCTTCAAATGCTCCTCCACATATAAATAATATATTTGTTGTGTCTATTTGTAATAGTTCTTGTTGTGGATGTTTTCTTCCTCCTTGTGGCGGAACTGATGCAATTGTTCCCTCTACTATTTTTAATAATGCTTGTTGTACTCCTTCTCCACTTACGTCTCTAGTTATTGATGGATTTTCTGATTTTCTTGTAATCTTGTCTATCTCATCTATATATATTATACCTTTTTCAGCTCTTTCTATTTTTCCATCTGCTGCTTGTATTAGTTTTAAAAGGATATTCTCAACATCTTCTCCAACATATCCTGCTTCTGTGAGAGTTGTAGCATCAGCTATTGCAAATGGTACATTTAATATTTTAGCAAGAGTACTTGCAAGTAGTGTTTTTCCACATCCTGTTGGTCCTAATAATAGTATGTTACTCTTTTGAATTTCAACATCATTATTGTCTTTCTTCTTTTTTTCTCCCAATTGCTCTTCATTAGCTATTCTTTTATAATGATTATATACTGCTACTGCTAATGTTCTTTTAGCTTCATCTTGACCTATTACATATTGGTCTAGTGTCTCTTTTATTTCTTTTGGAGCTGGGATTTCTTCTAAACCATCTAATGTATATGCTTCTTCCTCATTTTCATAATATTCGTTTTCTATTATTTCATTACATAACTCTATACATTCATTACATATATATACTCCTGGTCCAGCTATTATCCTTTTTACATTTTCTTGTGTTTTACCACAAAAAGAACATTTTACACTTTTTGGTACATCACTCTTTGCCATCTGAAATTCTCCTTTTCTTTATAAATTCTCTTAGTTTAACCTCTTTTGTCCATTATTCCATCTATTAATCCGTATTCTAGCGCTTCTTGTGCTGTTAGATAGTTGTCTCTTTCTGTGTCTTTTTCTATTTGTTCTAGTGTTTTTCCTGTTCTCTCACTTAAGAATTTATTTAGCTTTTCTCTTGTACGTACTAAATGGTCTGCATGTATTTTTATTTCTGTTGCTTGCCCTTGTAGTCCTCCACCACCAATTAATGGTTGGTGTATCATTATTTCTGAGTTTGGTGTTGCAAATCTTTTCCCCTTTTCTCCTGCAGATAATAATACTGCTCCCATACTTGCAGCTAATCCTACACAATATGTTGATACTGGACATTTTATATAGTTCATTGTATCTACTATTGCCATTCCATCTGTAATTGAACCTCCTGGTGAATTAATGTAAAAATATATTTCTTTGTCTGGGTCTTCTGATTCTAAAAATAACATTTGTGCTATTACTAAACTTGATGTTGTTGGATTTACATCTTCCCCTAAAAATATTATTCTATCTTTTAATAATCTTGAAAATATGTCATATGACCTTTCTCCTTTACTTGTTTGTTCAACAACATATGGTACTAGACTTGATTTTTCTATCATATTTTTTCCTCCCTTTTTGTTATGGTCTATTTAATTATAAACCCTTAACTTTAATTATATACAAAAAAGTTAGGCAAACATTTCTATATTTCAAAACTCCTCCTAACTTTTTTTACTTTATTTTATTTTTGCATTTTCTACTATGAATTTTATTGTTTTTTCTGCTTCTATTCCATCTTTTATATAATTGTTTAAATTATCATTGCCTTTTATTTCTTCAACTTTTTTACCATAGTTTTTTGCCATTTCTTCTAGTTTTTCTTCTATTTCTTTTTGTGTTGCTTCTATTTTTTCTGCTTTTTTTACTGCTTCTAGAGTTAGTCTTGATTTTATAGCCTCTATTGCTTGTGGTTCATATTCTTTTTCTACTTCTTCTTCTGTTTTTCCTATCATTTTAAGGTATTGTTCCATTTTTAATCCTTGATATGCTAGTCTTTGTTCAAAGTCTTTTATCATGTTCTCTACTTCAACTTCTACCATTCCTGATGGAATTTCTATTTTTGAATTTTCACATACTGCTTTTAATGCTGCATCTTCTGTTTCATATTTTGCTTTTTCTTCTCTTTCTTTTTCTAGTCTTTCTTTTATACTTTCTTTTAATTCTTTAAGTGTGTCATATTCACTTACGTCTTTTGCAAATTCATCATCTAATTCTGGTAATTCTTTTTTCTTTATTTCATGCAATTTTACTTTGAACATTGCTTCTTTTCCTGCAAGCTCTTTTGAATAGTATTCTTTTGGGAATGTTACTGTTATTTCTTTTTCTTCTTCTATTTTCATTCCTACTACTTGCTCTTCAAATCCTGGTATGAATGCTCCACTTCCTATTTCTAATTCATGCCCTTCTGCTTTTCCACCTTCAAATGCTACATTATCTACAAATCCTTCAAAGTCTATTGTTGCTATGTCTCCTTCTTCTACTGCTCTATCTTCTATACTTACTAGTCTTGAATTGTGTTCTTGCATGTGTCCTAATTCATGTTCTATATCTTCTTCTTTTACTGGATATTCTATTTTTTCTATTTCTATTCCTTTATATTTTCCTAATTCTACTTCTGGCTTTGTTTGAACTACTGCTGTATATATAACATCTTTTCCCTTTTCCATTTGTTCTATATCTACTACTGGTCTACTTACAGGCTCTATATTGTTTTCTTTTAATGCTTCTTCATAACTTTCTGAAGCTATCTCATTAAATGCATCTTCATAAAATATTTGTTCTCCATAATATTTTTCTACTATGTTCATTGGTGCTTTACCTTTTCTAAATCCAGGTACATTAAAATACTTCGCATTTTGAAAATATACCTTTTTCATCGCATTTTCGAATTTCTCTGCTTCTACTGTTATTTCTAATTTTATTTCATTTTTGTTCTCTGTTTTCTCTACTTTACACTTCATTATAATTCTCCCTTTCTTGTCTGCTTCTAACTTTTATATTATATCATACTTTTTCCATTTTGCAAGACTTTTTTGAAAATACTTGTTTTTTTCTGGAAAAAGTCTTGTTTTTTTTTTTATTCTGTGTTAAACTTATTGTTAGTCATGTTTATTTATTTAAATAGGAGGTGCATTTAATCATGGCAAAATGTGAAATTTGTGAAAAAGCAGTTACTCATGGAAATAAATTAAGTATTACTCGTTCACATATAAGTAAAAGAGCTCCAAGAACTTGGAAGCCAAATTTAAGAACTATTAGAGCTGATATTAATGGAGAAACAAAAAAAATCCATGTATGTGCTAAATGTTTAAAAAATGGAAAAGTTAAAAGAGCACAATAAAAAACGCATTAAAGCGTTTTTTTGTTGTTTATTAAGAAAGATTTATAAATTAATATATTTTTAAATCTTTCTCTTATTTCCTTAGTTCTTAATGTTTAGCACTTAATTTGATAATCTTTTCCATATCGTCATCTTCTGCAACTTTATTTTTTCTAATTGCCCCACATTTTTGACATCTGAAAATAATAATATATCCTTTTTTAGAGTCCACATCTAGACCTATCGGTTCTAGAATCCCATGGCACTCTTCTGCCCTATCTCCTGGGTTTATGTCCAAATGTTTTGAATGTAAACAATATGGGCAGTGGTTTCTACAAGTATATCCCAATTTTGGAACTTTTTTTCCACAATTCTCACATATAAATTCTTCATCTATTTTAGTAAATTTACTTTTTTCTAACATTGCTTCTCCTTTACTTAGTATAATTCCACTCCCATTATTTATTTTTAAAAGTCTAAAAGTCCCCTCCTCCTAAAAATTCTTTTAGTAAAGAATTTGAAGGAACTAGTTCTTTTGGTATTGGTTCAAAATATCTTAATTTTTTTATTAGTCTTCTTGCTTCTGCATATTCTCGTTCATCATTTTTTATTTGTTCTAATAATGGCATAGCTTCATTCTTTAAAGCCCCAAGCTCATATATTAATGATGTGTTAAATATACTATCTGCTTCTTCTTGGAATGGGAATATGTATTTTTCTTCTCCTTTATTTACATTATTCCATGTTGATATTGTATCTTTTGCTGTATACCCTCTAAATTGATTGTCTCTTACTATTCTTCTTATAAGTCTTGTATCTGTTGTTGATATTCTATTAAAAGAGTCCATATTAAGTACTGTTAATGCACTTATATATATTTTGTATTTTTGGTCTTGTGATATTTTCTCTGTTAATTTGTCATTTAAACAATGTATTCCTTCTATTACTAGTATCTCATCTTTCTCTAACTTTATTTTTTTACCTTTGTATTCTTTTGTTCCTTTATGGAAATTGAATTCTGGCATTTCAACTTCTTCACCATTTAATAATGCAACTAAATGTTTATTAAATAATTCTGTATCTATTGCTTCTATACATTCAAAGTCATAATCTCCATTTTCATTTCTTGGTGTATCTTCTCTTTCAACAAAATAGTTGTCTACAGATATTGTTACAGGCTTTAATCCATTTAGTTTTAATTGAATACCTAGTCTTTGTGCAAATGTTGTTTTTCCTGATGATGAAGGCCCTGCTATTAATACCATTTTTACACCTTTTTTATTTGAAATTTTGTCTGCAATTTGAGATATTTTCTTTTCATGTAATGCTTCTGATAGTAATATTAAGTCTTTTATCCTGTTTTCTTTTACTGCTTTATTTAGTCTATATACTGTTCCTACATTTAATATTCTATATATTGTTTCATATTCTTCCAAAGCCCATAATAGTTTTTTTGTTTCTTTGAACTCTGGCAATATATCTGGTTGACTTGTACTTGGATATCTTATTACAAATCCTTTACTATATTTTTTAGCATCAAATATTGATATAATTCCTGTATGTGTTGCTATTATTTCATAAATATAGTTGTAATAGTCTTCACAATAATACATATGTATATATTTATTTTCTTTGAAGTCAAACTGTAGTCTTCCTTTTGGTGTATTTGTTTTTTGATAAAATTCTTCTGCTTCTTCTCTATTCATTGTTTTTCTTTCGATTTTCAAATCTTGATTTATTATGTCTTGCATTTTTTGTTTTACTTTTTCTATCATTTCATTTGTTATTTCCATGTTTTCTATTGTACAATACATTGCATTTGATAATTGATAGTCAACTATTACATGTGCTTCTGGATATAAGCTTTCAAATGCTTTACCCATTATAAATGTTAGTGTTCTCCTATATATTTTCATTCCTTCTTTTTCTGTTATATCTACTAACTGTATTTCTCCACTTTCTTCTATATAACTGTCCAAACTTTTATATTCATTGTTTAGTTTTACTGCAACTACAGGATATTTACTTTTTTGTATTTGCTCTTTTAACAATTCTGATATCTTCATATTTTTATCTTGTTTTACTGTAATTTTTTCTTTTTCCATTTATATTCCTCCTTATTTATCTTCTCATTTCTCTTATTCTTTTGCTTTTGTCTCATTCATTTTACATTATTCTATTCAATAAGTCAAATTTTTATAACTAAGATTATACTATTTAATTAAACAACTTTTGATGAATATTTTTTTTATTTTTGTATATAATTATTATAGAAAATTTATTGGAGCATTGCTCAATTGGAGGTTTTTATGGATTATAATAGAGTTCAAAATATTTTGATGAATAAAGAAAAGGTTGATATCTTTTATGATGAACGTCCTGTATGGATACAAGGTGTTAATGAAAACATTGCTAAAGTTGGATTTGTTGATAATTTTGAAGAAAAAGATGTCTATATTAATGATTTATATGAAAGAAATTTGTATAATTAAAATGGTTAAAAAGAGTGGCTTCAATCGCCACTCTTTTACTTCTAGTCTCTTGATGCATATGGTAATATTGCAATATGTCTAGCTCTTTTTATTGCTAGTGTTATATCTCTTTGATGTTTACTACATGCTCCTGTAGTTCTTCTTGGTAATATTTTCCCTTTATCATTAATAAATTTTCTTAATTGTTCTGGGTTTTTATAATCTAATACAAAGTTTTTGTCATTACATAATAAACATACTTTCTTTCTTTGTTTTCTAAACTTTGGATTGTAATCTTCATCATAGTTTCCATTGTTTTTACCGTTTCTCTTTTTGCTCTTATCTGCCATTTTTATTCCCCTCCTCATTTTTTAAAATGGTAAGTCATCGCTTGAAGATACTTCAAAATCTGTTCCTCCTGGCATTGTGTTACCAAATGTATTTTCAAATGAAGCATTTGACGCTTCTCCATCTCTTTTGCTTTCTGCAAAATATGCTTCTTCAGCTACAACTTCTGTAACATAGTGTTTTTGACCTTGGTCATCATCCCATGTTCTTGTTTGTATTCTTCCTATTACACCAACTTGTTGGCCCTTCTTAAAGTATTTACTACAAAATTCTCCTAGTTTACTCCAAGCTACTATGTTTATAAAGTCTGCTTGTCTTTCTTCTCCTTGTTTCACAAATCTTCTGTTTACTGCTAATGAGAATGATGCTACTACTGTATTACTTGTTTGTGTGTATCTTACTTCTGGGTCTCTTGTTAATCTACCCATTAAAATTACTTTGTTCATATTTTATCACTTTACCTTTCTACTTTAATTATGGCCCCTCTGTTTCTTAGTCTTCTTTTCTTATTACTATGAATTTTAGTATATCGTCTGTAATTCTGTATACTCTTTCTAGTTCTGTTATAGATTCTGGTTTTGCTTCAAAGTCAAATTGTATGTAATATGCTTCTTTATTCTTTTTGATTTCATATGCTAATTTTCTTTTTCCCATGTCTGTAACATTTTCTACTTTACCATTTTCATTTATTAATCCTGTGAATTTTTCTTCTAAAGCTTTTACTCCTGCTTCGTCTAAATTTGGATTAATAATGATGATACTTTCATATTTGTTCATCATCTTCACCTCCTTATGGATATTAATAACTCATATCTTTTATGAGTAAGGATATGTATCTCTACATATTTTAATAAAGTATAATGTTTGTTTTTAATTATACCCTACATAATAATAAAAACAAACGATTTTCCGTTTGTTTTATCTGGAGCAGGTAGTGGGAATCGAACCCACGTCATCAGCTTGGAAGGCTGAGGTTCTACCATTGAACTACACCTGCATGTACAATGCTAGGAAATATATTTTGTGCATTTTTGTTTGTTTGGAGCAGGTAGTGGGAATCGAACCCACGTCATCAGCTTGGAAGGCTGAGGTTCTACCATTGAACTACACCTGCATTTCCCTGACATTTATAAATTATAGTTTATTATTTTGTTTTTGTCAAGTAGTTTTTGAAATTTTTTTAAAGTTTTTTATATCTCTTATATAGTAGACAAAGAGCCCTCCCTATAGTAATAGGGAGGGACTCTTTTCTATTTCTCTTTTTGAACTGGATATTCCTCAACGAATTCGAATCTCAAACGAATTCAAGATAGGCCGTTGATGAACTTCTCTCACATAAAGACCTTCCTGCTCGAGAAAACGACTCAGATGGTTGACACCTACAGTTCCACCCTCAATGTTGACATTGAGAATTTCAACCTTTTGAGAGCGAAGAGCGATAAAAGTCAAACTTGTTGCTTTTCCGTTCTCATCTACCTCAATGTTACCAATCTGTACGTCTTCCTCATAGCGGTGGTGCAGGTCAGTATTCTCATCAATCAGCATCTTATAGGATTCGACAGCCTTCCGCGCTGCTTCAGAGTTGCTTTCCTGTTCGCGGTTCTTTTTCCTTGGTTTCAACAACATATCACTAATTCTAGCCATTATGTTCTCCTCCTTTAGTCGAATAAATGTTATACGGACATTGATACTAGGAAGATTTAAATAGTAGATACTTCTACTAGTAACATGATATATAATAACATCCTTTTGCTGTTTTGTCAACTTTACATATTTCTATAAAAATTCAATTTTCATGTGTATATATCATATATACACAAAGAGCATTTTCCATAGTAATGGAAAATGCTCTTATGTGTTCAAATTTTATCTAAATTTGGAAATCCTTTAAAGGATACGAATTGTAAGAATTGGCGGAAAATCTGCTCGTTCCACTTCTTTAACATAAAGCCCATTCTGTTTTAAAAGGTATTTCAACTGCTCAACAGCTATACCTTTATTAAACAGAACCATAGGGTTTGTGTCCTTTAAACTATACAGTATCATACATCCTTGGTTATGGTTTTCACCCCATCCATTTGGACTAATCCACCCAATGAGTTCATCTGTCTTGTATCTTCCATGCACACTTCTTTCTTCCTCTATCAGTTTGATATAGGCTTCAACTGTCTCCTGTGCCAGTTTGAGATTTCCTTTCGGTTTCTCTTCTTTGGTTAACAGCAAATCGCTAACTTTAGCCATTATGTTTCCCTCCTTATGATTCTAAAGCGAATGGTACATTGTAACTAGGAAGATTTCAACTGTAGATTTCTCTACTTGTATAATATATATATTAACATTTCCTATTAATTTTGTCAATTTAATACATTTATTTTACTACATTATATTAATTCGAGATTTTTTTTAAATATTTTCTTTTACCTCTTCCTATTTATTATTTTTTGTGATAAAATGTAACAAAAATATACATTTTAGAAAGGATTTGATTTTTATGGAATTAAATAAATGTAGTCGTTGTGGTTCTTTTTATTTTAATGAAGGAGATGTTTGCTCAAAATGTACAAGCAAAGATAGTAGAGAATTAGCTACTTTCAATAATTATATTGAGGAAAATGGTTTATCTTCTATTGATACTATGGCAACAGCAACAGGTATTGCACAAAAAAATATTAATAGATTTATTTCATACCAAGGAATTCAAGGTTCAATTCCTACAGAAAATGAAACTGAAAATCCAAACCCTGAATTAATTTTTAATTAATTCATATGATGTATATGAGGGATTTATATTTTTAATATAAATCCCTCACAAATTAATTATTAATCTCCTATTTCATTTAATTGACTAATCATTATATCTCCAAAAACTGCATATCCTATTTTAGGGTCATTTACAAATACATGTGTTACACAACCAATAAATTTTCCATTTTGTATAATTGGTGAACCACTCATTCCTTGAACAATTCCACCTGTTTTATTTATTAATTCTTCATCTGTTACCTTTATTAACATACTTTTATTATCATAATTATTGTTTAAATGGATTTTTTGAATTTCTATTTTATATTCTTTTATTTCATCATCAATCCCACATAGTATTTTTGCTTCCCCTAATTGTATTTCATGTCTTGATGCAACTTTCATTCTTTTATCCTTATTTATTGACAAATTGTCAATATCTTTTATTACTCCATATATTCCATATTCAGTATTTTTATATATATTTCCTATAATTTTATTATCTTTTATTGTTCCTTGAATTTTTCCTGGTTCTTCTTTTTCCCCTTTTTCAACTGATACTATTTTTACATCATCTATTTCACCTGATGATGTATTTATTATTTCTCCTGTATCAATATCTGTAATTGCATGACCTAATCCTGCAAAGCTATTTGTTTGCTCATGATAAAATGTGATTGTTCCTACACCTGCTGCACTATCTCTAACCCATAATCCTATTTTATATTCATTAGATTTATCTTTTGTTGGTGTTATTTCACATGTTTTTTCTTCACCTTTTCTTATATATGTTATTTTTATTTTCTCACCTTTGGCATCATTTACTGCTTTTACTAGTTCTTCTGTGTTATTAATTATTGTGTCATTTATTGTAGTTATTGAATCTCCTTCTTGTATTCCTGTGTCTTGAAATGGCTTAACATTCTGTCCATCTATTCCTTCTATTGATGATGTTCCAACTACTAAAACTCCACTTGTATATAATTTTATTCCTACTATTTCTCCACTTGGTATTACTTCTGTTTCTTCCATTATGTTTACATCTATTGTTTTTACATCTATTTTATTAAATAAACTTACTGTTAATTGCTCATGCCCTGCTTTTTCAAATGTATTTGAGGTTACATTTGTTGATGTTTGTATTACATCATTTTCTTTTTTTATTTTTATTCCCCATAATGTTGATATCTTTACTTGGTCTCCTTCAAATACTGATATTACTTCTGGAATATTATATATAAAAACTATATATGCATATAAAAAAAATAAAACAAATAATAAACTTATTTTCTTGAGAATTTTCATGTCTATTCCCTTTCTCAAGGTCACTTTATGTCATTTCCTTTGCTTTTTTTAACCTTGTTTTTATTTATTATTTGTATTTATATAAATTTTATTCAATTTGATTTTTTGAAATTATTTATAATTAATTTTTTCTTTTTTATAACAAAAAAATGACTATAATAAACCTTATAATCATTTTTTATGAAGCTCCATTTACAGCGATTGTTCCAGAACCTGTTGCTGCAATTATATGAAGGTCTTCACCTTTTATTTTATAATAAATATTTTTTAAAGTTTGTGACATTGTCATACTACTATTTCTAGTTGTTATGGAGATTATGTCACCTTCTTTTAGTATAATTTGTCCTACTCCAATAGGATTACCATGTGAGTCAAGCTTAGAATCTCTTGCACTTATTAACCTATCTTCAATTTGACTTGTAAATATTGAATAATATGAATTTGGACCAATTGCACCATTATTATTTTCTGAAGTAAATCTTTGTGCTGTGTTTTTGTCCAACATCTTTATTTCTATGTCAATATCATATGTGTTTCCAGAAGCTTCTAGTGAATTAATATATTGTTGATACGTCTCAGCTGTAATCTTTCCAGTTCTTATTACTTGGTCAACAAACTCTGCTGTTACTGTTTGTACTGTTAGTTGTGATATATCATCATTTCTGTCAGCAATCATGATTAATGGTACTATAAACATTAATACTGATGCTAACAAAATTCCTATTATTGATATTGATGTATCTTCCATTTTATATCTTGTTAGCTAATTGCTAACTACTCCTTTCTCAGTAAATTTTATTGTAATGTATATGTTATAAGTCTTTTTTTAGTTTTGTTTACATCTAATGTTTCTGTTTTTGTTCCTGCTAAAGCGTCTTCTTGATAATATTCTCCTAGTTCCTCTTTAAAAGTATTGTTTTTGAAAAATTCATATAAACCATTTGTATATTCACTTCTAAATTGTTCTTTATATTTGGAAGCATTACTTTTTTTATCTAACAATATATCTAAATGTTCTATGGCTTCTGTTGCATCTGGTAATAATTCTTTTTTTAGGTCTATATAATATACATCAGTTTTTCCTGCATTATTGGGATGTGTATATGTATATAAATACAATGGGCTTCCATCTTCCTTATAAAACTCTATACTAAAGTTTTCTTTATATGCTTTATACATTGTTGGTATTATTGTTTCTACACCTACTATTTTTGTATCATCTGTTGACCTTATATATGTATATTCTTGCTTTTTGTCTTTCATTGTTATTATTGAGTCTACTGCATCTCTTGCCATAGAAAAAGAAGATATACCTAGTGTTAATGCTATTACAAACATCATTACTCCAAATGCCATTTTCAATGCTTCTGTAACATTTTCCATAGTATATCTCCTTCCTATTATTTATTTTAGATTATGGTGTAGAACTATTTTCAGTAAATGTAATCTTATTTATTAATTTTGATTGATTATCATATTCTGCTACAACTGTATATCTTCTACCTGTGTCTACTTTTTTTGGTTTAGTAGTTTCATCTCCAGTTAATACATCTGTTCCTGTTCCACTGGCAGCTCCTTCTACTACTGTAACTTTTCTTCCTTCATCTGTTTCTGACATATTATGTGTGAAAACTGTATTTAACATAGCATTAACTTGTGTACCTGATTGAGATGTTCCCTCATATCTTGTAAATTTATCATTAAATTGTTGGATTTCTGCTTCACTTAAGTTAACATTACCCATAGTTTCAGCTGCCATGTTATAAACAACTAGACCTAAAGAAATAATTAATATTGCTACTAAAACTGCCGCAGCAATTAACAATGCCTTGGTTGCGTTCTCCATAAATCTCCCTCCTTTTTAACTTTTGTATATTATGCTCGATAACCAAATTATCGAATTTTATAAACTATTTTATAATTGTTCAAATAACATGTATTTGATTTTATTTGTATCCTTGTGATACTCTATTTTTGTACATTTAAACTTTATATCCTTATAATTTTCTATAAAGCCTTCTATACTGTTATAAAATGTTTCTATCTTATATGTTGTTTCATTATCTTTCATATATATCTCTATTTCAATAGAATCTTTATTGTTATTAATATAAAAGCCTTGTCCATCTTTTTCAACCTTATTTTTTATGTTTGCATCAATTGCTCTATTTATAAGTGTTGTTAAGTCTAGTCCATATACCTCTTTTTCCTTATATTTTTCATATTCCTCATTTTCAGCAAGTATTGTTGTATAATCTATTTGATATGAATAGTATTTAAATCCTATAAAACAGATTATTGCAATAACTAATATTAAAAAGATAATCATTTTTTTCATATTATATCCTCATTATATCATTATAATTTTCATTACTCAAGTGCTATTCAAAATTTATTTCATATATTCTCCCTGTTTCTGGGCTAATTTTTATTTTATAACACTTGTACTTATATCCTTTATCATTTGTCAACAAATATGAAGCTGAAGGCTTATTTGGATTTGAAATATCTGTACTGTTTATATTGTTTTCAATATGGTCTATTTTAATATTTCCATTATATTTTATATTTACTGTAACATATGAATTCCTTTCAGTGTAATCAGTATTTGCATTAATGCTACCACTTAAAATATCATCTTTATTATTTTCATATGCAATATTTGCAACTGTAACAACATCTTGTATTGTTATATCAAAATCTGTTTTTATATTACCATTTGTATCTTTTAGAGGATTTCCATTTGAATCTAATGGTACATTAACATATTTAAGAAACTGATTATTAAATTTAATTAATGCATTTTCTTCCATATCCTCCTGTACTGTTTCAACATATCCACTTAAAGAACGATATAAAAATACACCTAATGAAAGAATTAATATTCCCATTAACACTCCAGCAGCAATTAATAAAGCTTTGGTTGCATTTTCCATTTATATTCCTTTATATAATGTATTTAGGTTTTTTTATTTTTTCAAAGGATGTACCTATAAACCTACTTATATGTTTTAATTAAATTCTACTGTTCCATTACTATTTAGTCTAACTTTAAATTTCATTTCACAGACTCTTCCTGTTTCTTCATCATATTTTATTTCTTCACAGTCAAAATACGCTCTCTTGAATTGTGTAAATTCATAATATTGACATGTTGCTGTTTTTATTTTTACCATATTAGCAGTATTTATTTGGTTATCTTTTAATTTAAGTATATTCTTTATTAACTGTGTTCTTTTGGTTATTTGACTTTTTTCATAGTCAGTAGCTGTATCCCCTTCAACTCTATTTTCTATTTCACTTAATAATACTATATTTGATATGTTTGTTGATAATCTTTGTAATGTTGAATCTGAAAATCCTAAACTACTATTATCAGCAATCATTTTGTTTATTTGATTTGTTAGTGTTTTTAATGATAACTGGTCACCAGTTACAGTATTAGTAGCTCCTGCATTAGAAATTTTATTATTATCTGGAAGAATTGATTTATATGATGGTATACCATAATCTGATGCACTATTTTGACTTGTAATAAATCTAAATTGATTCATTACAGAACTATTATTTATCATATTTATTTCTAACTTTATTCTTTTATAATTTGTTCCTGTTTCAAAACTCTCATTTGTATTATAATCAATTACCATATTTACTAGTGAAACAATGTCACTTCCTCTTATTCTTTCCCTATTGTAGTCCTCAAATCTTTTATTAAACTTTCCAGCTTGTTCTTCAAATATAATGTCTTGCTTTTCACTATAATAACTTGATACTTGTTTATATGTAATAGCTGCTATTGACAATATCATAACTGCTAGTAACATACCTGCTGCTATTAGCAAAGCTTTTGTTGCATTTTCCATTTAAACCTCCATGTATTATCCACTTAATTGACTAAATGCTCCTGTCATACTTGTTAAACCTACTACAACTAATGGTATTATTAAATATCCTACAAATAGACATACCATTGGTGCAAATCCAACACCTTTACCTATTAAACCTTTTCTAGATATTAATACATCATTTGCATCTTTTCTCTTTTCTTTATGATAATCTCTGTCTGCATCTAATTCATCAAAAGCTTCTCTAATTGGTATTTTTTCTACTGCTGCTTGTAAACTCTCTACTATTCTTATCATATCTGGATGTGTTACTGAATTTTTCAATTCTTCTAGTGCTTCCCATGCTCCTGATTCATAGTCATTTACACATCTTGCAATTGGTTCTTTAAATATATTTGCATATCTTTCAAGCCACTCTAGTATCATTTCTACATTTACTCTTTCTATTTTCATTAGCATAACTATTATTGTTTGGAATTGCATTACTTCACTTTCCATGTCCATTTGTCTCATCTTCTTTTGGAATATCATCATCCACACTGGTGCCATATATGCAATTAATGCGAAAACTATAGCAAATAGTTCTTCAAACCATTTCATTCCTTCTGAGTTTACAATTTTTAATTTGTTAAGAATTCTTTCAGCATCTGTAGGGATTTTTTCATCTCCCTCTTCATAATATTTTGATTTTACCATTTCTTTTTCAATTTGTGCTTGTGTTATATTAAGCTTTCCTTTTAACCTGTCTAAGAAATAGTTATCTTGTTCTGTAAGTTCTTCTGCTTTTCTTTGGTTTTTCTCTGATAGAGTTCCCATTACTGCTGTTTCTGTTGTTGGTTCTGTATATACATAATTTATTGCAATTCTATGTAATTGGCTAAATAATATAATAGATACAACAAATGTTAATACAGCTAAGCATATTCTATTTATATATACCCATTCCATTTTAGATTTTGATGCAGATTCTTTCAGCAATTTCTGCATTTTTTTATAGTCTTTTGTTCCCTTTTTAGGTATAAATGAATTTATAATCTTTTTTAACATTGGATTATTATATACTTTTTCTTGCCATGGATGATTGTTTGTAGATAATTCTACTTGAACTCCTCCATTATCTTTTAATTTTCTTGTCATTATATATGATACTACTGTTAATAATACAATTAGTATTTGTACTATCATTCCTAATTTTCCATTATAAAAGCTTGTTGTAAATGTAAAGTTTGATGTTGCCCAATTTTTTAATGGTTCTAACAATAAAACTGGCGCAATTGCTATTAATGATAAACTTTGGAATGTATAATTTAGTTTATCCCTTTTTAATATTTCTATTTGCATTTCTTGTGTTATATTGTTAATGTTTTTTAAGTATAGAGAAGAGCCATCTGAATCTTTTCTATCTCCAAATTCTTGTGTTAAATATGATATACCTGCAAATTCTTTTAAATAGCTATTTGGTGCTATATCATAATATTTCTCAAGTTCTGTTTCAGGGTCATCAGAACTTAATATTTCATATATTTTTTCTCCCTGTTTAGATACATTTTTTTCATCATCTAATGATACTTGATATATTGCTTCTTCTACCATGTTGAATTCATGATAGGCATGTCTTATTTCAGCAAAAAAGTCTATTTGTTCTTTTAATAAATTATTATCTATTTTGTCTACCATTCCATCAATAGCTGTATCTACTATAAATAACTCAAATATTAGTAATATACACATTAATAATGTATTTGCATGAGTTATTATTATTGTTATTGTAACTACAGGAATTAATATCATTAATCCCATTGTTAAAATCTTTGCTGAATCTCTTCTTGTTATGTATTCATCATCAATATTTAATATTTCTAGTCTTCTTCTTAATTTATATAAATATCTTTTTACAAAAGGTGTTTTTATATATGTTAAGTATAGTTTTTGATATAAGATATCTGATGAAAATGAATCTGCCTTAGTACCTTCTTGTAACTTTCTCATTTGTCTGTATGTAGATTTTCCCATTTTCTTCATTAATATTATATATACTCCAATAATTAATGCGAATAATACTCCAGTTCCAATAATGATGTATTTTAATAGGTCTGTACTCATTTTATATAGAAACACCTCCTTATTTTTTTATTTTTACATTATGCATTTTTTGGTTTTCTTCCTCTTTTTTTAGGTGCAGCTTCTGCTGTTCCATCTACTGCAACTCCTACTTTTTCTTTTGCTATTTTTTGCTGTTTTCTTATTTGACTTCCCCAATTTCTTTCAACAAATTTGTCAAAATCTTCAACATCAGATTCATCCATATTTGCTCTCATCTCTTGAAGGTTTTTATCTGTTATTTTATTTGTTATTACATATTCTCCATCAACATATTCTAATATGTTTTGATATTCAAATAATTTTTGCTCTGTTGATTTTGAGAAATATGTTGTTGCATTTTGGAAAAACTTTTCAACTTTTCCATCCATTGTTTTTTCACTCTTATAGTCATGGTCATATGTTGATGTATCTTCTACTGGTATACACTCTGTTACTCTTTCTATATATCTTCTTCCTCTAAAGTCTTTTACTAAGTGTATATCAAAGTTTAATACTTGTACTACTTGCTCTTCTGCTGTTTTCTCATTTTTGAATACTCCTGCTCTTAACATTGAGTTACGTAATGCTGTTACTAAGTCTGGGAATGTTTTTGCGTGGTGTGTAAATAATGTGAATTTTGATGCAACCTGTGCAGATTGTATCATCCAAGATGCTACAGGGTCTGTTGCAACCTCACCAATGATATTTACAGAACCATCAGTCTTTTTCTGAACGTCCAAACACTCTTGTCCAGCAATTGTATCTGTTTCACGCATTGATAAAATATTTCTTGTTGGATATATTTTTCTTAAGTGTAACTCAAATGCTGTTTCTGTAATACGTAGGTTCATTGTTTCATATATGTTTTCTATCATTGCCATTAGCATTGTTGTTTTACCACAACCTTGCTCTCCTGTTAATGATATAATTCTTGCTCCTTTTACAAGGTATTTTAATAAGTTGATTGTTTCTTCATATCCTGGGTATGTTACTATTTGCTCTAATGTTGCTCTTTTAACGTCAAACTTTCTTACGAAAAATGCCCATGTTTCTGACATGCTTGGTCTAACTACAACAACACGTGAACCATCTTTCATTTCATTGATTTTATATCCATTTGTATCTGATAATTGTCCTGGATTGTTGTATTTATATATGTTTTGACATACTCTTTTTAGTTCTGATTCTGTTTCAAATGATAAAAATCCTAAACGTATTGATTTTCCCTGGAAAAATATCCATATACTATCACATGCTCTTGGGACTTTATGGTCTGCTATTTGGTCTAAATAGTCTCCATCTGTTTGTGCTACTTGACTTAAAAAGCTTTCTGGAAGTCCTGATACTCCTCCTGATACTCCATCTATATTCATATCTCTTATTTCATCAATTGTGCTATATCCTTTATAATGTTGATATATTCTTTGTACTACTATCTCTAGCTTATCTTGAAATGATAATACTATTTTTTCTTTTTCATATATTTCATCTATTTCATCATCTGTTATTACATAACATGGCTTGGTTTCACCTTGTATATATTTTAATGTTGCTAAATTATATCTCTTAATTAATTGTGTTAAAGCTTCATATCCAAATTCTTTTTTATATGTGTAAAGTAAAATGTCAAATTTATCTTGAGCAGTTAGTAATGATGGTATGTCAAATGAAATTGCATGTGATATATTTGCTTCATCAACTCCATATTCTTTTGATAATAAATCTGAAATTAGTTCTTTTACATACTTTTTATCATTAACATCACCATATGTACATCCTTTTAAAGCCTTTTTTAAAGCATATTTTTTATTTTTTCTTCTTTTTAGTTCTTCTTCTGATAAACCTATATCATATAAATTTACTTTTGTTATTTCATCAAGTCTCTTTTTTATGTATTCTTTCATCTTGTCTAATGTATATGTTTTCTCATCTTTTTCAATTTCTTGTTCTACTTCTGCATTCTTGTTCTTGTTTATGTAATATAATACTAACATTACAGCTACTACAAAAACAACTATCATTAGTAGTGCATTAAATATTGACATTTTCTCACCTCATTCTCATTTGCAATTCTTGTAATCTGTTTGTAATCATATCTATAAGATTTAACATTTCTGCCATAAAATAATATGTACCATCATTTGTGTCTCTTATTTCTCCCATTTTCATAAAAAATTCTGCAACATTTGCTTCTTCTGCTGCTTCAAAAAATAGTGTTGAATATGGTACTATTCCTACATTTTTCTTTTCTTTTAAATATCTAACTATATTTTTTTGATTGTATTTTGAATTTCTATCATATCTTCCTATAACAGGTATAACTGCTGGTCCAATTATTTCTTTGTTTTGCTCTTTCATCTCATTATATTTATTTAAACTTGACATTCTTTGTGATAATACAACCATTTTTAGATTTGATATTCTTAAAATCTCCTGTTTTACTTCATTACTTAATGCATTATCAACATCAACGACTACCATATCATAATATTGGTTTGCAATTCTTAAAAGGTCTGGATAACATTCTGACACTCTCTTATAGTTCTCAAAATTTTCTTTTTCTGACAATCTTTCATCTATTGTTAGATATCCTGATAATATCTCAAGTCTATTTTTGAATACTACTTTTGTATAGTCTGTAATCATTGATGGCTCTAGTTTGTTACTTGTTAGTAGCTTTGATAAACCATCTATACCATTTTCAAGTGCAATATTATTTCTTTGTTTTCCTAAAATGTTAAAATTATTTTGGATTGCATCTGACCAAAAACAATTTTTTAAAGTTGCATCTCTATAACTTGTTGTTATTAATAATATTTTCATATTACGTTCTACTGCCATTTTAGTTGCAACTGCAACTGCTGTTAATGTTTTTCCTGTTTGTTCTTTATCATCATTCCAAAATGCTATAATTGACATATCTTTACTCCTTTATAAAGTTTTTATCAAAAATCTTATTTGCTTTTTGTCTAATCCACTTTCTATGTCTGTTACTAAATAAATAAGATTTTCTTTATATTCACTACTTAGACCTTTTAATTTTATTTTTTCTAATCTTTCATTCTCCATTATTACTGATTGGTCACCATTTTCTAATGGAAAGTATAGTCTTTCTTCATTCCATGTAACTTTAGCACCTAATGCTAAATAATCAAAATATTCATCTTCTTTTGCTAATCTCCTTGAATAGAATATTTTTGTCATATTTAATGGTGCTTCAATTTTCTTTAGTATTTCTATACCTCTTTTTAATGAATATGCATCAAATGAACTAACAAAATATATTTTTTCTGCTGTTTGGATATTGTAATTTACAACTCCTGCATAACTATCTGTATCAACTAGCATATAATCATAATTCATTCTGCTTTCATCTTCTACACCTTTGTATTGCTTTAGTTTTTCTATTGAGTTAAATCCTACTGCAACATCTACTCCTTCAAATTCAGTTATATAACTCTCTGATGGTGTTATTGTTGGTACTGAATATCTGCTTTTTTGAGTTATAGTAGCATCTGCTACTATAACTCTTATTCCTTTTCTAGTTAATATTTTTGCTATATATAATAGCAAGTCTGTTTTATCATATGCTCCTATAAAACCAATTTTTTTCATATTTAGTTTGTCTCCTTTTTAATGCATTATCTTTTATTATTCTGCACTGCCTAAACTGTCAAGATATCTTTTTCTTGATGTTTCTGATTTGTCTGCTGATTCATCCATTCCAGCAGATACATCTACATCATATGTTGTACTAGCATCTATTTGTGATTGTAAATAATTTTGTCTTACATTTCTTGCTTCTTCTGTTAAGCTTCTTCTTAATCCAGCTTTTGCTCTTTCAACAATATTTGGATTTGAATTTATTTGAGCTATTACTCCATTATTTGGATAATATGTTGGTGTTGCTGCATCTTGCATTCCAGCTTCTACATATTTATTTACATATATTTGTCCTCCTGGCACTCCATATGCTTCTACTATCGCACTTGATAACATTAATATTTCAGCTTCATTTAAATTCACCCATATTGTATCTGCTATGTATGAACCATCTTCAGTAGTTGGTATTGTTACTTGTTTCTTTGAAACTACTATGAAGTTTTGTCCATTTGGCATTCTTAATCTAATATCTATGTAATCATCTGTCATTAAGTCTGTTGGTAATATCATCATATTGTATTCTTCTTTTCTTACATCACTTGTTATTGGATTATCTGTTTGTTGAACTAAATTTCTAGTCATAACTGTATTTTTTTTCATTCCTACTTTTGCCATCATTCCAACATTGCTCATATTTATTTCTGTTTTAACTCTTGTATTTGTTGAAGTATCTAGTCTATAGCAATAATATCCTCCTGTTACTTCAGGATATATTCTTGTTTTTGTATCTTCATTATTTGAATCCACAACAAAGTAACCATCATTGTCATTGTATGGTGTTCCTCTTACTGAGGTAGCTATTTTCTCTCCATTTTCTATTCTATAATATTGACCTACTTCTAATCCTTCGGCATCTTTTACATCTTCTGCTGTCACTTCAAATAGTTCTATTATAGAATCTCCTTTTGAATCTATAAATAACCCTTTACTATCTCTTTGTACCATATCTCCTTCTGATGTTTGTAAAAACCATGATTCAATTACTTCTGTCATTGCTGTTGCATCACTAGGTATACTGTCTGAATTCACTTCTTTTATTGAAAACATATCTTGTGTTAATATTTGACCTGATTCAACATCTTCATTTAAAACATATACTTTCTTTGTACTTGCTTTCATATTTTTTATTTCTTGGTCTTTCTTATTTATTTGAAGAAATAATATTACTATTGCAATACTTGAAATTAGTAGTGCTACTATTATTCCTAATAAAAATGAATTTCTTGATTTTCTTTGCATTGGATTCCCTGCCATTTTAATTCCTCCTTATTTGCGCATTTATATGCTATCTTAATTTATTTTACACCTTTTTTAGATTAAAATCAACAAGCTTTTTGTTTTGTAATACAAACTTAATACGTTTGTAATATAAATGTAATATTTATTCTAAAATTAGCTTTTTTAATGCATTTGCAACTCCTTCTTCATTATTACTTGTTGTTACATAGTCTGCTATTTCTAATACTGAATTTGTGCTTCCTTCCATCACTACTCCCATTCCTGCATTTTCTATCATTGTTTTATCATTAACATTGTCTCCAATTGCTATTATTTCTTCTTTTTTTATTCCTAATTGTTCAGCTAATTTCTCTAGTGCACTCCATTTATCTACATTTTTTGCAGAAATCTCAGTATAAAAATATTCTACTAATATTTCTTCAGTTCCTTGTCTTATTGTTTTTCTTGACATGTGTGATACATCTAAAATTTCTATTTCTTCTATTTCTTTTAGTCTTTTCATTATTGAATTAAAAATTGATTGTGTGTTATCACTTATTGTTATTTTTATAATCTTTTCATCTCTTGCTTCTATGTAATCATATATGTTCTCTACTATATTTATATGTGTTTTACTTTTTTCATCTTTGTTTAGATTTTCTTTATGATAATATAATACATTAAAATTTAATGATTTTGCTATTATTTCTTTTTCAGTATATATATTGTAATATATACTGTTTTCCTCACATGTTTTTATTATGTCTAATACTTTTGATTTTTTTAATATGTTTTCGTATATAATCTCTTCTTTTGAAACATCATATACTATAGCACCATTTCCTGAAACAAAGTATTCATTACTTTCAATTTCTTTTGCAATTGTTTTTATTGAATCTATTGGTCTTCCTGATGCTATTATTACTTTTATTCCTTTTTCTTGTACTTGTTTTATTACTTTTTTTGTTTCTTCTGTTATTTCTCCATATGAGTTTAATAGTGTTCCATCTAAGTCTATCGCTACTAATTTATACATCTTTTGCACTTTCCTTCTTTCTTTTTTGTTATTTCAAAATTTTTCCTGTTTATTTTCTAAAAAATTGTACATCATATATTTAGAAAAAGCAATAGTTTTTTCTAAGAAATGTTATATATAGCAGGAGGTGAAAAAACATGGCAAACTCAAACAATAGTAACAAAAAATTAGTTCCAGAAGCTATGAGCGCTTTAGATAAGTTCAAATATGAAGTAGCTAGCGAAGTTGGTGTAACTTTAAAAGATGGATATAATGGTGATATATCAGCTAAAGATGCTGGTAAAATCGGTGGAAATATGGTTAGAAAAATGATACAACAAGTTGAAAACAATATGGCTAACAAATAGTTTTAACGTATTTTAGATTTTAATTGATTT
The DNA here is from genome assembly GCA_022790575.1 of Clostridia bacterium. Lineage (GTDB taxonomy): Bacteria > Bacillota > Clostridia > TANB77 > CAG-508 > CAG-269. Next base: position 38,736 of record JAAVXM010000034.1, on the reverse strand, counting down.
TTGCAATGTTATTGCATTTTGGCAGAAGTATTTTTCTTGGTTTTATTTATGTTTTTCGTTTAAACATACATAGAGGCAGGAGATGTGCTCCTGCCTTTTTTATAAATCATTTAGTATTTATTCTTCTATATCCTCATTATCCAACACTCTTTGAGGATTAATTGTTGTGAGTTCTTCAATTTCATCTTCTGAAATAATCTTACTCAACTTTTTAAAAATCTTTGGCATATATGGATATATTTGATTATCCCTATGCACATCTGAACCAAGGAAATGAATAAGACCATCTTTTAACAATTTTTTTACAGTTTTTTCTGCTTTTCTACCATATAAACCAATTATGCTACCATAGTTCGCTTGAAAAAATGCCCCCATCTCAGCTAATTCATTTACAAAGTCTATATCATCTTGCACATAACTATATCTTTCTGGATGTGCTATTATTGGTATATATTCTTTTTCTATAAGTTTATATACTACCTCTTTTGCATTAAATGGTTTTGAATTTAGTGGAAGTTCAAATAATACATATCTTGAATTATTAATTGTTGATGCCTTTTTATCTTCTAACAACTGTACAATTGAATCTGTTATATAAATCTCACTTCCAAGATACAATTCAATATCTTTGCAATCTTCATTTAATTTTCTTATCATTATTTCTCTATTTGCTTCATCAACTTCATAATAGTCTTCTAAATAATGTGATGTTGATATTATTTTTGTAAATCCTGCTTCTATTGCTTCTTCAATAATTGCTTTTGACTGTTCTTGACTTTTAGAACCATCATCTATATTAGGTAATATATGTGAATGGAAATCAATCATCTTTATCTCCTATTAAATTTTTTCTTTTTTTCATTTTTTAAATGTTTATCATATTCTCTACGCCATTCCCCTGTTTTTTCTTTTATTTGCTCTGTATCTTTTCTAAATGCTTTTGGAATATCTTGTTCTTGTTTGCTATTTTCTTTTCTCATCACATTTGGCTTCATTTCTTTTTTGGGTCTATTATCTTTTGACATACCAACACCAGTTTTTGTATTATTGCTTTTTTGTTGCATAACATCGGCTGTATTACCATTTACCTGTGTTCTATGTGAATCTGATGCATAATAATATGTCTCATTTGTCTTCTTTGATAAAGCTGGTGTTTTATTATAAACAATTCCAATTATATTTCCACCTACATTTTTTATGTCTCTTGCTATTTTTTCTAGGTCATCTTTTCTAGTTTGATTATGCCCTGTAACTATAATTGTAGAATCTACTATTCTTGATAAAATTACAGCATCTGTTACTAGTTTTGATGGTGTTCCATCTATTATTATTAAATCACATTCTTTTTTTAATTCTTCTAATAAATTTACCATTTTAGATGTTATTAATAATTCTGATGGATTTGGTGGTATATTTCCTGCTGGCATGACATATAAGTTAGGTACTTCTGTTTCTCTTAAGAAACTAACTAATTCTGACCTTTCCCCATCATTTTCTCCAACTCCTGAAAGGTAGTTTGAAAGACCTGGACGAGGTAATACTCCAAATATATTGTATATCCTACCTTTTCTCATATCTGCATCTATTAACACAACTCTTTTACCTGCTTGTGCAAATGTAGTTGCTAAGTTTGAAGATACCCAACTTTTTCCTTCTCCTGGTAATGTTGATGTTACTAATAATGTTGTTAATTGTTTGTTTGAGTTCATGAATTGTATATTTGTTCTTAATGTTCTAAATAGTTCTGATACAAATGATTTTGGGTCTTTAAATGCTATAAGTTCTTTTTTCATTTTCTTTTTACCCCTCCTTTACTCTTTTTATTTCTCTCTTCTGGTAAAGTTTCATATGTAGGTATTGATACTAATACAGTTACACCAGTTATTTTTTCTATTTCTTCTACTGATTTTACTGTTGTATCTAACATATTTATTATTATTGCATACATTGATGCTAGTATAAGCCCTATAATAGCTGCTATTAACATGTTTTTTGTGTGATTTATATTACATGGTTTTTCATCTACTTCTGCTTCATCAACTATACGTACATTTTCTATTCCATAATATTCTTTTACATTTTCTATAAATACTTTTGCTATCTCATTTGTTATTTTTGCTGCAATTACTGGGTCCTCATTTTTTACTTTTATTTCTATAACTTCTGTATCAGATACAGCATTTACACTAACATTTTTTCTAATGTTTTCTTCTTCTTCACTTATAGCTAAATTAGATATTACACTTCTTATAACTTTATTACTTTTTACTAATTCACTATATGTTGATACTAATTTTGAGTTTAATGTTACATCTGTTGTTGTTATTGTTTCATTTTCTACATTTGCTTCTGATGAATTTGTTGCTAATAATAATTTTGTTTTTGATTCATATTTAGGTGTTATAAATCCTAAAGAATATATCATTCCTACTGCTATAAATATTGCAGTTATCAATATTATTTGTATCTTTTTTTCCCAAAATATCTGTAATAGTTCTTTTAAATCTAACTCTTCCATATTCTCCCCCTATTTTTCTGTTATTGTTTCTTCATTTGGGTTTTTAACTGCTACTATAACAGCATATATTAATATTAATACTATGGATACTACTAGAGCTCCAATTCCTATTGAAAAGATTCTTCCAACAATTTCTTGTATTATAGCTACTATTATATTTGAATATGTATCATTAAATATTTTTATCCCTTCTATATTTATTTTTGATACAATCGTATTATATGCTGTTAGGCTAAATGTAGCTGTTGCTAATAAGCCAATTCCTATATCCTGTATATTTTTGCTTGCTCTTTTTATATTAATAACTATTAGTAATACTATTGATACACCTATTGTTATTAAAGAAGCATTATATACTTTGCCAAATATTTTTACTACTTTACTATATATGTTATTTATTTTGCCTTCATATTCTGTATGTACTATAGTGTCTTTGTACTCATTGCATATATGCTCTATAAATTCATTTATTGCTTTTTCATTTTTAGTATTTTTTACACCTAGTTCTTGTATATTTGAATCTAAGTTTGTTTTTATTTCTGTTGTATCTATTTTTTCATTTGTTCCCTTATATATGTTTGTTAACATTGTATTTATGTCTTTTTTTACTTTTTCTTTTGTGCATATATTTTCTAGTACCACTTCATCTAATCCTGATTGATATATATAATTTTCAAAGTTTGATTTTACTAATTCATACATCTCTGTGTAGAATTCTGATTCTTCTAGTTTCTCCACAACAAAATTTTGATTTAGAACTGTAGAAGAAATTGTTGTTATAATAGCTACTGAAATCATACATATTGTTAATATTGTGATTAGAGCAAATTTTATAAGATTTATTATTATTTTCATTCTTCTTATCCTTCCTTCTACTTTTCTAATTCTGCATATACTACATATCTTTGTGTTGCATGTCCAATATTATTAAATGGATAACATGTGTATACCATTAATATTTCTTTTTCTTCTTGTATAGGGAGTTTCTCTGTCTCAGTTTCTTTGATTAATTGCATATCATATATTTTATATGTAAATTCTCCATATGTTGTTGTTACTTTTATTTCATTTCCTATTTGCAATTCTGAAAATCTTCTAAATACATTTTTTGAGTTGTGTCCCATATATACTATTGAACCACCTTCACCTGGAAAATAACTTCCACTTGAATGTCCTACACCTTTTTTTAATATTTCTAATGTGTCACCAAAATAAACTGGTAAATTTACCCCTATCTTGTTGATTTCTATTGTTGCATATTTAGTCCCATATTCTGGATAATTTACTAGTCTACTAGTTTCTTGATTTAAAACAGCCTCCTCTTGTGGTTTATTATCATTGATTGTTATTGATACTTTATTTACTAACGATATTGTTGCTTCTATTTCTTGCCCTAAAAATAGATTTATTGCAAATATTAATAACATTGTAATTAATAAAGCAACTATTATGCTAGTAATAGTTGCTTTTACTAATTGTAATAATTTATTTTGCATCTGCAAATGTTCTCTTTGCTACTATTGTGATAGCAAGGGCAATTATTGCTATTACAGAAATAACTAAAACAACATTCATGTTATTTCCTGTGTATGCTAATTTTCCATCATTATTTGAAACAGTTTCAATTAATTTTCCATTATTGTCATATATTTTTACTGAATTAGAATTGAAAACTAATTTTACATCTATTATTGAAGCTGCTGCTGTAGCTATGCTTTTAACTTCTGCTTTTTGAGCTTCTGTTAAATCTTTGAAGTTTGTTACTCCTGCTTTTTCCATAACTGCTACTGCTTCATTAGCTTTTGCTAATACTGCATCTGCTTGAGCATCTGTTATTGGATTTGTAGCTAGATATCTATCTACTTTTACTTTGTCTGCTGATGTCATTCCATATTTTGCTCCTATTGTATATAAATCATTTCCTAAAGATACAGATGTTGCTGCATTTACTAATGTAGCTGATGCTACAACTAGCATTACAACTAATAATGAAATTGTTAAAGCTTTTTTCATTTTCATTCTCCCTTTCTTTTTTTTATTTCTCTATGATTATAACATTAATTTTGACAATATGCAATAGTTTTCTTTAAGTTTTTTGGCTATTTTTTTAGTGTTTTTTGACTTCATTTTTTATCTCTATAATAATCTCTCTATTATTGATATATGTCCATATACTATATATTAATAAATATATACATCCACCCATAAGCCAATCAAAAAAATGCGCACAAACTAAAAATGAAACATTTAACCCAAACATGTATATATACATTTTTTTATTACCTATTACATTTTTTAAGTCATTAGTTGAGTATATCACCCATGTTATAAGTGTTAAAATTGTTGCTATTGCTATTGCTGTTGTGTTATGAAAAATAGCTAAAGCAATTAAATTGTAAAAAATTGATACACCCAAAATAGTTACAACAATCTTAAAATAATGCTTTTCATCCTTATTGACCTTATATAAATTTACATATAGAGCATTTATTAAAATCATATATGGGAAGGTTGCAAATGTGATGGCGATAATATCTAGAGAAGGAATATACTTTTTTATAAAAAAGTTGACTATAAATGCTAATGGGAAGTATGCTATGCTAGCAAATCCGCCTAATATTATTAGATATTTTTTTAATCTATTAATTTTATCTGTATTGTTATTTTCAAACAGGTAATTATAAAAAGTAATTGAAATAGCATTAACTAATGTATTTATTATATTTAGCATTGATACTGCAAAAGAGTAAAATGCAAAATCTTCTGTTTCTAAAAATAATTTTACAAACCATTTGTCTATTCCAAATAATCCAATTATAACCAAATTACCCAATAGTATAAAAAAACCTACTTTTATGTTATTAAAGGTTTTCTTGTTTATTATTCCTTTTATTTGTCTGTTTTTCAAAAGGAATGAACTCTCTATATAGAATATGGAAATAAAATTAGCAATAAATGTTGTTAAACAGTATAAAATATAGTTTTGACTTCTAAATATCAATGCCAGCAAAATATTTAACATCATATACATACCATTATAAATATACATTATTTTAGTATATTTATCAAACTCCCCTGTTGCTTGATAAATATACTTATGAAAATTGTTTATCATAATTGGAAGTATAGAAATAGAGAATAAAAATACAATCATGTTTCTACTTATTAATGATATTAGAAATAGTATAACTGAAATGATTATCTCTAATATTATTAAAAATGTGTGTTCTCCTTTTAGTATTTTTTTGTCAATGTCTTCATACTTTTTCCCACCATATTTTATAAATAATCCATCAATAAATCCAAAATGGAATAGTCCAATATATGATATATATAATGTATATGTTTTTAAGTTTGCATAACCATCAATAGATAAAATCATAGGTACAAAAAAACCTACAATTAAACTTGAAATTAGCTGAAAAAGATTCACATTAAATACTTTGATGATTGCTTTTTTTATATTCATCTTTTGTTTCGCTCCTTATATAAAAAACAAATTATTTTATTCTCAACTATTCCTATAAAATCAAATATAGCTAGCAATATTTTTCTAAATATTCCTATTTTTAAATACTTATAACAGTAATATTTTTTTGATTTGATAAAAGTTGTATGCATTAAGTTACCATGCCTTTTTTTACTATGACTATGTTCATATTCACATGTATTTAAAACTGAAACTTTATACCCTTTTTCTCGTAATTTGAAACTTACAATATTTTCTTCATACCATAAAAATGTTCCTTCATCTAGATAATCAATCTCATTCATTATGTCTAGATTGCAACCAAAAAATGCACCACCAACAACTTCAACATCAATATAACGCTTATCTCCTAAATTATCACATATATAATTTGATTTCTTCTTATTTAATTTATTTTGAAATTTTCTACCTATAAATATAGATTCAAATAAAGCATCTCTATATTTAGGAATTGACCAAAATTGTCCAGTGTCCTTTGTTCTATTTTGAGTTCTAACAGATGATACTATTCCATATGAACTATTTTCACTCAAAAATGTTAATATTTCGTTAATTGTATTATAATCAAAAATAACATCAGGGTTAGCAATAAATGCATATTTATATCCTAAATTGTATAAATATTTTAAACCAATATTATTCCCTGCAGCATACCCAGAATTCTTATCATTTTTTATATACTCTATCCTACTATTATTGGTTTCTAAAACAAAAGAGTCAAAATCATCCTTTGAGTCATTGTCTACTAATACGATTTTTTCTATTAAATCAATTTCTAAGCATTTTTTTACTAATTCACATGTCAAATTATATGAATTATAGTTTAATATAACAATTCCACATTTCATAATTTATATTAATCAAAATATTCTAACTTTTTTGATTTCTCCTTTCTTAATTTTGCTTTCAATAAAATTTTATATACAGTCTTCAAATTTAATTTATATAATAACATTACCATCTTCCTATTTTTGTCTTTTGTATTAATAATGTCTTTTATAGAAACGTTTTCTGCCTTATGTCTTTTATTTGATTTTAATGAATATCTTGCATATTGATATAAAAAATATAGTTTTAATGAATATATTACTTGATTAGTAATATTATTTTTTTGTGCAATCTCAAACATTTCTTTCTTTATTTTTTCATAATCTTCAAAAACTTTATCATTTATTGAATGTGATACAGAGTTTTTTCTCATTCGATAATAATATAATGCTTCATTTATATATATTATTTTATTTGCAGATAATAGGTTTAAAAGACTAAACACATGGTCTTCTAAATATGTTGTTTTTTCATTTATTTTTAATATGTTATTTTTTATTATTTCTGACTTTATAGCTTTGTCCCACCTATAAAAACTATATTTACTAAAATCTAAAAATAATTTTTTATGTAGAAATTCAACTTCATTATTATCAAGTTCTCCATAGTTAATGGAATTTATTTTCACATTTATAGTATTATTAATATATTTTTTGGAATAGTTAAATAATATAATATCATAATTATCTTTTATATACTTGTCCAAAACAGTAAAATAATTTGTATCTATATAGTCATCTGCATCTGAAAAACATATATACTTTCCACTTGATTTTTTTATGCCTTGTATTATTGTGTCTGTTGTTCCAGAATTTGCTTTATCAATTACTACAATATTATTATATCTTTCTTGATATTTATAACATATATCTAAACTGTTATCAGTTGACCCATCATTTATTAATATTATCTCTACATCATCTCTTTTTTGTATAACAATTGAATTAATACACTCTTCTAGGTACTTTTCCATATTATATATTGGTATTATTACACTATAATTAATCATTGCCCCCCCTTATAAGCTAGATATTTTAGTATGTCTTTTCTTCATTTTCAATAATCTCAAAACTATTTTTCATTATCAAAAACATTATTATTCCAGATACTAGAGAAGTAGACATAAACAGCGAGTTTTGAAATGACATGAAAGCAAAATATGTGACATACCAGCAATACATTACTCTATAAGTAATCTTGTTTTTTTCTTTACATGATTTCTTAAAAAAATAATTACAAATTAATAGTGCAACTATTAATGGAATAAAAAATAATACTCCAAAATCATAATAGAAATCCCAAAAACCTGTTGGTACATTAGCAGAACCACTTGTTATTAAATTACCTCTTATTTGCCCTGCTCCATCAACTCCAAATAAGTTGTCAATCTGAAATAGCCCAAAATATAATGAAGCAAAAGAGTATATTCCCAAATAGTTACATTCAACTTGTCTATATAATAAATTAATTTTAAGATTATTAAAAGAAAGTGCAAAATATCCATAGAATGGCGACATCCATGTTAGATAATCTGGACCTGTCCATTTGGTCATCTTACTATATGTAATATCATATTTTCCATATCCACTCATTCTATAATTAGTATATAAGTTTAATGTAATCATTAAAGCTATTAATACACAAAAAATTGCTCTATTTCTTCTCTTGCTTTTCTTTTTTTCTTGTGCTGTTTTCTCTTTTTTCTCTTTTTCAAATAAACTATACAAACATAAAAGTTGTATAAGTGCCATTACCATTACAAATCTTGATGACCTTGTTATTACTGGAATAAAAACTATAATTGCTAAAAATACTAAATACTTCTTTTTCTTGGTTGATTTATATGCAAGATAATCGAATGCGATAAACAAAAAGCTTGCATTTGTTATATATGATATAATTGGTGCAGAATATTTGTTATGTATATCAATCCCCACTAATCCTGGTATTATTGATTCTGACCCCATATAATTTTCAAGAAGATATAATCCTATAAACAATATGTTCATATATGGTGCAATTGATGCCCCAAATTTTGTAAACACAATTTTCTCATTTATTGCTAATTTTCGTGGTTTCTTTTTATATGTAAAACAAGTGTAAACTAATGATATTAGCGCTATCATCATTATAACATATACATACATTGAACTTTCACTAGTATTAATTAAACTTGACCAATTAAATTGATATAACAAAACTGGTATAAAAATCCCTAAACTTATAAATGTTATAACATGTAGATAGTTTTTTCTTATAAAAAATACATATCCCCATAATGTAAAAATTAAAAAACAAAAAATATAAATTCCAAACATATTTCCTCCTAAGTAATTTCTATTAAACTAATATGTTAGTTTAACAATTCACTTATATCTATAATAGTATACTTATTTTTTATATAACCAATAAATTGTTCATATCTTTCTAATAATATTATCAATTTATCATCGCTTAAAAAGTCTATAGGAGCTCTTTTTCTGTTTCTATTTTTCATACGACTTAAAGCTATATCTATATTACAGTTAATATTACAAATACATTTTTTATCTTTAAAATATTTATTATCAAAATATTCTATTATTTTAAAGCATTGTTCCTTATCTAGTTCATATTCTGCAAATAGAACCATACAATAGTGAATAATGCCTTCATCTATTACCAAATTTTTACTGTTTTTTTCAATAAAATATATTATTACTATATATTTTATGTATATATTCATTTCGGCTTCTTTAGTTATCCAATTTTTTTTGTTGATATCAGTCCCAATTATATCAATTAAATCATTATAAGTTTTTCTGAATTCTTTTTTTATCATTCCAAAAATCAGAATTAAATGAAAAATGACTTTCCCAAAAAATTTTTCTTTATAAAATGTCATTATATCTCTATACTTCTTTTTCTCTCTTAGTTCATTACAATAAAATGTTTTTCCTGAACCAGGTAGTCCAAATAATTCTACTATCATTTTTGTTCTCCTATTATTTATTAAAATTGGATATTATATATCTAAATTGTTTATAAACTTATACATATTGAAATATTTTTTATATGTTTTAATGTCATCTCCAACACATTCACATTTTTCAAATTTTTTTAATTGAATTGTATCTATTCCTTCATATTTTCTTGTAGTAAAACAAATCTTATTCTTAGCATTAAATTCTTCAAATTTCTTTAATTGCTCATAAGTACACATATTCTGGTCTGAAAACTTATATATAATTTTGTTCCAATTAATCCTTTTTTTCCTTCTTTCCCATTTTTCAAGAGCCTCTTGCTCATTTTCATAGTGTAAAAACATTATTTCTATATCATTTATTTTACCAATGGGACTTTTATAATTTAACTTTTTTAAATATTCTTTATGTTTTGAGTCTTCCAAAGAAATAAAGCTTAATTCAGAATGAATATATTCTTTTAAATTATATATGAATTTTATATAATCTTCAGCCATAAAAAATAGACCTAATGTGGGTGAAAGATATTCTAAATTGTTATTTCTGTAAAATATTCCTCCCCAACAATTGTTAGAGATTATTGTAATGTCTTTGTTTTTTATACGTTTGTTATTTATCTTTCCAATTGTTTTTTTATAAATACTTATTAAAAATCTTTTCATTTTTTAATCCTCTTCATAAAATTTTTTTAATTCTTCAATATAAAAAGTAGGACTAAATTTGTTGAGTTGTAAATCGTTTTCTTTTAAATATTCCTTTTTTAAAATACATTTTTTTAAATCTTCTAGTGTCTTATAGCTACATCCTTTTTTTAAAAATTCTTTTTCTGAACAATATTGAGATATTATACATGGTGTTCCTAATTTTTCTGCCTCTAAAATTGTTAGTCCCGCACTTTCATACCATATACTTGGAACTACTAATGCTTCTGCATTTTTCATATAAGAATATACTTCATTGGTATTTTTCCATCCTACAAAATCTATATTAGTATACTTTTCTTTTAACTTCTCTAGTTCTTTTCCTGTTCCTACAGCAATTCCTGGCAAATTCAAGTCTGTAATTGCTTTACAAAAGTTTTCTATTCCCTTTTCTTTATCAATTCGTCCAACATACAAAAAATAATCCTTTTTCTCTATATTGATTAAGTTTATTGTTTTTGGATTAATATCAATTGGATTATAAATAACTTTAATTTTTAAGTTATCATTAAAGTATTTTTTTAAGTGATTTATACTCATATTAGATATTCCAACAGCATATTTTAATTTTTTAGGTAATTTTACTACTTTGTTTTGAATAAATGAACGTATATATCTATAAATTTTAAAAGGATAATTTCTTGAATCACAATTACATAATAAACATTTTGTTGATAACCCATTTATGTTACAAGTATTTAATGTGTTATAATTAAACATTGCTCCATTTGGACAGGCTGTAAAATAATCGTGTAGTGTGAGTATAACTTTAAATTTCATTTTAAATGCGATATCAAAAATACTACTTGATAAAGCTTTTGTCCATCCATGAATATGTATTACAGTTTCTTCTCTATTTAATTTTTTTAATAATTTCCCAAACTCTCTTTTTACTTTAAAATTATATATTCCATTAATCATACCTTTTAGTCTGTTTTTTTCTTTTAAAGCTTCTTTTTGATGTGTTGATATATAAGTTATTCCTTCAATGTTTTCTTCTGGTTTTATCACTGCTGAAAAAAATATAACATTCAATCCATCATTTTTTAAAAGTTTAGCTGTGTCTATTGCAACTTTGCTGGCTCCTCCTTGTATATAGTTGAAATCATTTACCACTATAACATTCTTTATTTTCATTTAAATTCCCCACTTTTTAAAATAGGCTATCATTGATTTTACATGATATTTAAATAGTGTTTTGCTCTTATGTGAACCTCTCTCCCAAAGGTGTATAACCTCAGTTCCTGGATAATACATTAGACTTGACTCTACATTAACTCTTTTACATAAATCTGCATCTTCCATATACATAAAGTATCTATCATCAAATCCATTTAATTTCTTAAATAGTTCTGTTCTTATAACTAAAAAACTTCCTTGCCCAAATGGCACTTGAAATTCTTTCGTGTAGTCTTTGTCTTCTAATGTTATTTTTGCCATCCTTTTTGGAAACATTTTTGGGCAAAACATCCTAATAAACATGTCATGTATTGTTACTTCTTCTCTATATACTTTTTGCATGTTTCCATCTTGGTCAACTATTTTAGGTATAACCATTCCAACATTTTCATTATCTTCCATATATTGAATTATTTTATTAAATGAGTCTTCTTTAAATATAATGTCTGGATTTACTATTGCATGATATTTTGAACTTATTATGTCTAAAATTTTATTATGCCCTTTTCCAAATCCCAAATTACTCCCTGCATCTATATAACTAATATCTGAATATTGCTTAATGAAGTTTTTAAAGTCTTCTATTTCTTCTTGCGTACATGTTTCAGTTCCATTATCAACAATATAAATCTTTTTTTTCAAATTTGTATTTGTATACTTTTCAATTGTTTCTATTGCTTTTTTTATATCTTTATAATTGTGATATGCAACAATAGATATTGTTATCGTATTTTCCATAACTCCTCCTATAATTGAACTAATTAAACTAGTTTTTATATTTTTTGAGTCAAATGGATTGCTATCTATTAACTAGATAGCTCCTCTTCTATTTAAAACTGTTTTAAATGTATTTATAATGATTTTAAAGTCTTGTATTAAAGAATTGTTTTGGTTGTATAGATAGTCCATATGTAATCTGTCTTTAAATGTAACTTCTGACCTCCCATGCGTTTGCCATAATCCTGTTATTCCTGGTTTGTGTTTAATGATTATACTATAATAATTTCCTATATCTTCTTTCTCTCTTAATAGATATGGTCTAGGTCCTACTAAACTCATATTCCCAATTAGACAATTCAAAAATTGTGGCCATTCATCTAATGATGTGGCTCTTAATATTTTCCCAACTTTTGTTATCCTTGGGTCTTCTTTTAATTTCTTGTTTTTTATGTATTCTATTTTTGCTTCATGGTTTTTTTCTAAATACTGATTTAGAATTTCATCAGCATTTTCAACCATTGTCCTATATTTATATATTTTAAATGTTTTCCCATTTTTACCAATTCTTTCTTGCACAAAAAAAATTGGAGCTGTATCATTACAAATTTTATTAGCTATGTAAATAACTATTGTTAATGGTACCATTAAGATACATCCTATCACTCCAGCTACTATGTCAATTAATCTTTTTACAAACATTTCAAAATATACTAATGTTTGACTTTTATCTACTCGTTTTTCTGCTGTTGTTATTTTCTCATTTTTTATATCATTTATGATATTTTTATTTTCTTTTGTAGAATTATTTCCTATCGTTATATTATTTACAGCTAATTCTGAATTACATAATGTATTAGTGTTCATTACAAAATCCCCCTATAATTTCACACTTTTAATACTTTTTCATTGAAAAAGCCTATCATTATTATTGTACCAAACTTTCACTATATAGTCAAGCTTTTAACTTTTTTTTAGACATTTGTTTACAATATTCGATTAAGTTCCCTTTTTTACATGACTCTCTATTTTCTTTATTATTAGATATATTACTATTCCAGTAATTACCCCCATTGTGTCAATTGCAACATCAAAAGGACTTGCACTTCTCTCTGATACAAAAAATTGATGTAATTCGTCTGTAATTGCATAACATGCTCCAAAAGCTATGCATATTAATAGAACTTTCTTTTTCTTATCTTTTTTGTATGCATAACTTATAATTAAAAATCCTCCTATGGCATAAATTGTAAAATGTGCTGTTTTCCTTACTATCCTGTCAACTTTTTCTACTATTTTTTTGTTTTCTTCTATGCTTTTATTAGACAATTTTTGCACTATGGTTTCTGTTACTTTCCTACTTGTACTCCTTGATTCTTTTCCTGTCTCGTTTGAAAACATAAATACTACTATTATCCACATTAAAATTAGTGCTATTTTAAATATTTTTATTAACTTATCTTTGTTCATCTTCTCTACCTCTATATTTCATTATACCTTGTCTTTATATTTTTTACAACTGTTTTAATTCCTTTTTACTATATCAATAATAAAGAGAGACCTTGAATATACAAAGCCTCTTTATTTATTAATCTCTTTCTGCCTATATTTCATTTATAACAACTGACATGTCATCATGTTTTTTCAGTCTTAATTGTTTAGTAAAGTATTCGTCGTCTTCTTCTGCCAGTCTAATTCTATTTTGTAAATTTATTAGACCTTCTTGAGTTCTACATTGCTCTAATACTTCTTTTATACTTAGATTTAGTATTTCATAATTGAATCCATCTGAGTGTAACATAATACTACTTAAGTTTTCAGCCTTTTCTTCAAATATTGTACCATGTCCTACTGTTTCTATACATGTTCCTAAAATCCAATATCCTTCATCTGTGTTCTTTTTGGCTCTATTTTCTTTTATCATTTTTTCTATTTCTGTATAATATCTAGCCTCTGTAATATTCACATTTTTATCTTGAGCTATCTGCTTTAAATTCTGTAATACTTGATTATCAGAATATATTTTTCTGCGTTTTTGTATATTTCTCTACATATTAATAGCTTCTGGACCTCCTAGCCCTGTAGCTCCATCCATTAAAAGCTATATCCTTGTCCTATTTTTATGAAGTCTTCATTTACATATCTTTCTTTTAACTTTTTTCCACCTGACTGACAAATACCTCTGTTTTTTCTGAATTATTCATTCCCATTATATCCCCTATATTATATTTTCTATGCTTCTGGCTCAATCAATCCATAGTTCTTGCCATCTTTTAATTTGTGTATAACATTTACTTTTCCTGTTTCTACATTAACAAATGTAAAAAACATTTGACTTGGTCTTTCTTGTAATTTTAATTTTGCATCCTCTGGTGCCATTGGCTTTATTTCATAATATTCTGTTTTTAATATTTCATCTTCAATTTCATGTTTCTTTTCTTCAACTTGTAAAACCTTTAATGTTGAATCTTTTAACATTCTTTCTTTTTTTGTTTTAGCTTTTCTGATTTGACCTTCTAATATATCTATATCTTTGTCTATAGATGCATATAAATCTTTGTCTTCTGTTACAGCTCTATATACATCTCCATTTGCTGATACTTTTATTTCTGCAATTTGTGCATTTCTTTCTGTTTTTATTGTTACATCTGCTTCTGCTTCTTCAAAGTATTTATCAATCCTTTCCATTTTTCTTTCTACATAATCATTTATTGCTTCTGTTACTTTTAGTTCTTTTCCTATTATTTTTATTTTCATAAAAATCGCTCCTTCCAATTTTGTTTTTCTCTATTATATATTTATTTATATAATTTGGCAAGTTTTTTCATAAAGTTTTATTTTTTGTTGAAAATAACGCAAAAGAGAACCAATTAATTAATTAGTTCCCTTTTGCGTTTTCATCAGTAAATGCCAACTTGTGGTAGTTCGCACTCCTTATTGCTCAAGCAAACATCCACAAAATCATCCCAAAACTTAAGAGTATTGGCATATGTTACTTCGCCTATGACGAACATATCATACATATAGAATGCTTTTAACACTCTTTTGTCTGTAAGTTTTAAAGCTTGAATATAGCCTTTCTCTTCCCGCCATCTCCTCCTAATTTTTTTTATGTCTGAGTTTACTTTTATGAGTCCCTTAAGATTTTGCTTATAGCCAAATCTTCCTACCCACAATTCTACAGAAATTAGCATTTTTCTGTCCCTCCTAAAAAAGTTATGCATATACCATTATAACACTATTATATCTCAAATGCAATATATTGAATTTTTAACATTTTTGTGACATAATATATGTGTTACAAAACAAAGTTATAATTCTTAAATAGAAAGGGCAAATTAATAATGAATAATAATTTATATAAATTAGAATATAATAAAATTTTAGAAATAGTCTCATCTTACTGTAAAACATATATTGGTAAAGACTATGTTTTACGACTTCGTCCTTCAAAAAATCAAGATGAAGTCACACAAATGCTTAATGAAACAAATCAAGGCGTAATACTTATTCAAAGGAATAATCAGCCACCATTAGATTATATTGAAGATATAAATGTTTATATAAAAACTCTTGAAAGTTCTGGTGTTTTAAATATAAAGGCACTACTAGCAATTCAAAAGATTTTGCAAATGTCACATAATCTAAAAGATTATTTAAAAAAAGACTTTCTTTCTACTTCAGACTTTTCTGATATAGAGCTTTATTTTAATAATCTATATACAAATGCAAATATTGTTTCTACATTTACAAAATCAATTATAGATGAAAATACAATTGCTGACATAGCTTCTACTAAGTTACAAGATATTCGTAGACAAAAAAGAAAAATAGAACAAGACATTCATACAAAACTTAATAATATCATACATTCATCTACTTATTCTAAGTATATTAGAGAAAGTATTGTTACAATACGTAATAATCGTTTTGTAATTCCTGTTAAAGAAGAATATCGTTCAAATGTAAAAGGTCTTGTTCATGACATCTCTAGCAGTGGTGCAACTGTGTTCATAGAACCAATTGCAGTTTTTGACCTTAATAATGAACTTTCTAATTTGAATATTGAAGAAAATTTAGAAATTGAAAAAATATTGCAAAATTTAAGTGGCTTGTTATATCCATATACAGATGAATTAAAAAATAATATAGACATTATTGGCAAACTTGATTTTATTTTTGCTAAAGCTCAATTTTCTTTAATTTATAATTGCTCAAAACCAGATATAAATGATGAAAAATTTATCATTTTAAAAAATGCTAGACATCCACTTATTGATAAAAATCAAGTAGTTCCGATTTCTTTGGAACTAGGAAAAGACTTCACTTGTTTAGTAATAACTGGTCCAAATACAGGTGGAAAGACTGTTACCTTAAAAACTGTTGGGCTTTTAACAGCAATGGCTTGTAGTGGTTTAAATATTCCTGCTGATGAACATTCTAGTATATACATTTTTGACCACATTTATGCTGATATTGGTGATGAACAAAGTATTAGCGAATCTTTAAGTACATTTTCATCTCATATGAGCAATATTGTTAATATAACCAATAATGCGACATCTAATAGTTTAGTTCTGCTTGACGAATTGGGTTCAGGAACAGACCCACTTGAAGGTTCTAATCTTGCAATTAGTATTTTACAATATTTTTCTGACCAAAATACAATTACTATATCTACTTCTCATTATCAGGAATTAAAACAATATGCTTTAATAACTCCTAGTTTCAAAAATGCTAGTGTTGAATTTGATATTGAAAACTTAAAACCTACCTATCGACTTTTACTAGGTATCCCTGGCAAGAGTAATGCTTTTGCAATTAGTAGAAAACTTGGCCTAAAAGAGGATATCATCACTCGTGCTTCTACTCAAATAAATTCAGAAACTATACACATAGAAGATTTATTAAAAAAGATATATGATACACAATCTCAAATTGAAGATGAGAAATCTCGCACTGAAATCGCTTTAAAAGAGGCTGAAAAATTAAAGAAAAGTCTTGAAAGTAGAAATTCAGACATTTACAATAAGGAAAAAGAATTAATTTTTAATGCCAAACAAGAGGCAAAACAAATCTTGTTAGATGCTAAAGAAACAGCCAATGATATTATAAAAAGTCTTTCCTCTAGTTCTTCTACATCACAAGCAAATAAGCTTAGAAATGATTTAAATGAACAAATTTCATCATTAAAAAATAAGTCTGAAGATGTTATATCTCAACAACATATTGCTAGAGAAGATATTAAACCTAATTTAAATGTTTTTGTTAGCAATCTGAATACAGATGGTATAGTTTTAAGTAATGTTTCTAAAGATGATACAGTTCAGGTTCAAGTAGGTTCAATGAAGATGAATTTGAATATTAAATATTTGCAAGAAATTAAAAAACAATCTTCAAAAAAAGATTATGGTTACAAAAGCATTTCTTCTTTTAAATCTATGTCTGTCAACTCTGAAATAAATATTATTGGTTTTACTGTTGATGAAGCAATTCCAATTGTTGATAAATATTTGGATGATTGTTTTATTGCCAAACTTTCTCCAATACGTATTGTTCATGGAAAAGGCACTGGTGCTTTGAAAAATGGTATTCATAAATTTTTAAAAACTAATAAACATGTTGATTCTTTTAGATTGGGCTCTTTTGGTGAAGGTGAAATGGGCGTTACAATTGTTTATTTAAATTTAAAATAATTTTTTTGATTGTTTTTTAAATGTATATTTTCTTCCTTTTTTGTCATAATAAGAATATACTTAATATTTAAAAAGGAGGAAAATTATGAAAGCAACTGGTGTTGTAAGAAGAATAGATGACTTAGGTAGAGTTGTTATACCAAAAGAAATAAGAAAAACATTGAGAATTAAAGAAGGTGAACCCTTAGAAATTTTTACTGATAGAGAAGGTCAAGTTATTTTGAAAAAATATTCTCCT
Source organism: Clostridia bacterium (assembly GCA_022790575.1). Classification (GTDB taxonomy): domain Bacteria; phylum Bacillota; class Clostridia; order TANB77; family CAG-508; genus CAG-269. Next base: position 20,406 of record JAAVXM010000034.1, on the reverse strand, counting down.
ATTGGAGAACTTTCAGAATTTGCTACTGGATATGCAGAAACTCTTTCAAAAACTACTGGACATATCGCTTGTATTACTGATAAAGATACTGTTATCGCCGTTTCTGGTGGTCCAAAAAAAGAATTTTTGGAGCAAAACATAAGTAATGAATTAGAACAATTAATGGAAGACAATGAAGTTTATACAAGTAAAGAAAACAGTGATGTTTCTGTTCCTATCACAAAAAATGATAATGAAGAGAGAAAATATAATGCCCAAGTTGTTTATCCTATTATTTCTAATGGTGATACAATTGGTACTGTTATTCTACTTTCTAAAGAAGCTAATACAAAAATGAATGAGGTTGAAAAAAAGGTTGCTCAATCTGCAGCTACATTCTTAGGAAGTCAAATGGAAATTTAATTAATTAAGTATTGGAACTAAATGGCTCTTTGAATCAATTTGGTTTCAGTACTTTTTTGGTATTGCATTTGTACTGCTTTTATATTATAATATTATTGTTATGGGGATGTAATGGTTTCGACATTATACCAGAAGCATAGATAGCGAGTAGTGGATTCTCGTTGGCCACTTAAATAAACGAGAAATTTAAATATAAACGCTGATAATAATGAATTAGCATTTGCTGCCTAAATTGCAGCAACGCCTATTAGAAAATCCCCACATTTTCTAATTTGGTGTCATTTAGTGGGAAAACAAAACTGTTTTTTCTATAGGAACAGTGGGTATTTATATAGATATATTTAACTTTCATTTGTTTGTTTATGATTGTTAAATGAATTTTCATAACAAACTGCACTCGGAGAAGTTTATGTGGAAAGTATTATGGACAGGAGTTCGACTCTCCTCATCTCCACCATTTAAAAGAAAAATGCATTGAAATCAACATAAAAATATGCTATACTATTGTATACAAATAATTTGAAAGGGGATTAATTTATGAACAGCCAAATATTACAGGACATACAAATGGATATTCGGAGTAATTTTGGTAAAATTGTAAACTGGGATTGTTTACCAAAGGGAAATTTTAATTGTTATATGTTTGCAGTAATGAACACTATTCCCACAGAAGTCCTAGAATATGTGGATATAATATCTGGAATGCCAGTTCTCAGAAGTCTAATAGATGAACACACACCCTATTATTTTGCAGATATTGGACAAATTTCAGGTAATACTTGTTACACAAATTCTAATGAGTTAATTGAAGCTCTAAAATGTGACTTTGAAACTTTAGGACTTTCTGTAGAAGAATGTAATTCAAATACTCCTGTTCCAGAAGGTCATATAAAAATAGCTTTTTATTATAACACACATGGTTTATCAAGAGGAAAACACTCTAATTTTCATTTTGCACGGCAAGATGGAGATAAATGGTTTCATAAACTTGGTTGGATTGGAAGTATTAAACAATTAGATTATCCCATTGAAGAATTTCTCGTTTATAACCTTGATTTGATGGGATACTTCCTATTAACATTAAACCATAACCGCACATAAATAAGCGGTTATGGTTTTTATTAATCATATTATTTCTTCTTTTTAGGTATTGGTATTGAAGTTACCTTCTCAACTTCAATAATAACAGACCTACAAAAATCAGTATTATCAATATCTAATATATAATGCTCCTTTGCTCCCTTATATGGATAACCTATTTCTGCATCTTGCATCATTTCTTTAATACAATCCAGTTTTTTTACAAAAGGTACATTATTACAAACTATAATAACTGGTTTATCATTAACATATACCATAAATTCTCCAAACATCTTCTTATATCTTATCTCTCCAATACCTTTTATTTGTTCACATACATATTCTATATATTCATTTGTTGTTGCCATTTTATCATTCCCTTTCTTATTTAATAATTTCTGTTTTGAGAATTATATCACGATAATTATTAATTTTCAATATATTTAATATTTCACATATTTAATATTATTACATATAATAAATCAGGTGATTTTTATGAGTATCGTACAAACAAATACACTTTATAATTCTTCAGTTTTAGTACAAGATTTAAGAAAATTAGTTCATTTATATCCATTTTTAAATGTACAAATTTATTCGAAAAGTGTATTAAATAAGAACATATATGTTATTAAATTAGGAAGAGGTCCTAAACAAGTTTTTTATTCCGCTTCCTATCATGCAAATGAGTGGATTACTAGTGTTGTTTTAATGAAATTTATTGAGGATTATTGTGTATCTTATACAAATAATCAGACTCTTTTAGGTTATTCTATAAGGGAACTTTTTGATAATACTTCTATATACATAATGCCTATGGTCAACCCAGATGGAGTAGATTTAGTTACTGGCAACATTAATTACAACTCTCCTGCATTTTTATCTGCTCAGTCTATTGCAGATAATTTCCCTTCTATTCCTTTTACATCTGGTTGGAAAGCAAATATTAGAGGTGTAGATTTAAAAAACTACTAACCAGTTTGTAAAGTCTTGTAACTATTAAAATTACACACTTTGCCCCGTCGGAAAAATGTCATCTTCATATTCTAATCTTGTAATTGGTACTTTTGTCATATCTCCCCAAAAGCATTCTTTTTTAGTTCTAATATTTATATCTTTAAATACTACTGGATGAATTATTTGCATTCTTTGTAATACACATAATTTTTCAATATCATCGGGTAATTTCTTGGCAAAATCTTTATAATATCCTAAATCTGTAAAATAACTTGTCTGTTTATAAAATTCTAATATTTTATTATCCATAATCTTATCTCCATTATACTAATTTGTTTATAGTCAAGTCTAGGTCTCGCATCAGGTTTTTCTTTTGAGTTTATTATTTTATTGTTCCATGTATTAAATACTGGTGCCTCTTTCATAACTTTTGTTGTATTCTTTATACTTCCTGCATTTTCCCCATTTTTAATTTTTTCTTCTGCTTTTTTTATCATTATGTCAGCTATTTTATTTTTTAATTCTGTATCTTCTTGTATTACAACAAATCTCCAAGGTTGCCTGTTTTTACCTAATGGTGCTAAACTGGCATAGTATAAGATTTCTTCAATAATTAACTCATCTATTTTTTTTGAGTCAAATTTTCTTATATTAGCATAAATTTAATTTTTATCAATTACTATAATTTTTTTTATATATCAAAAAAACTATATGCTTTTATACATATAGTTTCATTTTCGTATTTATGCAACTTTTTGCTTTCACTTTCTTATAATTAGATTATCTATGTGGTATGCTTTTCTACCACATTATTACTTAACTTTTTGCTAACAACGTTTACACATAGTTTTTCTAACACAATTTGTATTTTGTAGTCCTATTCTATACTCATTTTTTAGTTTTTCAAGACCTACTTGGAATTTTTGTACAATTTCGCATTAAATTGTCTCTTACATTTGCTTATGTATCTCTTTTAAAGCCTTTTTAACTTGAGCAATAGAAAATTTATATTTATCATTTAAAACATATTTATCTTGCATTTTTTCGAATTCTTTTATTAATGAATCATCAAAATCTAGTTTAAAATAATTAAAGTCTTTTATTTCTGTTTTTTCATCAATGCCACCAATTCGTACTTTTTCTTCTTGCCTTTTGTAATCTATCAGTTTATTTAATTCATCCTTATCCTTTAATAACTTCTGAATTTTATCGTTGTTAAATAATACTGATATATCATATAAATGCTTTGCTGTATCCATATACATATTTCTTATATAATAAAACTCTGCTGCAAATATTTTATCTATAAACATTCTCTCTAATTTTATTATTTCAATTTCTATTTTTGTAACATCAAATTGCTCTTCTAAAATTTTCTTTTCTTTATTATTTGCTAATTTATATATTAAAGGCTCTATGTAATATTTTTCGGTTGGCTCACTTACAGTAAAAGAAGTCGATTCTACTTGTATTTTTCCTGCTCTTTGCAGTGGTATCTCACTATCTTCATATATTGATGTATATTGGTAAACTCCTGTAACACTGCCTTTATTATCTATACACTTATCTTTTATTAGTTCTAAGCCTTCTATTTTATAACCTAAAGCTGACTCTTTTAATCTCTTCTTGTTTCTTGTATTAGATTCTTCAGGTAAAACTTTTACAGTTAAATCAATATCTTCTGAAAAACGATTCATTGTATCTAAAATTTTATATACTGCTGTACCACCTTTAAAATAGGCTTTTAAATAATCTTGTCTTTTAGATAATTCTTTAAGAACTAAACATACATAATAGTCTTTCTCTATTATGTCCTTATCTATATTTTCTCTCTCTTTAATAATTTCTATAAAATTTTCAAATTCAAATTTATTTAAATGTAGTAACATTATATCTCCTATCTTGCTAGTACGAATAATTTATCTAATACTTTTCTATTATTTGTTTCTCTAGCATATTTTATAATTTTTTCAAAGTCTAATTTGCATTCTTCTATAATTTTATATAAAATTTCATCTGTGTTTTGGGCTTCAATATGAATATTATCTTTATTATCTAAAATATCTATAAACTGCAAATATCTATAATTTTCATTTGTTATCTCAATTTTTGGTTTTGTTATATAAGTTCTTAATCTTTCATCATATTGTTTATGATATTTACATTCATTTGTTACTATATCTGTTACATTTGGAACTAATGTTGTTAGCCCTAATTTATTAAATAATTTTGCACCTACTATATAACCTTTTACATTTCCATCTTTATCTTCCAAATATTTTAATTTTCTTAATTTATTTGTATTTAATGGAACTTCGCCGAACATACTAATAATTGGTTTATAATATACTCCTTTATATTCTGCTTTTATAATACCTTCATTTTTTAATCTATTTAAAATAACATTTATATTTTTTAATACGCTTCCTTGCTTATTATTGTTTTCACATTGCTGTATAACATATTTTTTTATGTCTTCAATAAACATTGGCTCATCTTTTGGATATTGTTCTATATATTCTAAAACTAATTTACAAATATTCATGAGTTTTACCTCCTTTGTTATTATTTTGTAATATTTGTTATATATTATACACTTTATAATAACATTATATTCGTTTTTTTAGAATTTGTCAAACATAGTAGTAAAAGTCTATTTAAAAACCAGCAAATTTCGAGATTTTCACAATATCTTGTATTAGTTTCTCAAATAAATCTTTATCCCAAAACCTGGAATGCATATAACCATGAATAACACTACTACGATTATTTCCACAATCAGTTGGCTGTGATGGTTTAAAATATTTTTTAATCTCCTCTAAAATTGAAATTAATTCTTGATTATTATTATTTTCTTTAATTGATAAATCTATTAAATTACTTCCAACACTTCTCCACTTTTTTTTGCCATTTTCATCAAATATTTCTTTTCCATACTCTGAAGTAGTTGAACGGATAACTTCTTCTAAATAAGCATATGCAAAAGGCGTTAATACAGAATAAGAATCTGGAAACTTCGTATATATTTCTTTAGCAATTTGCCAATCTGGTAACCAATTCCAAAAGTGTGCATATTTCATTTTTTGTTTTACTTATATTATCAGGCTCTGGAATTTTTTCTATCATTCTTTGCAGGCTATTTAAAGCATCATTGCTATTGGGAAAAAAGAATAGACCTAATAAAAATAGCCTACATCTATTTGCATATTTTTTGCTCCTTATATTAGTTAAGGCTTACTTTTTTGGTAAGCCCCATTAAAATTTATTCACTCTCTCATTTATACCTCGCCAAAGGGGCGGCGACAAACACATTTATTAAAAACAATGATGTTCTTAATTATTATATTCATAATACCACAAAATATGCTACATATCAAACAGTATTTCATTTTAACTTTCCATAATACATATCACTAAATATTCCATTCTTTTCAATTAATTCATCATATTTTCCCTTTTCTTCTATTTTCCCTTTATTCAAAACTATAATTTCATCACAATTTTTTAAGGTAGTTAATCTATGTGCAATTGATATAATAGTAGTATTATTTTCTATTTGTAATTTTTCTATTTCTGTTTGAATATATTTTTCTGATGTATTATCTAATGCTGATGTTGCCTCATCTAATATTAAAATTTTAGGTTTTCTTAAAAATATTCTTGCAATTGCTATTCTTTGTCTTTGACCTCCAGATAAGTTATTTCCACCTTCTGATATGATGGAATTAAATTTGTCTGGTAGTTCACTTATATAGTCATAGATATATGCTTTCTTTGAAGCTTCAATAACTTCATCTATTGAAACTTCTCTATCAATTCCATAACATATATTCTCATATATTGTTCCTGCTATTAAAAATGGACTTTGTGGAACTAAAGCAATTATTTTAGATATATCTTTTCTGTATGTTCTTCTAGAATTTCAATTTCCCTTATTCTTGTAATTTTAAATACTCTATAATCCTCTTTATCTATACAATAGCTTATTAAATACCAAGACTTATCTTTAAACCATATTTGTAATGGCTCAACAACTCTTTTACTTTCTTCTCCATTAGAATTATAGTAATTAAATCTGATTATGTTTTTGTTTAAGATTGCTGATTTTATAATTTCAAAGCGTTCTTCTTTTTCATCTTGTCCTCCCACTTTTTCCATTCCTTGCAATGCAAATAAAATTTGATTTTGTTCTTTTTCAGAAAGAATAGTTTTATTTAATATATATTCATCTAAAATCTCTATTCCTCCATCTTTTCCTTTACTTGCATAAATTGGTATATTAGCCCCACTTAATACCTCTACATCTCTATATATAGTTCTTGTAGAAACTTCAAATCTTTTTGCTAATTCTTTTGCTGTGACTTTTTTCTTTTGCATTAATATATATACTATCTCAAATAACCTATTATTTACTTGCATACTTCCCTCCTACAGGTATTATAGCATATAAATATAACATTCTGATTTAATATTTACAAAAATAGATGGATATATTATATATCCACCTTATTATCCTTTATATTCTCCTCCATTTATATGCATAACTTGACCAGTAACATATGATGAATCATCACTTGCTAAGTAAATAAATAGTGGTGCTATTTCATAAGGGTGACCTGCTCTTCCCATTGGTGCATCTGAGCCCAATGTAGGTATCTTTTCCGCTTCCCAACAAGCTGGTTGTAGTGGAGTCCAAAATACTCCTGGTGATATTGCATTTACTCTTATATTTTTATCTGCTAAATTAGTTGCCAAAGACCTTGTAAATCCTACTATTGCCCCTTTACTTGTTACATAGTCTATCAACTCTGGTTCTCCTTTGAAAGTAGTTATTGATGTTACATTTATAATACTTGCACCTGGCTTCATATGTTTTAATACTCTTTTAGTCAGATAAAACATTGAATATATATTTGTCTTCATTGTTAAATCAAATTGTTCATCTGTAATATCTAGTAAACTTTTTTGTTGATATTGTACCCCTGCATTATTTACTAATATATCAATTCTGCCATATTCTTTTATTGTTTCATCTACTATTTTATCACAGAAATTAGTGTCTTTTATATCTCCTGCAATTAATATGCATGTTCCTCCTAACTTTTCTATAAATTCTTTTGTTTCTTCTGCATCTTTATGTTCATCATAATATACTATTACAACAATAGCTCCTTCTTTTGCAAACCCCACTGCGACTGCTCTTCCAATCCCTGAATCTCCTCCTGTTATAATAGCCACTTTACTATAAAGTTTTCCAGCTGCCAGATAATATGGATTATTGAATATAGGTCTAGGAGTCATTAAATATTCCATTCCTGGCTGTTTATCTTGATGTTGCATTGGAAATTCTATCTTATAATCTTTACAAATCCTCCCATATCCTTGATGGTCTATGTACTTTAATCCATAATCATCCTGTCCATTATTATTTGAAGTATAATAATCATAATTCATATTTTTTCACCTCTAATATTTATATTCAAAATAATTGAAATATGTGTTTTTTTAAAGACTGTTTGGTTCTGAAAAGTTAAAAAAGATATATACATTTTTCTCCTTATCAATCTCAATCCTATTAATTAATCTATATATATACATTTTATTTATTTGTTCTAACTTTAAAAATTTTTCTATTAATTCATTAAATTCTGTATCTGCTATGTGTTCGCAACTTACTTTTTCTTCTGCTTTACTTATTTTTTCCTCTAGTACTTTCTTTTGATTATTTAATTTTGTCCTTTCAGAATCAAATTTATGTGATACTCTAATATAATCTTCTTCAAGAATAATACCTTGTAATTTATCCATATACATTTTATCTAGATTATTATTTATATTTAATATAGCTTTTCCAATTTGCTCTATTTCCTTTTTATATTTCCCTTGAATATCAAATGCTTTATTTTGACATTTCTCATAAATTGAATAAAAAATTTCTTTGTTAGCATATGTACTACATATCTCTTTTATGATACCAATAATATGACTCTCAAACTTTTTGTAATTGATACTTAATGGATAACATCCCCTTTTTTTATGGTCACTACAAGTTATATATGGTATTGGTTTAGTAGTACTTTTTGAATTCTTTTTTAAAACTATCTGTAGTTTTCTTTTACAATGATGGCAGTAAAGTAATCCTCTTAATAAGTAATCATATTTTGATTTTATGTTTGTTCCTCTTTTTTCTATAATACATTGTACTTTTTCAAATATATCTTTATCAATAATAGCTTCATGAGTGTTATTTACTCTTATTTGATTTTCTTTTTCTACTGTTTTTATTTTTTTTACTTTATAAGACACTACAGACTTCTTATTCTGAACTGTATTTCCAATATATACTTCGTTTTTTAGAATATTACATAAAGTAACTTCATTCCAATCATAACAAGTTTTGTTTTTATCTTGTACAAATCCAGTTTTTCTATACCCTGTTGGAGATAGGTATTTATTATTATTTAGATAATTTACTATTTCTACACTACCATATCCATTTATATACATATCAAATATTTTCTCTACATTGTATCTTACCTGTTCATCTATAATTAACTTATTTTTAATACTAGGGTGCTTTTTATATCCGATATGCTGGAACACTACAAATATATTCTCCATTTTTTTGCTTTTCTTTATAAACACTTCTAATTTTTTTTGAAATATCTTTAGCATAATAATCATTCATAATTGCTTTAAATGGTGTAATATCATTATTTATGCTATCAATGTATGTATCTATTCCATCAATTATCGCAACATATCTTATATTGTTTTGTGGAAAATAGTTTTCTATATAATACCCTGTTTTAATATAATCTCTTCCAAGTCTTGATAAATCTTTTGTTATAATCATATTTATAGTTCCTTTTTCAGCATCTTCTAACATTCTATTAAATCCTGGTCTATCAAATGTAGTCCCAGATATACCATCATCAACATACTCATTTATTAGTGTTAAATTACTCTCACTTATATATCTTTGCAATATGCGTCTTTGATTACTGATACTTTCACTTTCTTGTTTATCTCCATCTTCTCTAGATAATCTTATATATATTCCGCACTTTGAAGTTTTGATTATTTAAGTCTAGCATTTAACCTCCTCGATATAATCTTTGAAAATCAATCCTATTGTCTCTTCTATACTCTGTTTTTCTTTGTCAAAAATATAATTTGTATTAAATTCTAATTCGCTATTTTTAATTTCTATACTATTCTTATTCACAATTCCTCCTTGTTTTAATTAAGAATATTATAAAATGCAACTTAATATTACAACAAAAAAGAACTAATATATTTTTTTATAATAGTTCTTTTTTCATTTATTTTTTATAGTATTTCCCATTATTATATACAAACAAATCTCCTTCTTTTGCATTTTCATATAAATCCTGTGGGAATTCTATTTCTTCAATACCTTCTATTCCTCCACCATCAACATTATCTACATCATATAGCCATATTCTTTCTGAGTATTTTTCTCCTACTTTATATGTATGTCCCTCAACCCTTTTACTATCTAAATATTGGTTTTGCTCGTCTATTTTTTCCTTAATCATTGTATTTATTCTTTCCCCAACATCTCTTGTTGCATCTATATCCAATATAAATCTATCACCTTGTTTTGTTAAAATACTCCCTATTTTGCTCCCAGATGGTAATTCTCCTATTTTCTTTGTAATTACTTTATTACTTCTATTTTGGTCACAACAACATAAATTATATGAATTTCTTTCACTTGCATTATTATATATATAATACATATCTTCTGGTTTACCTGCGTTTTTTGCATAATCTTGTAGAATATTGGCCCTTTCAATTAAAATTTTGTCTCTATATCTTGCAGTTATTTTAGTATCATAAAGTATTAAATCTTCTGATAACAGGTCATTAAACTCATAACCAGTGTTTTTTACTTTCGAATTGTTTTCTATATTATTTTCTAAGTAATCTGATAACTCTTTTATAAAATTTTGCACCAATTTATTCTCCTTAAAATTGTTAAAAATCCCATTAATCAAGTCTAAATTCAATAGGCATCACTCCTTTGTTTTGATTTTTATTTCTCATGACTTTCTCCTGTTGCATAATTAATTACTATACCTGGTTGTACATTATAACAATATACATTAAAATGTATACCTTTTCCATTATCTTCAATTGACCAAGCTTCCATTTGTACTCCACTTGCTAGAAGATTATTCCCTTCATAGATAGGAGTAACCCTATATAGAACATGATTACTTTTATTGTTATCAATATATTCTGCCACTTGATTTTCAAAAGGTAACATTCCTTGTGTATTTAAGTATCTTGTTCCAGTAATTAAATTCTTTTTATTTGCGTTCTCTCCCGCAAGCTGCCAACCAATTAAATGACAACGATTATATAAATATTTGTCTTTTATTATATTATCATATCTTTTTTGCCTCCAGCCAGAAAGGTCTTTTACATTTCCTATTTCTCCACGTTCTTCTCCTTCTTTTGGCATTATTTCTTTGCATATATTTGCAAATGCTACACCGCTTCTTCCTAAAATATCCCATTCACTATAATTCTCAAATGCCTCTATACTGTAATCTTCTTTTGTAAAGTATGGTATATTATTGTTTATCTCTATATATGGACTTGATGTATATTCTGGTATTGTAGATAAATCAATTGTTACATTTTCGCTTTGTTCTATTCTTTCTATGTTATTTTTTTCATTTATAATATCTTTATTCTGATTTATATATCCTAATATTGTAATACATATTATTGCTATAATTGTTGCTATTACTTTCTCAATATTCTTTTTTGAGTTTTTACTTCTTTTCCCCATAAATTATACCTCATATAATTTCTTTTCCTTTATAAATACCTGCCACCTACAAACAATGAATATTTTTCCACTTGCATTTAGCTCTCTAATATCTTTTTTGCATAAGAACATTCTGCAATAAGTTTTTTATCGTATTTTTCTGCATTCTCAATAATACATTTTACTAGTGTTTTTGCAATTTTTTGCCCTTGATATTCTTTGTCTACTCCAGTATGAATTATATTCCATATTCCTTCCATTTCTTCAAATTTACATTCACCGATTTCAATCTCATTATCATAAGCAACCGCTCTTTTTTCTTCTTTTATAAATTTAATTTGAATCATTTTTTTATCCTTTCTATTCTTTATATCTTTTTATTAGATTATATAAAAAACTTTACTTATATTCCAAATGCTTTATCATATTCAACTATTCCATTTATTTCTTTTGCATTTCCTATTACTTTATTTTCATCCACCGCTACTAACGATAATTCAGGAATAAATGAATTACTTTTTCTTAATAATTTAACTAAATCTTGCTCATTTCCATCACTATGCTCTGCTTTTTCAAATGCAGCTTTTATAACTCTATACACTTGTTCATAGTCATTCACATTTTCTTTTCTTATTTCTAACATTTATACTACTCCTCAAAATTATAATTGTTAAGATGATTATAACACAAAAGCAATTAATTTTATATTATTAATTTAAGGGGAGATTTCTCCCCTTAAATTTAGTTATGCTTTGATTTAAATAACTCAAAACAGTGTTACGTGTTGTGAAGGAACTCGACGGAACGCATATGGCGTACTTTTGTAATGTCGTTCATCAGGCTTAAATTCCCCCCTATAAAGGATAGCTGGTAGATTATTGACACCAGTATCAGTACCTCCACCAAAACAGCCAGTTCCACCATCCCTAAGTTCTATAACTCTTACATATGGAAGTCTATCAAACTTTTTAAGCAAGTCATCCACATGTTCTCCATTGCAAATTCTCATCTGCAACTCTAAATCACAAATAACCTCACAACACATCCCATCACCTACACATTTACACATCTCTCGCATTTCCTGTTCAGTTCTATACTCCCAGCAATGCTCAAAGATATATGTTTCAATTAAGCAAGGATATTGGTCTGTATTATTTTGGGCAATTTTGTTTGAGTCTTCGAATCTCTCCCAAAGCAATCTACCTTTGCTTCCAGCCTCTTTGCACTTACGATGGATTTCTTCTTTGTTTTCTTCAATGACATTTCTATCAATGCGAAACCATTTGCCAACTTCTAACTTGGATGAAATCTCCTCTTTAGATGTTTTCATATTCAGAAATCTTTCATAGTCCTTAACTAGCTCCTCCAAAGGCATCAGCTTTCCATTAGAGAGCTGTACTTGCAGTTCTTTTGCACTTTTCTTCACGAACACATTAAGCATATTTTTCCTCCTGCATTATTATACAAATAGTTAAGCAAATGCTTACCGCTTTCCATTTTAACATAACTCCTTATCTATTTCAACTATATATTTATATTAATAACTTTTATTTTTTATATTGGGACAGAAAAAGAAATTCGGTGTCTTCCCCCCTTTTTGCTATTTAGGAAAAATCTCCTATATGGAAGTTAATAAGTCCCACAGGTGTGGATTTAAATTTGCAATTTCCAGCAGGATGGGAAAACGCTAAAAGGATAAAATATGCCCAAGGATATTCGATTCCTTCTCCTCGTGACTTTGTAGGTTATGGTCCTCTAACAGAACCAGAAGCATTAGCTGTTTATGATTTCACATTGTCACATAATTTCGCTTTGATTTTAGCATATCATTCACAAGGTGAAGTAATTTATTGGCAATTTCAGAACTATAATCCTCCAAATGCATTTGAGATTGGAACTCAACTTTCACAAATTAGTGGTTATTCACTTGAAGACACACCCTATAATTCAAGTTTTGCTGGTTTCAAAGATTGGTTCATTCAAAATTATAATAGACCTGGATATACTATAGAAGTTGGATTGGGGATTAATCCTTTACCAATTTCTCAATTTCCTAAGATTTACTCAGATAATCTTGGAATTTTAATTTTGGGAGCTGTTCTAGTCTAAAAATTCAACACTAGAAAGCTTTTTATATTAAACTTTTAGAAACTATAATAATATCCCTAAAAGCCAATTCTAAAGCCATTAACTTGACATAATTTGGAAAATATGTTAAAATTATTAATGAATTTTATTTTTTATAGGAGGTTTATCTCATGAATACTTATAATGGAGTGGTGTTTCGGCCCAAATTTCTAAAAAGAATCCCGAAAAGGCTTGAACCAAATTTTGCTGAAGCAGCTGCAAAATTCAACAGACTGGAATCAAGTAATGCAGTTAAAGTCCTTTGGTGTATTACTTGCTATTCAGAAGACGCCCTTAACTTGCTCGGCCTCACAACTAAGCGTCAAAAAAGAAACAATGTTGTCAATGAGCAACAGACCATGACCTACATTTCAAGGGGGATTAATGAAGCTTTTAGAAATGAACTTCGATATCAGCGAACACTCATCGATAAGGGCTTCCCTCACATTTCTATTCCCAATGGATGTACCCTTGCATTTCAACTATTAAATAATTCCATTGGAAATGACACTGTTATGATGGCAATCATTATTGAGGCATGTCACTATCATCTTATCTGGAAAACAGATGAACAGATAAAAAATACTATTAATATGCTCACTAATCGTAATGATTGTACTTCATATGATGGTATCTGCGCCTTGAATTTTAGTGGCGTGTCAGCTGATATTCTGCTTCCCCATGCCAACTATATTGGCAATCTTTTGAGTGACATGTGGGAAAATAATGGTTCACTTAGAAAACACCTATACCAAATACCAGAATCTGAGGTCCCCTTAGATGATGACGACCTACCTTTTTTCGTGGGTGAGGACTACTTAGACGATGACGACCTACCTTTTTTCATGGGGAATGAGTGATACAGTACCTTGAGATAATAAAGACTCTAAAAAGCGGTAGAATTTCTACCGCTTTTATAATTGTGTGTATTATGAATTGTAACAGGACTATCCTTAGAAACTAAATATTAAAATTCCATCTCTTTTTGAATTTTCTCTATAAACTCTTCTATAGACATTTGCCCTATGTCTCCTTCACTCCTTGAACGAACTGCAACTTTGTTTTCCTCAGCCTCTTTTGCACCAATAACTAACATATATGGTATTTTTTCGAGTTGCGCCCTTCTGATTTTATATCCTATCTTTTCATTTGTCTCATCAACTTCCACTCTTATATTTTTGTTGCTCAGCATTGATTTAATTTGATTTGCAAATTCTTTTTGATTATCTGTTATTGGTAATATTTTTACTTGAACTGGTGATAACCATGTTGGGAATGCTCCTTTTGTTTCTTCAATTAAGAAAGAAATGAACCTATCAAAAGTTCCCAATATAGCTCTATGTATTACAACTGGTGTATGGTCTTTATTATCTTCCCCTACATATGATAATTCAAATTTACGTGGTAGCAAGAAATCTAATTGACATGTTGATATTGTTACATCATGTCCTAATGCTGTTTTTATTTGTACATCTAATTTTGGACCATAGAATGCTGCTTCACCTTCTGCTTCATAGAAATTCAAGTTTAACTCTGTTAGAATTTCTCTTAATTGACTTTCTGCATCTTCCCACATTTGGTCATCATCAAAATATTTTTTCTTATCATTCGGGTCTCTCAATGATAGTCTAAAAGTGTAATCTTTAAATCCAAAGTCTTTATATACTGATAATATTAATTCCACAACTTTTCCAACTTCTTGTTTTATTTGGTCTGGTCGTACAAAAAGGTGTGCATCATTTTGACACATTTCTCTTACTCTCTCAAGTCCACATACATTTCCACTTGCCTCATATCTAAAATCATGTGCAAGTTCTCCTATACGTATTGGTAAATCTCTATATGAACGTGTCTTATTTTTGAATATTAACATATGATGTGGACAGTTCATTGGTCTTAATACTATTTCTTCATTATCCAACTTCATTGGTGGAAACATATCGTCTTTATAATGGTCCCAATGTCCACTTGTTTTATATAATTCTACATTTGCAAGAGATGGAGTATATACATGACTATATCCAAGTTTAACTTCTTTGTCTGCTATGTATCTTTCTAAAATCATCCTTATTTTTGCACCATTTGGTAAATACATTGGAAGACCTGAACCAACCAATTCATGTGTCATAAATAGTTCTAATTCTTTTCCAATTTTTCTATGGTCTCTTTCCCTTGCTTCCTCTAATAATTTTAAGTGTTCCTCTAACAAACTTGCTTTAGGAAATGCTACTCCATAAATTCTTTGCATAGAGTCATTTTCTTGATTTCCTTTCCAATATGCAGCAGATGTTGATAATAGTTTTATTGCCTTAATCTTCCCTGTACTATCTACATGAGGTCCTGCACATAAGTCTATAAATTCTCCTTGTTTATAGAATGAAATTTCTTCTTCTTCTGGTAGTTCTTCTATAAGTTGTACTTTATAATTTTCTTGTTTAGATTTCATTAATTCAATTGCTTCTTCTCGTGGCAATGAACTTTTCTCTAATTTTAAGTCTTCTTTTATTATTTTTTTCATTTCTTCTTCTATTTTTATTACATCTTCTTCTGTTAATGGTTTTTCAACCTTAAAGTCATAGTAAAACCCATTGTCGATTGCTGGTCCTATTCCTAGCTTTATCTCTGGATGTAATCTTTTTGCTGCTTGTGCTAATATATGTGAAGTAGTATGCCAATATGCCTTTTTCCCTTCTTCGCTGTTTTCAAATGTATATATATTTAATTGGCAGTCTTCATTTAATTTATATCTCATATCTTTTACTTTTCCATTTACTTCTGCACATGTGGCATTTCTTGCTAATCCTTCACTTATTTGTTTAGCAACATCTAGAATACTTATTCCTTCTTCAACTTCTAAAATTTTACCATCTTTTAATGATACTTTTATCATAATATTTCCTCCTTTTTATGTGAGTTGTTACATGTTTTCTACATAAAAAATAACACTCCTATAGATTTTTATTCTATAGGAGTGCTATTTTTAACACGGTTCCATCCCATTTTTTACTTTATTATAGATTGTAACGCATCTAACACGTCTAGCTTATTCACTAGAAATTTAAAGAATTAGTTTTTCAAATATGTTTTTCATAATTAGCTCTCAGCCTATGACTAATTTTCTCTGTTGATAACCTCTATTTTACTTATTTCTTATATATCTTTATATTCATTTACTTTTTTAAATGCAATAACTGCAAGTCCTGCTAATCCCAACCCCATAGCAACTAACATTGTATTTTCTGCTATACCAGTTTTTGGTAAACTTGTATTATAGTTATTAGTTGTTGTTTCTGTATTTGGTGTTGTTGTATTAGGTGTGTTTGGTGTTGTTGTTCCTATATCAATAGTTGTATCAGTTGGTGTTGTTGTATCTGTTCCAGGATTTGTTGTTGTATCATTTCCTGTATTTGGGGTTACATTTAAGTCCAAATATGACGTAGTGTCATCGGCATATGCCATTCCTGACAACCCAATTAATGATATGGAAATAACCGTTACTAATATTAGTTTTAATATTTTTTGTTTTTTCATTTTTATCCCTCTTTCTTTATTTTATCTATAGTATTTTTACCCCTCATATATATTTATACTATATTTTTTTTATAAATGCAAGTCTTTTTTTATATTTTTTTTAAATTTTTATACATTAAATTTAAATAGCACAATATCTCCTTCTTGCATAATATATTCTTTGCCTTCCTGCCTTACAAGTCCTTTTTCTTTTGCTAATAACATAGAACCTTCTTTTATTAAATCTTCATATGATACTATCTCTGCTTTTATAAATCCTCTTTCTATATCTGAGTGGATTTTCCCAGCAGCTTTTGGTGCTTTAGTTCCCTTCTTTATTGTCCATGCCCTTACTTCTGGCTCTCCTGCTGTTATAAATGACATTAGCCCTAACAAATCATAACTCTTTTTTATTAGTTTATCTAGACCAGATTCTTCTAATCCTATTGCTTCTAGCATTTCTTTTTTATCTTCATCTTCTAGTCCTGACAATTCTTCTTCTATTTTTACACATAGTGGTATTACTTCTGCATTTTCTTTTGCTACATATTCTTTTACTTCTTTTACTTTCTCCTCATTTTCTGCATTTAATATTTGTTCTTCAGATATATTTGCAATATATATTATTGGTTTTGAAGTTAATAGAAACATTTCTTTTAGTATTTCTTGCTCATCTTCATTACATTCTACTGCTCTTGCTGGAATTCCTTTTTCTAAATTTGTTTTTAATTTTTCTATTAAGTCTATTTCTCCCTGATATTTTTTATCTGCTTTTAAATTCTTTTTTGCTTTTTCTAGTCTCTTATCTAGTGTTTCCATATCTGCAAATATTAATTCTAAATTTATTGTTTCTATATCTCTTAATGGATTTATATTTCCATCTACATGTACTACATTTGCATCTTCAAAACATCTTACTACTTGACATATTGCATCTACTTCTCTTATATGTGATAAGAATTTATTTCCTAATCCTTCTCCTTTACTAGCTCCTTTTACTAGTCCTGCTATATCTACAAATTCTACTACTGCTTTTGTTACTTTTTGTGGATTGTATATTTTTGCCAAATTATCTATTCTTTCATCAGGAACTGCTACAACTCCTACATTTGGCTCTATAGTACAAAATGGATAATTTGCACATTCTGCTCCTGCCTTTGTTATACTATTAAACATTGTACTTTTTCCTACATTTGGTAATCCTACTATTCCTATTTTCATTTTGATTCAATTCCTCTCTATTTTTATCATATTATGCATTTTTTATTACAATGATATTCTAAATTTAACATAATTTTTTTAGTTTTGCAATAGATATTTAATTAATTTTTGACTTTTTACATTTTTTATGATATACTTAGTTTTACTTTATTTAAGGGAGGTGGCATTTATGTCACGCAATTATCAGGTCGAGGTCAAGTTCACCAATATTACAAAACAACTTGCAGGTATCAACGCCCAGTTCCTTTCTCAACTATCTTCAAAAGAGCTTAATTCGCTTATGAACTCTATTGTTGGAGTCGAAGGTCGTATCAGAGCCGAACTACAAAATGTTAAAAAGCGCCCATAACAACCATTTTCCCAATCATATGACTCAAATGAGTTATAATGGGAGCTACACTTACACAGTGTAGCTCTCATTTTTTATATACATTTCCAATATATGACTATAAACTTGATATTAAAAAAATTTGTCCAGTACTTTATAGATATACTTTGCAATAACTGTACCCACAAATCGGTGTTTTTTGTCTATAACTATGTTTTTAATTTAACATAAAATTTTAGGCTTAGCAATACTTTTTTTAAAAGTTTATATTTTAATAACAGCTACTATTGCATTTTCTAATAATTCATCATATTCTTCATTTGAAATATTTAATATTTCAAATGATTTTAACTGGTCTTTCATTTCAATAAATCTATGAATCTCTATATCTTTAAATCCTATTTTCATCATAAATGATTTTATATGTTCTATATCATTAAATCTGTCTTGTAAATCATTTCTTGAAGTAACTTGATTTAAGTCTTTATTAAAATCTGGTAAGCATACATTTTGCTTTTCTATAAACTTTTTAGGTGTAACATCACAAGTAATCCATACTCCCCCCTGTTTCTTTAATACATTATAAATATTTTTTGCCACAATTTCTTTTTCTTCAAATGTTAAGTATCTAAGTAAGCCTTCATTTATTATTGCTAATTTTTTATTTTTATCAAGAAATTCACTACATTTTTCGAAATCCGTATAGTTTAATGCATTACCACTTGTTATGTGTAAATTATCAGAAATATTAGCAATATCCTTTAGTAATTTAACTTTATTCTTAGCTACTTCCTCTAAATCCATTTCAATATACTCATATCCTTTTTGAGCATATATTATGCCTCTTGAAGAATAACCAGCTGCAATTTCAACTACCTGTTTTATATTTAAATCATATAGTATTTTATTAGTTAGTTTATACCTTGCTTCTATTTCTGGTGCTAATAATTTATTCAATTTCACATCATTATTTTTGCAATTTGCTTTTAACCATTCATATATTTGCTTTTCATAAGGTATATCTGTGAATTGCCTAGGATATGCAGTTACAATTGCAGTTGGACTAATGCTTTCAAAATTATCTAACATAATTTGTTTTTTCCTCTTTTCTATAATTCAATAACATCTAAATCATCTGGTACACATATATTTCCATTAAAGTATTGTTTTGCATCTTCTGTGTATAACTTTTTTCTGTTTTCTAAATTGTTATCACTTGCATGATATAATACTAAATTTTTAACATTTAAACTCATTGCTATTTCTGATGCTGTTTTTACAGTAGAATACATTTTTTCATATGGTTTAAAAATATCTGCCTCTGAATCCATGCACATTGCTTTATGTAATGTAATAGCCAGTATGCATTTTCTACTTTGTCTACAAACATAATTATCCTCCTATACCCTATTAGTTTATTTTCTTTAGTATAAAAGGACTTAAAAACAAACTATCTTAATTCCTCTAGTCTTTTCTTTATTTCTTCTGGTGAAGGTAATAAATTTTTCATTTGTTCTGGTAAAGTATCTCTTATTTGATATGTAGAAACTCCTATTGGCTTATCACTATCACTTAATGCATATTCTACTACTGTTCTATTTTTGCTTTTGCATATTATAATTCCTATTGACGGATTTTCATGTTCCATTTTTACTTGTTTATCTAATGCAGTTAAGTAAAATTGAAGTTGTCCAACAAATTCAGGTTTAAATTCTCCTATCTTTAATTCTATTGCAATTAAACTTTTTAAGCTTCTATGATATAGTAGTAAATCTATATAAAAATCATCCCCACCTACATTTAAATGGTATTGACTTCCCATAAAAGCAAAATTTCCACCCATTTCTTCTAGAAATGCTCTCATATTATTTACTAAGCTTTCTTCTAACTCTCTTTCTGAATGTTGTTCAGACAATTCCATAAAATCAAAAATATACTCATCTTTGACAGCTAATTTTGCTTGATTTACATACTT
>JAAVXM010000033.1 GCA_022790575.1 Clostridia bacterium | reverse complement strand
ATATTCAAAACCAAAAATTGAGCCATTATCAAATTTTAATATTATTTCTTTATTTTCTTTATCTATTGTATAAAGAGCAGGAAATGTTTCATCTTGAGTTGCACCTGACTCATACATTATACAAGAGCCATTATCAAAAAACAATATTCTCATTTCTTTATCACTGGTTACATAACTTTGCTTTATTTTAACAGATACATCATTACTAGAATTATCATTAAACATTGCGAAACCAACGCCAAGTATTAGTCCAATAATTATAATAGCAATAATTATAATAACATTAGTCTTTTTTGTTGTTTTTGGTTTTTCATTTATATTTTCATTATTTGATTTAATTGAGTTATCAATTATAGCATTTTGTGATTGTACAGTTTCATTCATAGCTTGTGTGTTTACTTGTTCTATTTTATTTCCACATTTAGAACAAAATACACTTTCTTCACTTATTTCATTTCCACATTTATTACAATACATATAAAATTCTCCTTACAAATTATTATTATTATTTATATTTAATCCGATTAAGACTTTCCCTGTATTATAGAAAATATGCTAAACTAGAAGTATAACCAGCATTAATTTAATAACCATTTATATACAAATCAATATTTTCACTTGTTAATTCAGTAGCAATTACAACAAAATTGTATTGCTCTTCGTTTAAGTTTTTCTTATATATTTCATATTCATTTTCAGAAATCACTTTATCATTATTAAAATTTGTATCAAATCCAATGCAATATGTATACTTTGATTCTACATTATCGTCAGTATTGCTTATATTTTCTTCATAGTAACCATATGAACCTAATAAATTTATTTTCCCATCAACAATACTATGTAATAAAGTCTTACATGTACCCATATGCATATATTCAGTACGAACTACACATTTATTTGCATCAATATAGTATCCAACATGAGAATTATGTCCTTCACCAATTCTTTCAACTTTTACTTTATTATTTTCATATGTAACAAGGTCAATTTTAATAGATAAATTATTGTCTGATGATGTTTTCACAACAATAATCGGCTTTGTATTGCTTTTACATACAATGAAATTTATTTGCTGGTCAGAGATATCTGTATTATTACTTATCATTTCATCTTCTGTTATGTATATGTTTTGTTTTAACCAATTTACATCTTTTAAGCATTTTTTTATTTCAGATAATGCTGTATTATAATTGCTAGTTTCATTAATAGGATTACTGCTGTTGGAAGCTGTATTATTAATATTACTATCTAAATTTGTTTCATCAATATTTTTGTTATCTTCATTAGTTTTATTATTTGCTTGATTATTTTCGGGTAATTGATTTCCAAATAACATTTGTACAGTTTCTCTAGTGTAAAATTTATATGGATATATAACATAATTATGAGCCGTATTCTTCATAGCTATTATATGATTCTCAGCAGGCATATACAAGTCAGAATATGTAACAACACCATTATCAAAATCTAGTGGACTATATACAGTTACATTTTCAGTTTCAACATTTATTTTTAAATTTCCAACCAAAGTATTTGTACCTGCTCTTAATTTAATACCATCTGTATAGTCATAAGAAAATTCTACAATACACCAAATTGTATCTACTTTATCAGTCAATGTGTTTATATGAAAAATTTTATCTGTTTTTACAACTTTTTTTGGTATTACTACAACAGCACTACCTGTGCTATTATTTATTTTTTGATACCCCATATCTCCAAGTTTAAACTTATAATCTATATAGTCTACATTTGCAATAATACTTTCATATTTTGTATTCAATTCTATAAATTCTTCTACTTGTTTACTTACTCTATCAAGTTCTTTTTGTAATTCATCTTTTGACATATTCATATAATCTTGTACTGTTTTGCTTATTCCTAAAGTATTATATTGTTTTACAATATTTGAACGTAATTCATTCATTTGGTCTTGTTCAGCTGTTTGATGAATATCATTTATTATGTATATTGATAAAAATATTCCTGTAAGTAATATTGAACATATAATCCATATAATAGTTTTTTTCTTATTAGAAGATTTTGTTTTATTTTTTTGCTTTTTTTCTTTTGCACATATTTCATCTTGTTCTACATTATTTTCATTTAAAGTTTTAGTACTTGTTTGTTCTATTTTATTACCACATCTATTACAAAACACACTATCATTTAATATCTCTGTACCACACTTTTTACAATACATATAATCAATCCTTTCTATCTCTAGTTATCAGATTGTAATTTTATCTTAATAATCAAGTAAATTCAGTAACACTCAACATTTAAAAATCTTGTTCTCCTAGACTTCCCTTTGGGTTTTTAAATGTACTATCATATATTCCTTGTATTTCTTCTTTTGTTTTTCTATTTGCTTCTTCTTGCTTTTCATTTTTATAATTAGTAAAACTAATACTTATAAATACACATATACCAATTACAATAGCAACAATAATGCATAATGGTATAACAAAATGTTTCTTATTTTTTGAAACATTTTGTTCATTTACATTTCCTATTTTAGTTCCACATTTAGAACAAAATTCGCTTTTGTCATCTAATTCATTTCCACATTTATTACAATACATATAATTTTCCCCCCTTTATATTTAATATCTAGCATAAGTATATTACAATATTCGACAAAAAGAAACAATTCAGTCTTTTTCTTTTCTATTTTTAAAAAAGTAGTATATTCCATAAATGACTAATG
Organism: Clostridia bacterium; assembly: GCA_022790575.1. GTDB lineage: Bacteria > Bacillota > Clostridia > TANB77 > CAG-508 > CAG-269. The sequence goes on along the minus strand of JAAVXM010000033.1, from coordinate 55,546 downwards.
CTAAAACCATTATTCCTACTATTATCAAGCAGACTTTTTGTTCTTCTGATGTCATTTCTGTCCATGTCTTACCATTTCCATATAATAAACTTATCTAGGATATATTATATACTATTCATTATTATTTTTCAACTATTTTTGCACTAAAAGTAATTCTCTTTTCAACTATACATAATCAAGTTAAAAATGTAGAATACTAATATAAACTAAAAATAGTTCAAAGGTGGTGCAAAATATGAGTTTCAAAATACCTAGTGGCTCTGATAAAATTCAGTTTTCAATAAGAATAGATGAAGATGATTTTAATGTAATAGAGAAGTTATCAGTTAAGAGTAAAAAATCAAACAACTATATTATTAATGCTATGATTAAATATGCAATAGGTAATATGGACTTAAAAGATATAAAGAATGTTAAAATTGATGAGAAATAAATCAAACCATATATAAAAATTAAGTAAAAAACGTAGGAAATTAAAAGGGTAGTGTTTTTACTGGTATTATGGCTACTTTGACTAACTGCGAAGCAATAATAAATTTTTATATATGGTATATCCCTTTTATAAAAATTTAATGCAATAAATAATGCAATATGAATATTTTTGAAAATAGTTTGAATAAATTTTAAATTTGAAATATGATGAAAAGCATAGAAAATATAATAAAAAGAGGTACGAAGAAAATCACACAAATTCACTCAAAATATGTAAGATTGACCCCCACAACCAATTCAAGCATTTGTCAGTAGTTTGATAAATACTTTTTTATTAGTTAAAGGATAGATTATTAGTAACAAAAGAATAAAATAGATAAAAGTAAATTTTAAAATAGAAAGAAGAGAGGTAATCATATGGAAGAAAATAAAAGTGGTGTAATTTATATTTTAACTAATCCATCCTTCCCTAAATATGTTAAAATAGGATATTCAGACAATGTTAATAAAAGATTAGCAGAATTAAATAGGAGTGAATGTATACCTTTTGCATTCAGATTATATGCATATTATAAAGTAGAAAATAGGCTTTCTGATAAAAAAGTCCATGAAATAATAGATAAGTTAAATCCAGAATTAAGAAGTGTAGAAAATGTAGATGGAAAAGAAAGAAAAAGAGAATTTTATGCTATGCCAAAAGAACAAGCATATAGCATATTAAGTTCAATTGCAGCCATAAATAATTTAGAAGAAAATCTAGTATTAGTTGAACCAACAAAGGAAGAAATAGAGGATGAAGAAAAGGCATCAGATATAGAGAGTACACCTTTGAACTTAGAACGTTTCTATATTAATAAGAATGAAAAAATGATAAAACTTCATGAAGAATTATTCAACAGATTTTACAAAAAGCATTATGATGTTTATGAAGAAGCAACTCCAAATTATATAGCTATAAGAAATGAAAAAGGTAAAAATATATGTGAAGTTCATATATTAAAGCATAAAATTGGAATTAATACTAGAGTTCCAAATGATAAAACATTGCTAATTGGAGAGAAAGTCCCAGATACATATCTATGGACATTAAATTATAGAGTGTATTTTGATAATGAAAATGATATTGATACAATAGTTGCAATTTTGGATGATGTGTATGAACAGATGAAATAATATTGTAATTAAGTATTACAATGCTATTATATTATAATGAGAGTAATATAAATTAAATTATTAATATATTACATTCTTTTTAGAAACTTCAACAATGTCTTATAACCTAAAACAAACATATTAAAGGAAGGTTATATAATATAGGCAGAAGTAAGGCTGCAAGAAATGTATACTGAACCACATTTATTAGATAAAAAGTTTAATAAGGAGAGTTCAGTTTATATTCAAGTAGCCTTATTTTTGTATAAATAAAGCTCATTTTGTTGAGAAAATTAAGATTTTGTGATATATTTGTAAAAAATGGAGTTTAGGAGAAAAAATGATAGAAGTAGTTGCGGGAATAATCTATAAAAATAATAAATTTTTAATAGCACAAAGAAATCTAAAAAAGGCTCAAGGAGGATTATGGGAATTTCCAGGTGGAAAAGTAGAAAAAAATGAATCCTATGAAAGTGCATTAATAAGAGAAATAAAAGAAGAACTTAATGCGGATATAGAAGTAAATGAATATATAGGAGAAAGAATACATCATTATCCTGAAAAAGATATAAAATTAATTTTTTATAAAGCAAAATTATTGAGTGAAAAAGTAGAATTGTTAGAACATGAAAGTTGTAAATGGATAACAAAAGATGAAAAAGATAAATTTGAATTTGCAGGAGCAGATAAAGTAGTATTTGATTTGATATAGGAGGAAGGTTGAAAATAATCACAATTTTGGCATCATCAAACTTTATTTTAGATTTAATCAATGTACAATCAGTACATCTCATAAATTTAAAACTTGTTTTCCTATCCAAGATTTAATTCTTTTCCAACCAACTTGTGCCTTGAGAAGGGAATGTGATTAAAAAATGAAAGAATTAGTTAGATATGAGAAATATTCAAGAAAAGATATACATGATGTTTTTTCACCAGATACAAATTTTACACCACAAACAGGATCATGGGGACTACATGGAATAATAAGGGTTCCAGGAACACAACATGATTATATATTCCTAGTAACATATGGGAAGAAACAATCTGGTCATGAATTTGATGAAAATATAGATGAGAACGGAATTCTAACATGGCAATCACAACCTTCTCAAACTTTAAATGAATCAAGAATAATTGACTTTATAAATCATGATTATTTAAAAAATAATATAATAATATATATCTATTTTTAAGAACATCTGATAAAGAAGATTATACATATATGGGACTATTAGCATATGTAGATCATGATAACCAAAGAGAAAAACCAGTTTATTTCAAGTGGCAGATTTTAAATTGGAATGAATACAATTCAAATAGATTAATAAATGATCAAAAAATAAATACATATGATATTGAAAATCTTGATATCAAAAAATTTATATTGGAATTAAATGAAGAAGAAACAGAGTATTCATATGAATATGAAAGTAGAAAAGGAAAAAATACAAATGAATTTTATAACAACAAGAATATCAATTTTGAGGGAGAAATAAGAAAGAATACAGAATTAGGAAAAAAAGGTGAAGATGTCGTTGTAGAATATGAAAAAACCAGACTTATAATGGAGAGAAGAGAAGATCTAGCAGATAAAGTTTTTGCAACAAGAGAAATTGCAGGAAATGCTGAAAGATTTGATGTGTTTTCATATGATAAAGATGGAAATGAAAAATATATAGAAGTAAAAACAACTAAAGGAGGATTAAATAATATATTTCATATATCAGAAAACGAAGTTCAATTTTCTGAACAATATAAGGATAAATACTATTTATATAGAGTTTATAATTTTAATACGAAAACGATGTCTGCAGATCTAAAGATTATAAAAGGAGCCATAAATAGAGAAAAATTACAAGCAACAAATTATACTTGTAGGATAGGAGGAAAATAATGAAAATATATAACAAACTTGTTAGAGATAAAATAACAGATATTATCGAAGCTGATGGAAGAATAGCCAAATATAGAATATTAGATGACAATGAATATAGACAAGAATTAAATAAAAAGTTACAAGAAGAAGTAAAAGAATATTTAGAAGAGAACAATGTTGAAGAATTAGCAGATATAGTTGAAGTTATTTATGGAATATTAAATTCTATGGATGTTTCAATCAAAGAATTTGAAAAAATAAGAATAAATAAGAAAGAAAAAAGAGGATCGTTTGAGAAAAAGATTTATTTAGAAGAGGCAGAATAATGGATAAGTTGATTCAAGAAATAAAGCAATTTAACGAAGAAAGAGACTAGGATCAATTTCATTCTCCAGAAAATCTTGCCAAGTCAATTGTGATTGAAACAGGTGAATTATTAGAGTGTTTTCAATTGAATAGTATTAAGAAAATTAAAAAAAAGAAAAAGTATCCAGTAGAAAAAGCTAAAGGAGTAGTTGCTAGATAATATTAGTATTGTTTTTTATTTATAAATTTGTCAAATTTTGTTGTTAAATTAAGGAAATTGTGATATAAGATATTATAGAATAAATGTACAATATGAGAGGAAGAAAATACATGTTTCATGGTTTAATAAAAAAAATTTCAAATCAATGGTATGAATCTGATAATTGTAAAGTCAAAAATATTATAAATTATATAATTTCACAAAATAATTTAAGAGATGCTCAAATAGAAGCCATTAAACTATATATGTTTTTTAAAATTTATTGTAAAAATAAATCATTATCAGAATTATTTAGTGAGGGATATTTTTTACAAAATATTAATTTAGATGAATTACCTATTTCTAAAAAACTATATGATTTTTTAATTAATAATGTTGCAGCTAGACAGCTATATGAAATAACAATAACAAATGAAAACTTTAAATCCCTAAAAGAAGAAATAGAAGAGAATTATGATACATTGAATTATACAAAAATATTTAGAAATATATTTCATAATATATCATATGCCAATTATATATATTCTTTACCTATGGGGGCAGGAAAAACATTCTTGATGTCTGCTTTTATATATATTGATTTGTATTTTGCTATAAATGAACCATATAATAAAGCATTTGCTCATAATTTTATAGTTTTAGCTCCTTCAGGATTAAAAAGTTCTATTATACCTAGCTTGAAAAAAATAAAAGATTTTGATGTAACATGGATATTCCCAGAGCCTATTGCTAGTGAACTAAGAAAACAATTAAAGTTTGAAATTTTAGATGAAAATAAGACAAAAGCAAAAAGTAATAAAGTCAAAAATCCAAATGTTGCTAAAGTTGCCAGCTATCAACCATATGATAATATGATGGGAGTAATATTTTTAACTAATGCTGAAAAGGTAATTTTAAACAGAGTAAAAATTGATGAAAATGAACAATTAAGGTTAGATGATGAAGGAGACATAACTAGTAAGGTTGCCAACGAATTAAGGGAAAATATTGGAAAAATACCAAATCTAGCAATATTCATTGATGAAGTTCATCATGTTGCAGATGAAGATATAAAATTAAACAAAGTAGTAGGACATTGGTATAATCAAGGAAATATAAACGAAGTTATTGGTTTTTCTGGTACACCATATTTAGATAGCCCAGAAATATTTAAATTATCTCCCAAAATTTCTATTAAAAATACAGAAATATCAAATACAATTTATTATTATCCATTAACAGCAGGTATTGATAATTTTTTAAAAAGACCTCGTATATTTGCTTCTTCAGATAATAATTCAATTAATATTATAAAAGAAGGTTTAGACAAATTTTTTGAATTTTATAAAGATGTTTCATATAATGGAATAACAAGCAAATTAGGTATCTATTGTGGATTAATTGCTAACTTAGAAGAAAAAATTTATCCATTTGTTGCAGATTATGTAACTAAATTAGGATTAAATCCTGATGAAATAATTTTAAAATATCATGGTGGAAATAAGGATTATCCATTACCAAAGGAAAATAAATTAGAATGGGAATCTTTAAATAATCCAACTTCTAAAAAAAGAATTATATTACTTGTTGATATTGGAAAAGAAGGGTGGGATTGTAGCTCATTAACAGGAGTAATATTATCACAGAAAGGAGATTGCCCAACAAAAATGGTATTGCAAACAGCTTGCAGATGTTTAAGACAAGTTGTTAAGGGTAATCATGAAACTGCGTTAATATATTTAAATAAAGATAATGAAAAACTATTATCTAATCAATTAAATAAATCTCAACATGCTACATTACAAGAATTTCAAGAAGGAACAAAAGTAAATGATTATATAAAGAGATATAATCGAATGTCATATTTGGGGGTTCCCGAAATTGAGTACTATAAAATGAATATTAGATATACTGAAGAAATAAAGGAAAAGGCTAATATAGAAAGAGACCTTAAAAAAATTTTAGATTCTGATTTAGTAAAAAACAATATTATCATTAGTGAAATAAATATTAATGGTGAAGTTATTGATAGAAACATAAATGATATTATATATGGAAAAAAGATTAATTACAATGAATGGCTTTTAGATATTGTAAAAGAAAGTTTTGGATTCTTAACATTTGAAGTATTAAAAAAATATGATAAAAAGTTAAGAAAAATTTACAAAATGTTTACAGTAGACAATGATAATTTAAACACTACTTATAATTTGCCATTAATTAATAAAATGATCAGAACAGCATTTTATGATAAGAGAAAAATGGTATCTATAAAAGAAGAAGTGCCAGAGAAGGCTTCTATTCTATCCATTACAGACATCCCGCCAATTTTGTGTACAGATAAAAATTTACAATATCCAAATGATGATATTGTAAATGAGATTTTAAGTATTGATAAAGGAGAAAGTGATTCAAATATTGATTTTGATAAATTGTCAAAAGAGGAATTGCTTGAACTAGTAAAAAATAATCCAGAAGTTTTAATGAAAAACAAAAAAGATAATGATGTTTTAGAATTAGAACTTAAAGACAAGACATTTCACTATTTGCCTTATGTATTTACGCAAAGTAGTTTTGAAAAAGAAGTATTACAAAAAATATTAACATTAACTAAGTTTAAATCAAATCATCTAGAAATATATTATAATGGAGATCGTAATACTGCTTCGTTTAGAATTGAATGTTATAAAACTGAGAATAGAAAAATAAAAAAAGTAGGATTATATACACCCGATTTTTTAATATTAAGAAGAGATGAAGATAATAAAATTGATAAAGTATTAATAGTAGAAACTAAAGGAAAAGGTTATAGCAAACAGCAAGATTTTATAGATAGAAGAAATTATGTGGAAAGGGAATTTATCAAATTTAATAATAAAAAATTTGGATATAACAAATTTGATTATTTATATATAGAGGATACATTATCAGAGAAAGAAATGCTTTCAAAAGTAAATGATAAACTTACTGTATTTTTAAAGGAGGAAAAATGATGGCAGTTAAATATGTACCATATTATAAAGAACCTATAGAAGGACAAGCTTTATTAGATAATTTTGTAAGGACTAAAAGAATATTAAAATATGCAGATAACGATAAAGTAAAAGAACGAATCAAAAGAGGTCTTCCTTTATACGAAGCAGAAATAACTGAAGAGGTTGGAAGTGAAAGTAATAATCTAATTATTCGTGGAGAATGTGTATCTGCATGTGCTTATCTTAGAGAAAAAGATATAAATGTTGATTTAGTATACATAGATCCGCCATTTGCAAGTGGAGCAGATTATGCAAAAACAGTATATATAAGAAGAAACCCTAAAGTTGCAGAAGTGATAAAAAAGATAGAAAGAACATTAGAAATTGAAGAACTAAAATCTTTTGAGGAAAAAATGTATGGAGATATTTGGAGTAAAGAACAATATTTAAATTGGATTTATGAAAACCTAATTGCAATAAAATCAATTATGAGTGAAAATGCGAGTATATATGTACATTTAGATTATCATATTATTCATTATGTAAAAGTATTAATGGATGAAATATTTGGTGAAGATAATTTCATAAATGAATTAGTATGGTGTTACAGAGGTATGGCTGTTTCTGAAGATCATTATACAAGAAGACATGATACAATATTATTTTATTCCAAAAGTGCAGAGTATATTTTTAATTGGAAAGATGTAACAGAAGAGTTTACCAAATCCACATTGCAAAAATATAAATACACAGATGAAAAAGGAAGAAAATATAGATTGCATGGAAGAAATATTAATGGTAGCCCTATCCAAAACATTACAGATGTTGATCCAAAATGGTTAGAAACGAATCCAGAGTTATGCAGAATTGATTATCTTGATGAAAAAGCAGGTGTTAGAGCGAGAGATTGGTTTCAATTTGATTATTTAAATATCTGGTCTAATGAAAGAGTAGATTATATCACCCAAAAGCCTGAAGAATTGTTACAAAAGTTTATAAAAGCTTCTTCTAATGAAGGTATGGTTGTTGCAGATTTCTTTGGAGGTTCAGGAGTTACTGCTAAAGTAGCAAATGATTTAAAAAGAAATTTTATTCATTGTGATATAGGTATAAATTCTATAGAGACTACAAGAGATAGACTTAAGGAAGCAGGAGCTTCGTTTAAAATTATGGATATTAAAGATGGAGTTAATTTATATAGAAATCCTATTCAAACTATGGATAAAATTAAATCATTAATACCTGGACTGAAAAGTGAAGATTCAGTTTCCGAGTTTTGGAAAGGAGTTATTAATGATAGTAAATTTGGAATTATTCCTGTATATATTCCTGATTTAACGAATTCTACTACTAAACTGTTAGATACAGTGTTTATGAATAAGATAATTAATCAAGCAATACCCGAATTATCAGATGATATAAAAAAGGTAATAATTTATTATATAGATATTATAGATAAAAAAGAAATTTTAGACTTTATAAAAGAGTATTTAAGAATTGACATAGAAATAGAATTAAGAGATTTAAAGGAAATTTTATCTGAAACAATAGTTTCAGACATCATAAATTATCATATTGGAAATGATAAGATAATTATTGACTCATTTATAAGTGATAGAGTTATTGGTAAAATTAATGAATATAATGAAAAAATGAGTGCACAAAATAAAAATAATAAGTATATTGAAATAAGCGAAGAAGGATTAGAATTAATTGAAATGATTTCTTTAGATTGTACTGCATCAAATGGAGTTTGGCATAGTGATGAGGAAATAAAGATAGATAGGCTAGGATATATTATTATTAATGGTAATAAAACAAAAGAGCTTTGGGATGGAACAGTTTCTTATAGTAGAAAACCACTAAGAATTAAAGTACGTAATATATGTGGCGATGAAATTGTTCTGAATATAGATGAATGATAAAAACTTCTTATTTAGAGAATTGATTTCTAAGTTTGTAAGAATATAAGCAGAAAAGATACACAAATGAAAATCAAGATATTAGTATGTTATTAAGCATCAATATTTTGATTTTATTATTATAAAAGGAGTTAAAATGTTATCACAAACGCAAAAATTAGTATCAATATTTAACAAAGAACAATTAAATAACATAGAAAACATAATTGAAAGAATAGAAAAAGATGGACAAGACTATAAAACGATAAACTTATGGCAATTTGATCAAACTATAGGGGGAATAGGTGGATATTGTCAAGGATGTGATCCTGCCAAGTCAAATCCTTTTCAAGGAACAGAATTTAGAAATGTATATAGATGTCTACAATATATTAGAAGCGATATTGATATATTAGACGTTAATTATACAGCAAGAGATATAATAGAAAATTGTGGACATCATTTTGAAGAGTCAATAAAAGTATACTTGAAAAAGAATAAAAAAATTAATTGGATAAAGGTTAGTAGATATCCATTAGGAAAACTGTTAAACTATATAACTGATAAAAATATATTTGAAGAAAAAATCACAGAAAGATTAAAGCTGTTTGTTGCTTTGTATAATATATCAAAACATGAAATATTATCAAATGATGAATTAGATAGGACATTCCATGCTGATGATGCTATAACTTGTTATTTTGCATGTAGAATAGTGGGAAAAGAAATATTATTAAAAACAGATGCAAAAAGAGAACAGCAGACATTCGAAATTGATTGGAAAAAATACAGTAGAAATATTAACCGTTTTTAATCAAATAATTAGATAGTAAAAGAGGAAAAATATGAAATATATAAATAATGAAGAAAAATTTTTTAATTGCTTTTCCAATAGTTTATATGAAAAGATCGTAAAAGAAACAACAATAAGAATAAACAGAAAAAATGTTTGTATATAAGTCTAATAATGTTGCCAGAATAATACCTGTGTTAACAGTAAAAGATGAATTATTATACTATTTTGTTTGTAAAATGTTAGAGGAAGAAATTGCAATAAATAGAACTGAAAATACATATGGAGGATGGCTACTTGGTAATAAAATAAGAATAGAGGAGGATCCGGAAATAGACTATGTATATAAAAGTTATAATCCACTATTGTGGAATGAAAACTGGAAAGCATTTCAAAACATATTGTATAACAAAGTAAAAGACTTAGATGATGGTACTATTATATTAAAATTAGATATTGCTAACTTTTATGATAATATAAATCTTAATTTACTAGAAAAGAAATTGTTAGCATCAGTACCAACAGAAAAACTAGAGTATATCAATATATTAATGTATTTTCTAAGAAATTGGAATTTAAAAGCAGACAAATATCATTTTAAATCAGTGGGGATACCACAGAATGAATTTGGAGATCAATCTAGATTATTAGCGAATTTCTATTTACAAGGTTATGATAGGAAAGTAAAACAAATCTGTGACAGCTCAGAGGCAACATATATAAGATTTGCAGATGACCAAATTATAATAGTAAAAGACAAATCTAAAATTAATGATATTATGTATGTAATAGCTAAAGAATTGAATTCTATTGGATTAAACTTGAATGCTAGTAAAGTAAGAGAATATAACAAAGATACAATACAAATTTTTTATGGAATACCTATATTTCAATTATTAGATGAAGAAAAGTATAATGATGCAGCTAAAAAGTTTTTTGAATATAAAGAAAATGAAAAGGTTGATTTTAATTATATTAGTTCTCTTAAAAGGTTTTTAAATTTAGGGTTGAATAACTTTAATATGTCTAATAGAAGTAAAATAAAAGCAATTATTACTGAGTATCAATTTATTAGAGAGAGTAATGAATACTATATGAAAAAAACATATGAAAATTCGAATGTAGAAGAACAAAAAGAATTAATAGAAATAATTTATAAGATTTCAAAAGAGACAACCTACAATTCATTTCACTATAATGCTATTAATTTTATAAAAAAAGTAAGATAGAGGTGGATACAAAGGATATAATATCTAGAATAGAAGAAATAGAAAAGATATCGTAATATTGAAAGTCGAACTTTAATTTTAAGAGTATGGTTTATTTGTCTCACTTTGGTCACAGTTAATGCGAGACTTAGCGTAGATAGACAAGTTTTAACTAGATTATATTTGAATAATTCACATAGTATGATATAATTGTGGAAAGTAAGAGATAAATAGTAGTCTATCATAAAGTTATACATAAATAAATACTTTTCCTAATTATTAAAATATGATGTGATTGGTATGAAAATACAACTATTTATATGAAGGGATAACAAGAGGAACATTCTAAAGTATATGATTAATAAGCTTTGTTTCTCTTGATAGTTAGTAATAGAGGGGGGACTATAAATTTATGAATCGTGATTATAGCTCAATAACAGAAGAAATTTCAATAACAGGTTTTTTTTCAGAATATCTACCACCTTGTTTTGGTATTTCTAAAAAATTTCTAAAACATACACCAAAAGATAAGTGTGACTTAATTCAACCATTATGTTTTACTATGAGCAGATTTAATGTTAATGAATCAAGAAGAAATATTTTTATTCCAGAGTTTGGCTCATATTCTGTTTTAAGTAATTATATAAAGAAAGAAAATATTATTCAAGAATTAGTAGAATTTTGTGAAAGTGAAAATTCATCTTTTTCACCTATTTTATCTACGGATGATAAAATAGTGAGACATGAACAAGCATATGACAAATCATTTAACTCTAATTCTTCAACTTATATTGATAATATTATTGAAAAAATAATTAGATCTACTGGAGCCAAAAAAATTTTGAAATTAGATATCTCTAATTGTTTTTCAAGTTTTTATATCCATATGATCCCATCAATTCTTCTTGGATATGAAAAAGCAGAAGATGAGTACAAAAAACAATGTCGTAAAGATCCAGATATAGATCCAGTTTATTTAAAATATAAGAAGCTAGATGAACTCATTCGCCAACAAAATTTAAATCAGACAAATGGATTACTTGTTGGTACACAATATTCAAAAATAATTTCTGAAGGAATCTTAACTCGTATAGATATTGAGCTAAAAATGAAAAATATCAAGTTTTCGCGTTATGTTGACGATTATGAAGTTTATCTTTATGAAGACAATGAAAAGCAGGTTATTAGCTCTTTTGAGAAAGTCTTAAAAAAATATGGTTTCTCTTTAAACCATGAAAAAACTGAGATTATAGATTTTCCTTATTATGTTACAGAGAATTTAGAAAAAATATTTAATGATTCATCAAATAGAAAACTAAATGATGCAGAATTAATGAATTTATTTAATACTTTTTTAAATTTGGAAAAAAGCGGAATAAAAGGTGCAATAAGATATTTACTTAAAAACATTGAAAATAATCCAATTGATGTATCGGATTATATACTTTATAAATCATATCTTTTAACTATTATAAAAAATAATGAACGATCACTTGCAAAAGCTTGTCTATTATTAATTGAAAATCAAGATACAATGCCACTTGACTCAACAGATATAGAATTACTTCAAAATCTAATTGGTTTCTATATACAAAATAATCGTGAGTTAGAAGTTATTTGGCTAACGTATTTATTAATTGAGACGAATAATATGAAAAAGTATACAAAAGTAATTGATTTAATTATTAAAAGTGATAACGAATTGGCACAAATGCTATTAATACGAAAAATGATTCTTAATGATTCTCAAAGAACCATAGTTATTAATAAATGTAATTCATGGATTGCTTTGTATGAGTTATATGCAATGGATTTTATTGATGAGACGAAGTTTGTTGAAAAATTATCAATAAATAAAAATTTGAATATGTATAACTATTTTAAAAATGAGAATTTACATTTTATTTATTAATAAAAGTTACAACAAAATCTTGGATTACAAGCATATAAATTTTTTAAATTTATTTATGTGGATTTGTATAAAATGTAATAAAGTATTAAAAGAATATATGTACTAAAAAGAAGATAAATAGACATATAATGAGAAGTATACTTGCTGGATTAAACCAAATAGTGGCGAGTATCCATATGTTACAGCAGGAGAAGATAATAATTCTGTTTCAACATATATTGACTATGATAAGAAACAAATTGAAAAAGGTAATGGAATAATGATTGGTGGAAAAACACTTGTTATTACTTATCAAGAAAAAGAATATTTTTCTAATGATAGTCATAATTTGGCATTATATTTAAAAGATAAAGATAAAATATCTGAAAATATTGCTATTTATTTAGTATCAGCACTTTATAAGAGTTTAAAACCAATATATTCGTGGGGAAATTCTATTTCTGGAAAAAAGATAAAAAAAGATATAGTTAATTTACCAGTAAAAGATGATAAAACTATAGATTATGAATATATGGAAAAGTATATCAATGTTATAAAAAAAATATCTATAAAAAGTGTTATCTTATGGAAGGATAAAATAATTGAAAAAACGAAAGATTGTATATAAATATAAAAAAATGAAGGAATGAAATATGGGAATTGGAAAATTAAAAGAAGTAGATATTAGAGAACTACGGAAACACGAGCAATATGATTTTTCGGAATGGCTTTCTAAAAAAGAAAATATTGAAAATTTAAATGAAATATTAGGATTAACATTAATTGATATAAGCAAAGAAACATATGTAGGATCATATAGATGTGATTTATTTGCTAAAGATGAAACAACTGGAATTAAAGTGATAATAGAAAATCAACTTGAAATTTCAAATCATGATCACTTAGGAAAGATTATTACTTATGCTTCTGGATTAGATGCCAAAGTGGTTGTATGGATTGTAAAAGAGGCTAGAGAAGAACATAGGAGTTCTATCGAATGGCTAAATAACAATACTAATAGTAATGTTAATTTCTTTTTAATTGAAATTCATGCATATAGAATAGGAGAGTCAGATCCAGCTCCTATGTTTCAAGTTGTAGAACAACCTAATGATTTTATTAAAAATAATAAGTCTACAAATAGAGATGAAAGCATGAATAGATCACAATCTCAAAGAATGGAATTTTGGAATCAATTTAACAATGTTGTTATTGAAAGAGGAAAGCCATTCAATATTAGAAAAGCAACTACTGATCACTGGTATAATGTTGCAATAGGGACGAGTGAGGCACATATTGATATTACATTAGTAAATAAAGACTCTTTAATAGGTGTAGAATTGTATATAACTGATAATAAAGAATTGTTTGATAAATTATTTGAAAAAAAGGATATTATTGAGAAAGATTTAGGATTTAAATTGAATTGGAGAAGACTAGACAATAGTAAAGCATCAAGAATCTTTTATAGTATAAAAGGTTTGAATTTTGATGATCATAGTAATTATAATGAGTTAATGAATAATACAATAGATTTTGCTGTATTGATGAGAGACACTTTTAAAAAGTATATTTAATAATTTATGAAAGAAAAGCAAGGTATGAATGTATTTTTACAAGAGTATTTTGCTCTTTTATAAACATATGGAGGTAAGAATGGTAAAAATTGAAAAGATTCAACAAGCTATATTAAGATTAAATGGTGGACATTTTCAAGAAATAATGGATCAATATTTATATAAGAAGTATAAATTTTCTAATATTACTTGTTTAGGAACAAAAGCTGGAACAAGTAAAACAACCAAAGGTACACCAGATACATATGTAGAATTAGATAATGGAAAATATATTCTAATAATGTATGGTGCAGTAGAAAATCAAACTTTTAGCAAATTAAAAGATGATATAGCAGATGCATATAATATTGATAAAACACATATTGATGAAAATAAAATAGAAAAAGTAATATGTTGTCATACATCTAATAATATTAATATTTCGCAAAGAGAAGAATTGAAGACCATTTTCAAAGATAAGATTGTAGAAATAATAGGTATAGATGATTTGTCATATGATATAGCAAATAATTTTCAAACAATAGCTGAAACATATTTAGATATTAAGGTTGATAGTGGACAATTTTTAGATATAGAAGAATTTGTAGAAAAACATGATAAAAATAGCGTTAATGCCCCATTAAATATTGAGTTTATTGAAAGAAATGAGAAAACAGAACTATTAGAAGGTTTAAACAATGAAGAAATGATTCTTTTAATAGGAAAATCTGGAGCTGGAAAAACAAGATTGGCTGTTGAAGTTTGTAAATCATATATAGCTGATAATAGGGATATGGATTGTATTTGTATTAAAAATAATGGAAATGAAATATATGATGATTTGAAGGACTATATTGAAAATGGCAAAAATTATTTGATTTTTATTGATGACATTAATGAAATGTCTAGAGTAAAATCTTTTATGGATTTTGTTAAAGATAAAAAAGATAAATGTAAAATTAAAGTAATTGCGACTGTTAGAGATTATGTATTAGAAAATGTACTTAGAAAATTAAAAGAGTATTATCTACCAAAGATTTATACAGTTAATCTTATGAATGATGAACAAATAAAAAAAATACTTGAAGATAACTATTCAATTAAAAATCAATATTATCAAGAGAAAATATTAGAAATATCAAATGGTAACCCCAGATTAGCAATTCTTGCTGCTAAAGGTGTTGTAGAAGGAAGAATAAAAAGTTTAAATAGTGTAAATGATATTTTTCAAAGTTATTATTATCCGATTATAAGTGATAACAATTTATCAGAAATTGAAATAAAATGTCTTTTTATTATATCTATTTTAGGACCTGTAAGTTTTGTTGATGAAAATATAATAAAAATAATAGAAAAACTGGATATAGGTAGAGAAGAATTCTTTGAAACAATAAAAAAGCTTAACAAGTTAGAATTAGTTGATTATTTTGAGGGAAAAGCTACTAAAATATGTGATCAAAATTTTGGAAATTATATAGTATATAAAGTGTTGGCAGAGGATAAAAAGGTTTCACTATCAAGTTTTATAGAAAAAATATACCCTAATGGAATAATAAAAATTATTAGTGCAATAAATATGATATACGAAATATTTTATGATAAAGATATTGAAGATTATATAATTTCAGAAATTAAAAATACTTGGAACAAAGAACCATATTCATCGGATTCAAAGTTTTTGTATCATTTTTATAATGTAGATAGAATTAAAGCTTTAAAAATGATAAAAAATGAAATAATAAATGAAGAAACAAAAACAATTGATTTGAAAGAATTTGATTTTAATAGTAAAAAGAATAATCAAAGAATTGATGACAAGAGAATAGAGATTTTATCTAATTTTAAATATGGTGATTTTAATTCAGAAGCAATAGAATTATTAATTGAATATTATAAAAAGAGACCTGATTTGATAATGGATTTTTATTTTGGTTTTATATTAAATCTAGGAATAGACGAACATAGTTTAAATAATAAATACAAAAGTGAATTAAATATTATTGAAATTTTTATGAATAATATATTAAAAGATGATGAATACAAATATAACCTATCATATTTATTAATTAAAATAATCGAAAACTTTTTAAAACATGACAGACATATAACTAAACAATCAAGGAAAAAATTAACGCTGAATTATATAAGAATACAATTACGTGCGAGTGAGAATGTTTTTTATTTTAGATATAATATGTTTAAAGCCATCAAGAAGCTATATAAATTTGATAATCTAAAAAGTATGATTGACAAGTTATTAATTAATTATGATATTTATCCATCGGATGAAGATAGTAAAAGAATTTTTGAAAAAGATATGGAAATTTTAGCAGATATTTTCTTTTGTAAATGGGACAAGCCTAATTTTATCCAGTGCGAAATATTAAAAGAGTTTGAATATAAGTGTATTATTGCTAATATTGATATTCCAAAAGTATTAGAAAAATACAAGGAAAATGAAGAGTATTTAATTATGCACATTTTAAAACATGAAAGATATTTAGGAGAAGATTGGAAAAAAGCCGAAGAAGAAAGAAGAAACAGAGTTAAAGATATGGTGAAAAATTATAGTGTAACTGATTTTTCAAAATTGTTCTCTATCTGTTCTAATGTAGAAAAATGTAAAAAAGATTTAAATAATTATAATATAAATACATCAATTTTGGATATATTTGATTATATTTTAGAAGAAAAAGAAGAAAAGTTTTTAAAAATATTTGAAAAATATATAAATTATAATGCACCTTTTTTAAGCTATCCAGATTTTTTAATAAGTAAAATTTTAAATAAATATAGTTATGAAGATGTTCTAAAAATATTAATGTCTAATACTTACGATAAAAAGTATTGCTATTTAAAGGGGTATTACAAAAATATAAATATAATAACAGATAAAGATATATCAGGTGTATTTGATTTATTAAATGTGCAAAAAGGTAATGAACAAGTTTATATTTTAGATATAAAAACTTTAATAAAATATGAACAAGTTAAAAAAGGCGTTTTAGAAGAGTATTGTTTGCAATTATTGGATAATTATAATAAAAAAACATATGTAATAAGCGATTTCTTCAATTATTGGTCTAGTTTTGAGGAAGAAGAAATAAAGTTTATTATTGAATCATTTGACAATATAGATATTTTAGAAGATTTGTATATTTTTGGTTCATATAATTCTATAGATAATAAAGGGAAGTTAGGAATAGAAATCTTAAAGAAAGATAATAAGTTTATTTATAAAATTGTTGATAATATGAAAGAGTTCCAGAGACGTTCTTTAGAATTAGATAATATATTTAATGAAATTTGGAAAACAGCTGATTATCAATGTTATATAAAAATGGCTTTTGAAGAAATAGAAAAACAAAATTTTTACTATTTTGAAATAGAAAAGATGTTTTCTAGTGAACATGGAGAAAAAGAAGAAGTATTATTAAGAAAACAGAAATGGATTGAAGAATACATCAAAGAAAATTATACTGATATTGAAAAGATGTACAGTATTTTTAATGTTATATGCAATACATTTTCAAACCAAAAGAAAGAATTTATTTTGGAATTTTTAAAATATAATAAATCAATTGATGATTTTAAAAAGATACCATTCTTTTCTAGTTTTTCATCTTGGTCTGGAAGTGAAGTACCATTGATTGATAAAAAAATAGATTTCTTAAATGATTTAAATAATTCTATTAATGGATTAGATTATTTGGAGCATAAAGATTATATCAATTCAGAAATAGAAGTATATAAAAAATACAAAATAGATATTAAAGTAAGAGAATATTTAGAAGATTATTTTTAATAGTATATATTTAATATGGATATGATAAAGTTATGATTTACCTTACAGGTGATACACATTCAGATTTCACAAGATTTACTGAAGAAAAATTTCCAATACAAGCTGAAATGACAAAGAATGACTATGTTATTATTTGTGGTGATTTTGGTGGAGTATGGACATTTGAAGAAGAAAGTAGTAGAGAAAAAGAAGCTTTATACTGGTTAAATAATAAAAATTTTACCACTTTATTTATTGATGGAAATCACGAAAACTATACAAGATTATATAATGATTATCCAGTAGAAGAATGGCATGGAGGAAAAGTACATAAAATTAGAGATTCTGTTTTACACTTAATGCGTGGAGAAATATTTGATATAGATGGTAAAAAGATATTTGCATTTGGTGGAGCTAAATCTCATGATATTCAAGATGGAATATTAAATTTGGACGAAGAAGAGAGAATATATGAATACCGAAAAAGAGGAGCTTATTTTAGAATAAGAGATTTTTCGTGGTGGGATTTAGAATTACCAACTGAAGAAGAAATGCAAAATGGTATGAGTAACTTAGAAAAAGCTAACTATAAAGTTGATTATATTGTTTCACATTGTTGTCCAACAAGTATTCAATATATAATAGGAGCAGGAAAATTTGAAAAGGATTATTTAACAGATTATTTCCAAAAAATAACGGAAAAATGTGAATTTAAGAAATGGTATTTTGGTCATTATCATAATTATAAACAAGTTAATTCACAATTTATTTTATTATATGAAGATATTGTTCCTTTAGAATTTGAAAGTATTTTTGACTAATTCAAAAAAATATGCCATGATGTTATTATATTATGAATAAAATATAAGATAATTCATAATATGATAACAAGGAAGTGATATAGATGAATTATAATGAAATAGTATATGAATATATTAATAAATGTAATTTAGATGAGCCATTATTTTTAGAAGAGATAAAACAATATGTAATAAATAAGTATGAAAATGATGATATTAATATTTTAAACAATATAAATGTGATTATAAATAGAATGTGCAAAAATGATATTTTAAAACAATTTTATAAAGGTATTTATTATAAACCAGTAAAAAACATTTTTGGAGAAATGCCCCTGGATAAAAATAAAGTCATAATAAAAAAATATATTAAAGATGAACATGGAAACATTAAAGGATATATAACTGGTGCAAAGTTATTTAATCAATTAGAACTTACAACACAAGTGCCCAATATTATTAATATTGTAACCAATGAATGCAAAAATTATAATGAATATAAGAATGAAAAACTAGGAGTAATAATTAGACAACCTAAAATAAAGATAGATAATGATAATTATAAGTATTTACAATTATTTGATATTATCAATAATAAAGATCAGATTAATATAGAAGTTGATAATGAAGACGAAATTATATATAATTTTATTGAAGAAAACAAACTTAATTTTGAAAAGATTATAAAATATGCAAGAGAAACTAAAAATAAAAAGATATTAGAAAAATTATATATTCTTGCTAGATAGGAGAATAGATGAAATTACATTTAGATAGAAACCTTTTTAAACAATTCATAAACAAAATAGGTATTGAAACTAATATTTCTGTAGATATCTTGGAAAAGGATTATTATGTTTGTTGTATACTTCAAGAATTATCTAAGATACAAGACCAACTACAAGCATATTTTAAAGGTGGAACTGTGATATATAAAATATTAGATACAATGAATAGATTTTCCGAAGACATAGATTTAATGGTTAAAGTAAATGAACAATTAAGCAATACTCAAAAAAAGAAAGCTTTTGAAAGAACAGCTTTTGATTATAATGTTGAAGGATTAATCTTAAATAAAGAAAAAAGTATAAAATATGGAAAAAGTGAGACAGCTTTTTATGATTATGAAATAGTATTTGATATTGATACAGCTCCACTGCAAAGAGCAGGAGAGATTCAAATTGAATCAACCTCATTTACTGTTAGTGAACCTAGTGAAGATACAGTAATTGAACCGATTATTTATAAATATGCTAGTGATATTGAAAAGAAAACGTTAAAAGAAAATTTTGAAGTTGAACCAATAAAAATTAAAATTATAAAATTAGAAAGAATGTTTATTGATAAAGTCTTTGCTGCAGAATTTTATTATACAAGAAAAGAATATACTGATACAGCAAAACATATATATGATTTATGTGTTTTGATAAACAATGACAAAATTAAAGAACTATTCAAAAATGAACAAGAATTAAAAAGATTAGTTGGATACAAACGAGAAGAAGAAAAGATAAGAACAGATGGAGTTAGTAGTGATATTAAAATAAAAGATTTTTCATATTTAAATTGTAATTTTAATAATGAATTTATCGATAAATTCAATAGTGTGCAAGACAAATATATAATAAATGACAAATATAAGATAGATAGGAATGAAATCAAGAATATTTTACAAAGTATAAAAGAAAAATTTAGTAATATGGAGATATAAAAAGTGGGATTTTTGAGAAATTTACTAAAAACTCAAAAATCCCACTAATTTACAAAAATTTCAAAGTGCAAAAATTGCACTTTAAAGCTTGACTTATATGAATCAAAATTCTATTCTTCCACACATCCCACAATCATCTGCACACCATCAACAAAACCATTTCTATAAAACTTATCATTCCAATAGCAAAGATAATCTAAAAAGTTTTCATCTAGCTTTTCTAGCTGTTTTTGAACATACTTCTTATTTTGTTTAGGAACATTTTTTAAAATCCTTTCAGAAATCTCATCAATACAAATAGTATGCTTTTTATCTTCTTCTGTAGTGTACCCCAATAAAGAATCTTCTCTAGTTGATAACAAACCACTTAAAATATCATCTTCATTAACTTTTCTAAAACTCATCTCAAAAATCCTCCTATACATAAATAATCTCATTATAAACAATTTCTTCAGCTCGATTTTTAATGTTATTCATAGCCTGAACCCAAGCAAATTGATTGTTACTTTTTAAACCTTCATTAATATTTTCAGACTTAGCTAATTGCTTGATAATAGTATCAATTCTTTTAGTAGCAGAATCTTCAATATCAGATAGATGTTTAGATAGTATTCCATTTATTATCAGTTCAGTATATAAGCCTCTTTTATATTCTTTAATATAACTTAACCTTAATCTTCCATATTTTCCAATATGATAATCCTCGTTAGAATTCTCCATAATTAAATCAGGAATCAAATAATCTCCATCTTTGTGATAAGTAATTTTACTCATTTTCAAAACCTCCAAAATAAATTTTTAGGTTTCCCATTTTATTTAAAAACTACGAACATATGTATCGAACCCATTGGGAAAAAGTTGGGGAAAAATTTTTCAAAAAAGCACCAAAAGATACACAAATGTTCGAAAATCGTAATCCCAAATTTTTATTGATAAATCAGCTAAAACCCTTGATTCCACTAAAGTACAAAAGCCTGCCAACCCATTCTCATAACTTGAAGGTCGTAAGTTCGAGTCTTATCCCGCAACCGCAATAATATGAAATATCTGCTAGGTTTTAGTAGGGGGTTTTTGTTATTTTTTTAGGCGAAATTGTCACACTTTGACTACAGTTACCACAACACTTGGTACAGAGGGGCAAGTGTTAACGAGATTAAAGCAGAACAAAGAATAAAATAAAATGATTGGATTTTTATAAATCTTAATAAAAGTTATATAATTTTTTAGAAAATTTTATTGAAAAAAGTATATTTTTGTAGTATAAATAAGTAAATACGATGCGCAAAAAGGAAATGGAGGAACAAATGGAAAAACTAGATATAAATAATAGGAGATATTTAGGTAGTAAAAATAAATTATTAGGATTTATAGAAAAAATAATAGAAGAGAATTGTTCAGAATATAACTCATTTCTAGATATATTTGGTGGAACAGGTGTTGTAGCAAATGCATTTAATAAGGAAAATAAAAAAATATATATTAATGATATATTAAAATCTAATTATTGTTCTTATAAAGCATGGTTTAGCAATGAAGAGTTTGACTCAAAAAAAATTGAAAATATTATATATAAATATAATGCAATAGACGATGTAAAGGACAACTATTTTTCAGAGAACTTTGGAAATAAATATTTTAGTATGGAAGATTCTAAAAAGATAGGAATGATTAGAGAAGACATAGAAACTAAGTTTAAAAATAAAGAAATAAATTCTAGAGAAAAAAGTATTCTTATTACATCATTATTATATTCAGTGGATAGGATAGCAAATACTGTAGGACATTATGATGCATATATAAAAAAAGATAAAATAAACAATTGCTTTAAAATGATACCTTTAGATATAAAGGAAGATAATAGGAATATTGGAAATGAAATATATAACATGGATTGTAATGAGCTTGCAAAAAAAATTAAATCAGATATAGTATATATAGATCCACCATACAATTCTAGACAATATTCAGATGCATATCATTTATTAGAAAATCTAGCTGAGTGGAAAAAGCCAGAAGTATTTGGAGTAGCTAGAAAAATGGATAGAACAGGATTAAAAAGTGAATATTGCACAATTAAAGCGACAAAAGTATTTAAAGATTTAGTAGACAATTTAGAAGCCAAATATATATTGGTTTCATATAACAATATGGGAGAAAAAGGTGTTGGAAGGTCTCAAGCAAAAATTTCTGATAAAGAAATAATAGAAATATTAGAAAGCAAAGGAAATGTAAAAGTATTTGAAACTAACTATAATACCTTTACTACCGGAAAGACAAAGATAGAAAATCATAAGGAAAGAATATTCTTTTGTGAAGTAAAGAATAAAAATATAAAAAAATTTTTTATAGATACAGATTCGAGCAATAGTCTAAATAATGTAAAATCACCTATTAATTACACAGGTGGAAAATATAAATTGTTAAATCAAATAGAACCATTTTTCCCAGAAGATATAGACACATTTGTAGATATATTCTGTGGAGGCTTCAATGTAGGCGCTAATATAAAAGCAAAAAAAATAATAGCGAATGATAATCAAGAAAATTTAGTAAGAATTTTAGAGCTAATGAAAAATAACAGTTATATAAATATAATAGATAACATAGAAAATATTATTGAGAAATATGGATTAAGCAATACATATAGAAATGGATATAAATATTATAATGCAAATAGTGGTAGTGGACTTGGAAAATATAATAAAACTCAATTTGGACAATTAAGAAAAGACTATAATTGTATAAAAGAAGATAGTAAAATTAAAGATTATATGTTTCTAACACTGTTAATATATTCGTTTAATAATCAAATTAGATTTAATAAGAAGGGAGAATTTAATTCACCTGTTGGAAAAAGAGATTTTAATAATGCTGTAAGAAAAAATCTATTACATTTTAATGAAAGACTTGCAAATATCAATGTTGATTTTATAAATAAAGACTATAAAGATGTTGTAAAAGATATAAATAATAAAATGTTTTTCTACTTTGATCCACCATATTATTTAGGAGAAGCAACTTATAATGAAAATTCTGGGTGGAATGGAGAAAAGGAAATCGAGTTATTGGATTTTATAAAAGAAATAGATTCTAAAGGAAACAAATTTGCTTTATCAAATGTACTAGAGCACAGAGGCATGAAAAATGACATATTGATTGATTGGTGCGAAAAAAACAACTTTATCATTCACAATCTAGATTATAATTATAATAATTCAAATTATCATAAATTAAATAAAAATGATTCAACAAAAGAAGTTTTAATAACAAATTATAGGAGGTAAAAATGGATACTTTATGGAGTATGAGCACAACAATAAGAGAAGCTGAAAGAATAGAAGGTTTTTTAAAGACAGCAACTGAATTAGAAGGAAAAGAATGGAATCAACATACACAGATGGAATTCCAAATTCGTCTTATAAAGAATAGACAATATTTAAATAATTCTGATAATGCACAGACATTTAATAAATTAAATGAAAAACAATGTAATATATTGAGAGATAAAAGTAAGGAAATGACCTTTGAAGAGGCCAAAGAAATTTTTGAGGCAAAAAAATATGAAGATCCTCCTATGAGAGGTAGACAGTCAATGTCTCCACTAGTAAAGTTAGGATTAGTATATATAATAGATGGAAAAGTGGCAATTTCAGATGTTGGAAGAAAACTTGCAGAAAACAAGATAGAGTTTGATGACTTTATGATGGATAGTTTACTAAAATTCCAATACCCAAATCCATATGAAGGAGGGTTTAAAGATTGGAATACAAAACCTTTTATAAATACATTAAGACTTATAAAAAGAGTAAATGAAAGATGTAATGATTTAGGAATGAAAGAAAAAGGAATATCTAAACATGAATTTGGAATTTTTGCATTATCCTTAAAATCATATAAAGATGTTAATATGGTTGCTGAAAAAGTAATTAAATTTAGAGAAGAATATGAATCACTAAGAGAAATAGAAAAAGATGATTATGTAAGAAATTATGCACAAAATTATTTAAAAACCTTTAAAAACCCTGAAAGCAATACATCTGAATATACAGATAATATGATAAGATATATGAGATTAACTAAGTATATCTACATAAGAGGAAAGTATAATTATACATATATAGACTTAGAACCAAGAAGAATGACTGAGATAGATTCAATTTTAGAAGCAGATGATGGACATGCTTTAGAATTTTCAGAGGAACAATGGCGAAATTATATGGGAGTATATGGAGCTTATAAATTGCCATTTGAAACAGAAGAAAAGCTAAAAAAAATATTAAGAGATATTAGATCAGAAATAAATGAATTAGAAAAAGAACTAAAAATCGAATCTAGTTCAATTTCAATTGAAGATGAATATAATATGGATAATATAAAATTAAGAATAAAAGAATATAGAGCATATAGAAGAGAACTACAAAATCAAAAGATAAAAAAAGAATATCATGAAGACACTAATAAAATTGAAGATGCTATGCAAGCCCTAATATATATTAGGGATAGAAATAGAGCGAAATTGTCAAAAAAATATTCAATAGAGCTTGAAAAATGGTCTAATGTAGCACTTAATATAATTAATGATTCGCTTTTAATTAAACCAAATGCTCCAGTTGGTGATGATAATGAACCAACATACACTGCACCTTCAGGAGTTGCTGATATAGAATGTTACTACAAAGATTTTTCATCAATATGCGAAGTAACAATGCTTTGTAATAAAGACCAATGGTATAATGAGGGACAACCAGTTATGAGACATTTAAGAGATTTTGAGAATTCAAATACAGAATTGCCTAATTATTGTTTATTTATAGCACCATCATTACACCAAGATACAATAAATACATTTTTTAATTCAGTAAAGTTTCAATATGAAGGTAAAAAGCAGAAGATAATACCAATTACAATAAACCAATTAATTTACATATTAGAAACTATAAAAATACTACATGAAAAAGGAAAAACTTTAAAACATCAATCAGTTATGAAATTATATGAATCATGTAGTGATGATGAAAGGATAGAAGATTCTATAATGTGGAGAGAATATATAGAGCAGCAATTAGAATTATGGAGAAAAGAACTAGTAGCATAAAAATAAAATGAGATGTACAAATGAAAAGTGACCTAAATAATATGGGGCACTTTTGTGCATTTTAAAGAGGAGAGAAGGTATAAAGTAATAGAAATTTTAGATAGAATATAAAAAGAGAAAATAACTTGGCATACAGTAATTTATTTATAAAGTCAGATATAGAAAATAAAGAAAAACGATATGTATTAAATTAATTACATTGGTATTGTTTATAGCTATAGAATATTTTGGATTGAAATTATTTAATCCAACTGAATATAGTAATGTAGAAAACTATTATAAATATCTCAACGATATATATAACACAAGAACTAATAAAATATGCATTAATTCTTCACTTATAGTCATGTACAGTATTATTAAATATATAATATAGAGAATAAAATTATCTAAAATAAAGATAAAAGATGTTGAAATAAATATTTAAAATAGTAGTGATGAATCAGTGTTTAATAAATATTGGGGTGAAATAATATATTTCTTTGAAGTAATAAAGTACAAAGTAGTTATATTTGAATATTTAGATAGACTGAATAATAAAGAGATATTTAATAAATTAAGGGAACTAAACGGCTTATTAAATAATTCAGAGGTGGTGTAAAGAAATGTTATAAAAAGAGGAAATAATATTTGAAAATTTATATGTAATATAAACAAAATACTGTAAGTTATTATTAAATGAAAATAAAATATAGAAATGTCATTTATCAAGATAAACAGTAGTGATGAAGAACCAAATAAAAGGATATCATTATATATAATGGGCAAAACAAACAATGCAAGTCCTGCAGCAAAACAAATTGCAAATTATAGAGCTGCTATATGGGAAGGATATAATCTCGTAAAAGAAAAACAGAGTATTAATAAAAAAATACAAGAAAAATTAGAACACAATCAAACAGGAATTAGAAGTACATTAGGTACAGTAATAAAAAATACATCAATTGATGAAATTATATATACTCTACCACAAGAAAAAGCAGAAATATTAGAATATATGAAAAACTTAGAAGATTATATAAATAATGATGATGATATGGTAGAGTCATTAATTAAATTAGCAATGATTCACTATCAATTTGAATCTATTCATCCATTTTACGATGGTAATGGAAGATCGAGAAGAATCATAAATATACATATTTAGTGCTTAAAGATTTAATAGATACTCCAATACTATATTTTAGTAAATATATAATCAGAAATAAGTTAGAGTATTATGAGTTATTTCAAGGAACTAGGGATACCAATAATCTTGAAGGATGGATTATTTTTATTTTAATAGGGATAGAAGAAATGACAGAAGAAACTATTAGTATAATTAGTAAAATACGAGATGAAATAATATCTATGAAACATGAATTAAGAGATAAAACCCAAATTAATCTAAAGAACTTTTAGAAGAACTATTCTTTGAATCCTACACAAAAATACCATATATACAAAAGCAATTAGGAGTATTAGATAAAACAGTTCAAAAATATTTAGATAACTTAGTAGGACTAGGATTTTTTACATCTAAAAAGATAGGAAAAGAAAGAGTATTCAAAATAATTAAAGAAGCAGATAGTTTGCTAGTTATGTATGAAAGGAAAACTATACTAATTGATGCAGGCAATACATCTGATGGAAAAGAAATATTAAAATTTTTAATGCAAAAGGAATATAGTAAATAGATTATTTGATAGGAACTCATATACACGAAGATCACACTGAAGGAATGACAGGTATTATAAATGATTTCCCAATTAAAAAGATATTTATTCTATACAACGAAAAAGATGATTTTGAATTTTATAATAAAGTAAAAAAGGTAATAAACAGTAAAGGCTTATTGATCGAATCATTAAAAGAAACAGGTAGATTTAGTCTGGGTGAAAATATAGAATTTAAAATATTATATGTTGATAATACTGAACTATCAAAAGCAAATAATACTTCAATAGTTGCTGAACTTACATATGCAAACCAAAGATATTTGTTTATGGGAGACACACAAAGAGAAGTTGAAAATAAGTTAATCAGCAAAGGAATGTTAAATGATGTTGATGTATTAAGAGTAGGACATCATGGCTCAGATACAAGTACAACAGAAAATTTTATAAATAAAATTCTACCATAAATTTCTATAATATTTGTTCAAGAAGGAGTAAAATATGAGGAGATGACAAATAAAAATGTTATAAATAGACTAGAAAGTAAAATTTATAGAACTGATATAGATGGAATAATATAGATAACCAACAATGGCATGACAAATATAATAACTACATTAAAAGATTTAAATCTAAATAGAGCAGATAAATTAGTAAAAATCACGAAACTTAGTAATTGTTTAGTTAATTAACGAGGAATTTCAGCTTGCTTTTGTTTTTCTTCATAATCTATTTATATACTCCATCTTATAATCCTATAATTTCTCCTTCTTTAATAGATGGTGAACTTTAAATGTAGGGATATCATACATTTTGCTATTGGTGCTATTTTCACAAATTGCATAATCACCTTTATATCTATCTAAAGTAAATAAAGTGTCTTTTGAAGGTTTTGGCAACTTTTCTATAGAGTCCAATATAGCAAGAGGCTTTTTTAATTCATCTATAAATATATTAATAAAAGAATTTTTATAAGACTTCACTTTTTTCTAAACCTAAATCAATAGAATTAACAATATCAAATAAACTAATAGTAATCACCTCCTAAAAAACACTTTAACATGGAATGGAAAAAGAAACTAAAATATAATATATAATTAAGATTACAGATTAAAAGCTATGAATTATATAACAGGAATTGTTAGAAAAATTAATACAAGACACTAGAAATTCACAAACAAGTTGTAGGGAAAATATATAGTTTACATGTCACACTTACCACAAAAACATCTACTTTTTGCCACCAATTAATACAACCAAACAAAAATTACCGATTAACTTACTTTAACAATGCCAAACACAATTAAGCAAAACTCAGCAACATCAACATTTACATGCTCATACCCCAAAGACTGTAGGTTTGAGGCTTTCACCGCAACTAGACTTAGGTTACTAGGGCTGTAATGGGTTCAGTGACTTTTTGTTGTCTTCGATTTCTTTACGATAATGCTTGAAACCAGCATTTTTATGTCGAACTGGGTAAATGTTGAGAAAGTAACTCTCTTAAAAGATTGATATTTTTAATTAATTTTCAATAAAAGACTATGGGAAACCTAAATCATTATTACAGTTCTACTATATATAATGATTTGTAAATGGCAGAGTCATTAACACAACTATTTATTGGTCATAATACTACATGTTATGCACATAGTAGACTGTAAAAAGTTTTAGTGTTGTGAAAAACGTCCTGTGATATTATACAATTGCTTAACAGCAAAATATAAAATGAGAGCGGAAGCAAAAAAGATGAATTAATATTTGGAAATAATAAGATCTTTATGTAAGTATAAGATTGAAAGTATAAATGATACTGATAATGTGAAAGAAAAGAAACAGGAAGAAATGCAAAAGATATTAAATACAAGAAATAAATTATATTATAAAAGACAGAAATTAGATAATGAAATTGAAAAGGATAATGTTACTGAAAAACAATTGAAGTTACTTCTGCTTTACAAAAAATTATAAAAGAGATTAGACTATGTGATCAAATTCATGAAGTCGTGCCAAAAATAAAGAAAATGAATAAACAAAATCAGGAAAAATGATTAAAGAATAGAAAAAAAACGAAAAATATGATAATATATATTAAAAAAGGAAAAAGTAAAAATGGAAAATATAATAAATTCAATAATTAATAAAGACTGTATAGAGGAAATGAAAAAAATAAGTGATAATTCAGTAGATTTAATAATTGCTGACCCACCATATAATTTATCAAAAGGAAATAGTATTAAAGTAGGAAAATTACAACAAGATATTGGAATGGGCGGAAAATGGAATAAGGTTATGGAGAATTGGGACAACATGTCTTTTTCAGACTATATTAATTTTACAATTGAATGGATGACTGAGGCAAAGAGAATATTAAAAGATACAGGGTCTATGTGGATTTTTGGGACATATCATAATATAGGAATAATAAATATTGTATGTCAATTATTAGAAATTGAAATTATTAATGAAGTAATATGGTATAAAAGAAATTCTATTCCCAATTTATCAGGAAGAAGATTAACAGCAAGTCATGAAAATATAATTTGGTGTCATAAAGGGAATTCTAAAAAAAGAAAATACTATTTTGATTATGAATTCTCAAAAAATGGCAATTTTGAGGAAGATTTGTTAAAAAACAATGGAAAGCAAATGAGGACTGTATGGGATATTCCAAATAACAAAGAGAAAAGAGAATTGGAATATGGTAAACATCCAACCCAGAAACCACTAAGATTATTAAAAAGAATTATAAATATCTCATCTAAAAAAGGAGATATTTGCCTATCACCTTTTTCTGGAGCAGGCTCAGAATGTTTAGCTGCAAAAGAATTAAACAGAAAGTTTATAGGTTTTGAAATAGATAAAGAATATTATGAGATTTCTTTAAAAAGATTGAATTGCAGAGAGGTAGATAAAAATGTTTGAGCCAGTAATAAAATGGAGTGGAAGTAAAAGAACACAAGCAAATAAGATATTGGAATTTGTTCCAGAATTTAATACTTATTATGAGCCTTTTTTGGGAGGAGGCTCAATGTTATATGCAATTAACCCCGAAAGAGCGGTTTGTGGAGACATTTGTACTCCACTAATTGGTTTTTGGAAATGCTTAAAGGAAGAGCCTGAGGAATTGTTTGAAGATTATAAAAATAAATGGAATGAACTGCAAAATGTGGGATATGAATATTACTATAATGTAAGAGAACAATTCAATAATAAAAAAGACCCATATAGTCTATTCTTCTTAACAAGAACTTGTGTAAATGGATTGATAAGATTTAATAAGAATGGAGAATTTAACAATTCGTTTCATCATACTAGAAAAGGAATTAATCCAAGTAAACTTGAACCTATAGTAAACGATTGGTCTAAAAAAATACAAAATGTAAAATTTATAAATGAAGATTATAGAAAAATTTGTGAAGATGCCAAAGAGGGAGATTTTGTTTATTTGGATCCACCATATTTTAATACAAAGGGAAGATATTATGGAACAATAGAGTATGAAGAATTTATAAAATTCTTATATGAATTAAAAGAGAAGAAAGTTAAGTATGCATTATCTTATGATGGAAAAAGTGAAACCAAGGATTATACAGTAGAAATCCCAAAAGATTTATACAAAAGACATATTTTTATTGAATCTGGAAACTCAACATTTAAAAAAGTAATTGATAAAAATTGTGAAAAAGTAAAAGAATCATTATATTTAAGTTGGTAGTATATAAAGGTAGAAGTTTAATTTTCTACCTTTATGTTTATATTTCCTTCTAAAGAATTAATTATTAATTGTTTTAAAATATTTCCACTTTCAGAAAATGCATTTATTTTTATTTTCCAAAAATCATCAATATAATTTAAACATATTATTAAATCACAATTATATTTTTCTTCGTTTGTTGGATAGCCTAATGCAACACCAACAGAAACAAAATTAAATTTTGTTACATCAATGGAACTATTAGATATATTCCAATCTTGAGTATCAATATTTCTTTCAACGCTTGGCGTAAAATTAAAGAAATATTTTAAATAATTATTTAATCTATTACCTATATTATTTTCTAAGCTGCTAAAGTTTTCTTTTGATTCAATAGATACAATCCATAGCTTATTTGTAATATTTGCTAATTCAATAACATGATCTGGTCTTTTCTCTGTTTGCATACTTTCTCTAGGAAGAGATAACCATCGGTACTCCATATTCTTGTTATAATCAAATATAGAAATACCACTCCAATCCCCACCAGGAGGGTTACACATACATATTTTTGAATTTGGAATAAAATATTTAAATATGTAGTAAATAATAAAATCTACATCATGCTCACCAAATCTATTTGGAATTAAAGAACACATTTGGTAATTATTATTGCAAGTCATGTAATTTATTTCTTTTTTTATAGGTATATATTTAAAATAGTTTTTATTTGTTCCTATTATATTGGAATCTAATAAAACAAAATTGCTTAATGAAAAGATAGATTTCCATAATCCATTTTTTTCTCCAAGCCCTATGAAATCTTTTTCTAGAATATCAATATAATATTTTAATAATGGACCATATAGAAAAGTCATGATTTCTATGTGATTTGGTGTAGCCATTTTCAATAACGATAACAAACCTCGGTCAGGTCGGTTATCATCTCCTCCAGGTTTAAATCCTTTCATCATACATATAATTAAATCTTTATCATTTGAATAATCAATTATTGATGAATTATAATCAATATTATATATTTTAAAGACTTCTTTTAAAAATTCATTTTTTACATCAGAACTTATTAGTGCAAAAGGTAAATCTCCAGAAGAGATTCCTTTAGAGTATGTATTGACTAAATTAATAAAATTTAGCATTTCATTACTATGTATAGATTTTTGTGCGACTTTCTTTTTGCACTTAAACGAAATATTCTTTTTTGTGTATTCAATTAAATCACAATTTTTGTTAATAACATTTTTCCAATCTTCTTTTGTTAAGGAATTAGGAGATGTATTTTTATCTGCTATAAACAATAACATTTGATTAAGATTGTGAATCAATATGCTTTTTTCATAAGTGGAGTCTTCACCTGTTATGATTTTCTTTATATAAATAGGTAAAATATTATTTGATAATATTTTCTCATCAAAGTTTTTGAGTTGTAAAGAAAAAGATGGTTGAAATTCCTCGGCTTTTACAAAAACAGCTAAATTCATAATACTTGTCTTATTAGTTTGAGATAAAAAACTAAAGGGTACAATTGCATTGGGAAATCTCAAAGCTTTTCTTACTCTATTGCTATCTAATTCATATTTTACAAAATCTATTATATATAAATAGGGAATTTTTGCTAAAGATGTAGAATAAGCTCTTCCACTTCTTTGCCAAGATTGATTTCCAGCTTGCAAAGCACTACAAAACTCTATAGCTAATAGAACTTCTTCTTTATTTTGATTTGATTTAGTCATAATAATATCTGGAGTTTCGCTAAGAATACCACCATTATTATAAAATACATCCATAATATTAGTATTCCATCTACAAAATCCAGGTATACAATCAAATATATATTTTATATTATTAGAGATAATACTAGCTCTCATACATGCATTTGAAATAATTTCCTTTTTTAAAATTTTTTCATTAAAACCTTGTTGAATAATATTTAACATTCTTTCACATTCAACTATATTATCACCATATATTCTATATAAAATTTCCTCCATTTACTATTTGACCTCCTCAAAAATAAATAACTTATATATTTCAACATTTAAAGCTTTTGCGATTTTTTCAATATTACAAAGAGATATACTTCTTAAACCTCTTTCTATATCACTAATATAAGTTCTATGTAATCCCGTTAATTCAGCTAGTTTTTCTTGAGAAAGATTTGAATTCAATCTATATTGTTTGACTTTTTTACCAAACAAGTTACAAATTTCCACTCTTTTCACCTCGTAACTTATTGTATACAAAAAAACTTAAAAAAACTACAGACAATAAGTTACACTTTTGAAGGCAAAATAAGGAATATTTGTCTTTTTTTAATTGAGTCCAAAAATAAATATAATTTCTAATTCAAATTGTTGAATATGAGTATAAAATATGATATAAAAACAACAATTGGGCAATTTAAGAAGAGGTATCTGGAAAATAGTAAAGAATCAAAAAATAAAAACAAATTAAAATATAGGAGGAAATAAAATGAAAAATTTATTTATAGAATATCCTAAATGTTCAACATGTAGGAAAGCAAAGAAATGGTTAGAAGAGAATGGAATTGAAAGTCAAGACAGAAACATTGTTATAGAAACGCCAACAGTTCAGGAATTAGAAGAATGGATAAAAAGAAGTAAAAAAGATATAAAAAAGTGGTTTAATACGAGTGGACTAAAATATAGAGAATTAAAATTAAAAGATAAATTAGAAAACATGAGTGACAAAGAAAAAATAGAATTATTAGCAAGTGATGGAATGCTTATAAAAAGACCAATATTAATATCAGATAGAGGAGTAAATGTTGGTTTTAACGAAGAAGAATGGAAAAAGAATATAAAATAGAAATATCCACAATAAAAAAGCAAAAAAATAAATACTACAATCCCTTTAACTAGTTTTAATAAAAAATTAGCGTATAATAATAGTATACAAATAGCCTAGAAAACATAGTTGAATAGTAATTTGCATAAAAATATGGTATATTATTGATGGTAAAAAGGAAGGTGAAATAGTATGAAATCTGAAGCTATAACAATATTAATAATAGAAGATGATATTAAAGAAAGAAACAAAATTATAGAATGTAGTAAAAGCAGAAAGGATGTAGAAATAGTTGCAGCAACAGACTCAGATATAGAGGGATTGAAAGAAGTAAAAATGAAGAGACCAGAAGGAATAATTTTAGATATAGAGTTAAATAATAGCGCAAGAGGTAATACAGACTCCATTCAATTTTTATCAAAATTAAAAACTTTAGAAATTGATTATGAACCAATTGTAATAGTTACAACTCATATAAATTCAAAAAGGACTTATGAAGTATTACATAGAAATGGGGTAGATTTAATATTATATAAAAATCATCCTAAATATTCATGTGACTATGTCTTAAATAGTTTTATAAATTTGAGAAAAGATGATTATAAAAGGGAAACAATTTCAAAGGAAAAAGAGGAAATAGAAGAAAGAGATAGAATATCAAAATGTATATATAAAGAATTGGATTTAATTGGTATTATTCAGAAACTGAAAGGGAGACAATACATACATGATGCAATATTATATTTGATAGAAAATGAAAATAGTGAAGTTAATGTTATTCATCATTTAACAAAAATACACAAAAAGTCAGGTAGTACAATCACAAATGGAATACAGAATGCAATAATACATGCATGGAGGGTATCTCCATTTGAAGAATTGTCAGTACATTATGATGCAAGAATAAATTATGAAACAGGATTGCCTACACCAATGGAGTTTATATACTATTATGTCGAAAAAGTTAAACAAGAAATCTAGTAGAATATTACTAGATTTCTTTACGTTTTACCATAAATTCTCATCATCTTATACCATTTATTTTACATAAATAAATGGTATTTTTAAATTATAAAAGACACAATTTGACAAATTTTGACAAAAAAGGTGGTGGTATATATGAGTTGGGCAGATGCTTTAGCATTATGGCTAAAAAAATGGCTAAGATAATGTAATTTAAGCGGAAATAATCAATATAAGTTATTTATATTGATTATTTTTTTTTATTTTTGTATAATATTAAAATAGGAGGGGGTTTTTTGACAGAAATAGCAATATCAATAAGTCTAGAAGATATAAAAGTGATTATTGAAATATTAAAGTTTTGTTTTATTGGTATTTGTACATATCATTTATATATGAAAATAGTAAATACTAAAGAAAATAATATTTATAATGCTGCCAAAAGCTATATTGGAATCATAGTTGGTTCTATTTTTGCATGTATAATTAAAATATATTTTGGTATATTTAGCTATATGATTTTTTCTATAACATTATTAATAATAGTGAACTATATGAATACTATCAAAAATATAGGTAGTACTATACTAATTACTTTTATATCATTGAGCATTAATTATATATTATATATGGCAGCAGTAATATTAAGTTTTTTCCCTATTGCAATGTTAAATATAGAAAATGATTATATTAGTTTTGGGATTATTATAATAATTGATATATTTTTATTAAGATGTATACTAAAAATCAAAAAGTTTAAATATGGAATTTCATTTTTGAAAGAGAATATAAAGAATGATTATGTAGATTTATTAATACTAAATATTAGTGCAATAATATTATTTTCTGCTATATTAATAGCCAATTCAGAAGCAAAATTTATTAAAGAATTAATGATTGCTCTAATAGTATTTGCAATAATAATGTTTGTAACAATTCAAAAATCACTAAAAATATATTACAAGCAGAAACTACTAATACAAGACTTAAAAGAAACAAAAAAAGAATTAGAAGAAAAAAAGGAAGAAATAAAAGAACTAGAAAAAGAAAATTTAAGTATAAGTAAAAGAAGCCACACATTAGCACACAGGCAGAAATCATTAGAATACAAATTAAATGAACTAATATTAAAAAGTGAAATCGCAGAAGAAAATAACATAAAAGAAAGAGTAGAAAGACTATCAAAAGAATTTAATAAAAACATGATAGGAACAGAAATAATCAAAACAGGAGTAGCAGAAGTAGACGACATATTAAAATATATGCAATCAGAATGTGACAAAAATGAGATAGAATTCAGCATACAAATTAGAGGCAATATACATAAAATGGTAAATGATGTAATAAATAAAGAAGACCTGGAGACACTATTGGCAGACAATATAAAAAATGCAATAATAGCAATAAAACATTCAGATAATATAAACAAAAGTATTCTTACAAAAATAGGAGTATATAACAATATTTATAGTATATTCATATATGATTCAGGAATAGAATTTGAAAAAGAAATACTATATAACCTTGGTAAAAAGCCAAGCACAACACATAAAGATGAAGGTGGAACAGGAATGGGTTTTATCAATACATTTGAGACACTAAGAAAATATAAAGCAAGTATGGAAATAAATGAAAAGAATAAAACCAATAAAGAGGACTTTACCAAAATGATAATAATAAAATTTGATAAAAAATCAGAGTTTAAAATAAAATCGTATCGTCATGAAGTGGAAAAAATCACAAAGTTATAAAAAGAATATAAAAAGGTAGAAAAGGTTGAAAAATAATTACAACTTTGGTGTCGTCAAACTTCATTTTAAATTTAATCAATGTACAATCAGTACACCTCATAAATTTAAAACTTGTTTTTCTAGCCAACTTGTGCCTTGAGAAAGGAATGTGATTAAATATGAAGGCGCTAATTACAGGAGCTTCTTCTGGAATAGGTAGAGACATAGCAATAGAACTAAGTAAAAGAAAATATGAATTAATTATTGTAGCAAGAGATGCAAAAAAGCTAGAAGAAGTCAAACAAGAATTAAACACAAATGTAAAAATTATATGTATGGATTTATCAAACATAGATAACTGCAAAAAATTATATGAAGAAAATAAAGATATAGATATACTTATAAATAATGCAGGATTTGGTGATTGTGGAGATTTTTCAAAGACGAGTCTTGAAAAAGAAATTTTAATGATTAACACTAATATTATGGCATATCATATTTTAACAAAGCTATATCTTCAAAAAATGAAAAATGAAAATAAAGGCAGGATTTTAAATGTTGCATCAATTGCAGGATTTATGCCAGGTCCACTTATGGCGACATATTATTCAACAAAATCATATATAGTAAGACTATCAGAAGCAATAAGAGAAGAACTCAAAAAAGATAAGTCAAAAGTGCAGATAAGTATTTTATGCCCAGGACCAGTTAATACAAATTTTAATAAAGTAGCTGATGTACAGTTTGCAATTAAAGGTCAAAGTAGTGAGTTTGTTGCGAGATATGCAGTTAATAAATTTCTAAAAGGAAAATTTTATATTGTGCCAGGATTAAAAATAAAACTTGCAAAAATTGGAGCGAAGATTGCACCAAGTAATTTTGTAGCAAAAATATCATATAGAATGCAAAAAAGAAAGATTCAATAGAAATAATAAAAGGAAGTGGAAAGATGCAAGAAAATGAAGAATTTAATTTTAAAATTCATATACCAAGATGGAATGAATTACCAGAAATTGACTTATATTTAGACCAAGTAGTTAATTATTTAGAAAAATATTTAGGTCAATATAGTGTGAATAAAGAGGACAAGATAATAACAAAAACAATGATAAATAACTATGTAAAACAGGGAATAATGCCAGCACCAGCAAAAAAGAAATATAGCAGGTCACATATAGCATATTTGATAGTAATATGCATATTAAAACAAGTATATAGTATAAGTGATATTGGAAAACTAATATCTTTAACAATACAGTCATTTGAAATAAGTAAAGCATATAATAGATTTTGTGCAAATTTAGAAGTATCAATAAAAAATGTATTTATAAGAAAGGAATTCCCACACATAGAAAAAATGACAGAGGAACAATATTTGTTAAAAAATGTTGTACAATCAATTGCTGATAAACTATATGTAGAATTTAAATTTCTAAATAAAAAGTAGATAAATAAAAATGCTTTGAGTCTTAAACATAAAATGTATTTTTGCAATGTAAAATGATTAGAAACCCCTCAATTTGTTTTCACAAATTGAGGGGTTTGCACTTCAACAGAAGTGTAGGCCGAAAATGGTAATTTTACCTTTTTTCGGGCTATTAGGTACCTGAAAGGTGATTGTCAAAATTCAAAGATGGAATCCAAGAACTTTACAATTTTCCAATCCTTCCACTTAGGCTTTGCAGTCAAAGGAGACTTGGAGTCTGTATATGACATAGAGACATCAGATGCTAAGCAGAACTTTGCATAGAAGACATCATCCATAATCACTTTAATGAGCATATGGAAGTCATGGAAGTCACGTAAGATGATCTTCTTGTTTGCTGTAAATTTTGCAAAGTCCTCAGGGCTAACATGAGGAAAGCCATTGTTGTTACTGCTCAAATCGTACAGCGAGCAAATGAAGTAGAGTGACAACTCTTCTGGGGGAACCGTAGTCACGGACATTACCTTTGCAAGATGTTCCGCCAAAGGGTAAACTCCTTCAGGCAGACCAATGCACAATTGACGGCTCTTCTCTAATTTTCTTTGAAGATTAGAGGATTGTTGTGTTAGTAGATTCGTCATTTGAGAACTCTCCATTTCTTTGTAGTTTTGATTGTGCTTAGTCATAGCATATACAACTAATTAATTATATTATAACATATTTACCTATTATTGTAAACATATATAAGGATGATAAATTACAATTACTTCCATTTAATTTAATGAAGAAAAGTAAAAATAGAAAGAAAACCTTGATATTTTTCAACATATAGGATAAAATAAAGTAGTTAATTAAAAGAATGTAAAAATATAAACAACAAATATAAAGAAAAATAGAACCTTTTTCAACAAACAAATATAAATTTGAAAGAATAAAATGAAAAAAAATAAAAGAAAAAGAAAAAAAATATCACAAAAGGTAAAAAACTTTTTTGTAGTAAAGTACCAAAAAAGACAAAAAGTACAAAAGAAAAATATTAAAATGATACTATATTATGAAAAAGTATGAGGTGGTAAGGATGTCAAGCAATAATGCAAAAAAAGAAATACTAAAAAACCTAATAAATATAAAAAGTATAATAACATATATAATAGCATTAATGATATCGACAGTAGGAATGGGACAAGAAGTCTCACCATTTAGTATTGCAATGATAGGAGCATGTCTATCAGGAGGAATACCAGTAATAGGTATACTAATAGTAGGACTTATAGGAAATATCATAGGGGTAGGAGCAGTTGGAGCATTAAATTATATACTAATAACACTAATGCTATTAATACTAATATGTATAAAACCTCCAAAAGAGAATGATGAATATAAAAATGAGCAAATACAGATATCAGGTCACATATTTGCAAGTATAATATTAGTGATGTTAGCAAAGTTAATATTAACACAGTTTACTGTAGGGGACATGATTTTACATATAACACTAGCAATATTTTCAGTGGTATTTTACAAAATATTTGTTAATTCAATAAATGTAATACAAGAGATAACTGAAAAGAGAGCGTTTTCAATAGAAGAAGTAATAGGTGCAAGTTTAATGCTATCAGTAGCAGTATCTGCATTTGGAGAAGCATCAATACTAGGATTATCAATAAGGAATATATTAAGCATATTTTTAGTATTAATATTGGGATGGAAAAATGGAATATTGATAGGAACAACGTCAGGTGTTACAATTGGTGTTACACTAGGAATAATAGCACAAAACGAACCAATAATAGTAGCAACATATGCAATATCAGGAATGATAGCAGGAGTATTAAATAAATTTGGAAAAATTGGTGTAATAGTAGGATTTTTGCTAGGTAATGGAATACTAATATATATATCAAAAGGAAATCCAATAAATCTAGTAATAATAAAAGAAGCACTAATAGCATCATTGGGACTACTTGTAGTTCCAAAGTGGGTAGGAATCGATGTTGAAGAATTAATAAAAAGTGATGTAATGTTACCAGAGGTAAGTGGCAAAAGGCTAGGGCAAAGCAAAGAAGCAATAAATCAATTAAATATGGTATCAGAAACAATAAAAGACATGGCAGACACATATCAAGAAAATGTAGGGACAAACAAGACAGATAGTGAAATATATTTAAAAAATAGACAAGCATTTATAGGTGAATTATTAAATAATTTAGATGGATTAGAAGAAAATATGTTATATGAAGATATGACAAAGTCAGAAAATCCAATAGTAGATGAACTGTTTGACAATCTTTTAGAAAAACAAGAAATAGGCAAAGAAGAATTATTAAAGGCATTTGCAAATAATAATAATTACATAGTACAATATGATGATGAGAAAATTGCAAAATCAATAAATGAGGATGTTGAACAAATTATTAGAGCAGTAAATTATGCATATAAAGCAAGCAAATCAAACTTTATATGGGAAGAAAAAGTGAAAGACAGCAAGAAAAACATACAAGCACAGTTAGATGGAGTATCAAAGGCAATATCAAATATAGCAGTAAAGATAGAAGAAGGAATAGAAAAAAATAATGAATTTGTAAAATCAGAAAAAAAGATAATATCAGCATTAGAAATAAAAGAAATATTAGTAGATACAATAGAAATAAGTAAAATTGATAATAGATATTTTATAGATGTATATTTGAAAGAGGACAGTAAAACAAGTAAAAACGCTGATGCAGAGCAGATACAGAAAGTTTTAGAAAAAACATTAAAAGAACAATTAATGACAAATGAAGCTAAAACTAAAAAATTAAGTAGGCAAGGTAAGAGAATATTTTGCTATATGTCAGAAGATAAATTTATACTGCAAATTGGACAAACTGCAAAAACTAAAAATGATAGTTCAGTATCAGGAGATACACTGCTACAAAGAAGACTAAATGATGGAAAATATATATTAGCATTAAGTGATGGAATGGGGTCAGGACCAGAAGCAAGAAAAAGTAGTCAAATTGCAATAAAAATGCTAGAGAGACTATTAATGTCTGGGTTTGACAAAAATACATCAATAGATTTAATAAATACAACAATAATGAATACAAGTGAAGAAATATTTGCAACATTAGATATAGCAATAATAGATTTATATAATGGAAAAATTGAATTCATAAAAAATGGAGCATGCCCAACATATATAAAAAACAAGAAAAAAGTGCAGATAGTAAAATCACTTAGTTTGCCAGCAGGAATATTAAAAGAAATAAACTTAACAACTTATGATGCAGACATAAAAGACCAAGACATTCTAATTATGTGTAGTGATGGAATAATAGATTCAAATATTGAATACAAAAACAAAGAATTATGGGTAAAATATATTTTAGAAGATATAGAAGCTACAGATTGCCAAAAAATAGCAGATATCATACTAAATGAAGCAATTGACAATAATTATGGAATAGCAAAAGATGATATGAGTATAATTTCTTGTAAACTAATAAAAAAATAAACGATGGTTATCATTGTTTATTTTTTTTAAATTACTTGTAAAATTAAGCAAATTGTGATATATTATATGCGTAAAAGGATGTTAAATGGAAGGAATGAAACTATAATATGAGCAGAGGAAGAAGATTTGAACCAGAAGGACAACTAAACTATCAAAAAGTAGTAGCAGTAATATTAGCAATAGTAGTAATAATCATGTTCATCTTTATAATAGGAAATGTAATAAAACAAAGAAAAGAGCAAAACAAAGAATATGAATACTTTGTAATATATTCAGCAGATAAATGGGGAGTAATAAACCAAAAAGGAGAAGAAATAATTACTCCATCATATAGAGAAATGATAGTAATACCAAATAAAACAAAAGACGTATTTATATGTACATTTGACATAAATGAAGAAACAGGAGAATACAAAACAAAGGCAATAAATAGTAAAAATGAAGCAATATTCACAAAATATGAACAAGTAGAAGCAATAGACAATATAGACAAAAATAACAACATATGGTATGAGCAAAATATATTAAAAGTAAAGCAAAATGGTAAATATGGACTAATAGACTTAACAGGAGTAGAGTTATTACCATGTGAATATGAAGAAATAACAGCATTAAGTGGATGCGAAAACAGTATATTAATAAAAAAAGACAACAAAGTTGGGCTAGTGAATGATAAAGGAAGTATATTAATAGATGTAATCTATAAAGAAATAATGCAACTAGGGGACACATATAAAGAAGGATATATAGTTGTAACAGAAGAAGGAAAATATGGAGCAGTAAGTACAACTAAAAAACAATTATTAGAAAACAAATATGAAGAAATAAAACCAATATATATGGCAAATCATTATGTAGTAAAAGAAGAGAATAAGTTAAAAATAGTAAACTCTTCAGGTGAGACAGTATTAAGTGAAGGATTTGATGACGTAAAATCAGAAAGTTCAAGAGGAATAGTATTTACAAGAGGAGAGCAATATGGAGAAATGAACTTATCTGGAGAAATAACGATAGAGCCAAAATATCAATATTTAAAAGAAGAAAGAGAAGGCACATATATTGCAAAGCAAAATGACAAATATGGAATTATAGATACAGAGCAAAATGAAAAAATACCATTTGAATATAAAGGAATAACATATAATGAAAGAGCAAATATATACATAGCAGAAGGAGAAGACTATAAAACATCAATAATAGATTCACAATTTAATGTAGCATTAACAGGAATATTATCAGAATTAAATACTCAAAAAGACTATATAAAAATGAGAGTAGAAGATGAATACAAATACTATAATTTCAAATGTGAGGAAAAGCCAAACACAGAAATATTAAAAGATAATACATTATATTTAAGTAAAAAAGAAGGAAAATATGGCTACACAAATAAAAAAGGAGAAGTTATAGTAGACTATATATATGATGATGCTACAGAGCAAAATGAATATGGATATGCAGCAGTAAAAAAAGATGGATTATGGGGTTCAATAAACAGTGAAGGACTAGAAGTTATAGAACCAAAATATAATTTAGAAAGTAGTTTAAAGATAGATTTTATAGGTAAATGGCACTTAGGACAAGATTTGAACATGAACTATTATTGTACAAAATAATAAACGAAAGGAATGTTATAATAAATGGAACTAAAGACAAAATATCAGTATACATACTTCATATATCCTTATGTAATTAAGGAAGCAAAATATTCAAAATATTTATTAAGATTATTAAAAGATAAAAACTGTAAATTAAGGATATTTAGAAAAGATAAAGACTTAGATATATATTCTTACTTTTCACATAGGGTAAGAGATTATATGTTTAATAGCTTTAATTTAAGCAAGACTAGATTATTAAAACTAGATGAACTTCCACTAGACACAAAAGCAGCTATATTAGCCAAAAATGGGTGTACAATATTTGAATATACAATGGAACAAGATATTCAAGGAATAACAGCTGAAAGGGATGGAATATACTTTAAAATTCCAAAGATAGAAATAATTTGTTTTAATACAGGAATATGTTTTTTATGTATAAAAACAAATATTTCAGGAAGTAATCAATTTACAGATGTTCTAAATTTTAATTACAAATTTAGAGACATAAATCAAGAATACAGTAATATGAAAAACTATGATAATATAAGAGTGCAAACAGACTACTTCAGTGATGTAAAATACTTTAAAGAATTTATAAGAAATCTAACAGGAAGCAATATAGAAGCAATGAAGCTAGACATAAATACAGAAAGATTTCTAACATATTCTTATACATGTATTGACCAAGAAGGTTGGAATAGCAACAATGAATTTGAAAAAATTAAAGAAAATTATATGAAATACCTAAATATATTATCAAGTGATAATAGTATAAATTATTCTAGAGAAGATATGAAAATAATATCAAAATGGAAATATGCTAAGTTAGGAGTAACAAAGCAAGGTGTAACACTATTTTGTTCTAGCTGTGATATAAATAATTATACAGTATTTCCACAAGAATTTCAGGATCAATATTTATACACATATATATTAGCTATGTATATGAAAATATATTTAAAAAAGATTAATTTAGAATTTAGACAAGAAAAGAAGATAAAAAAGACAAGAAAAGAATTTATAAAATTTACTCAGAACTTGTGGATAAATGAAGTTACACAAGAAGATACAGGAGCATTATATTATCAGTATTTAAAAGATGTATTAGAATTATATACAATATTTGATGACACAAAAAATAAATATGATATTTTATATAAGGAATTAAATATAGAGAGAAATTCAAGAGTAAATGCAGCAATAATAGCATTATTAGCGTTAACATTGTGTATAAAT
Organism: Clostridia bacterium; assembly: GCA_022790575.1. Taxonomy (GTDB): domain Bacteria; phylum Bacillota; class Clostridia; order TANB77; family CAG-508; genus CAG-269. The sequence goes on along the minus strand of JAAVXM010000033.1, from coordinate 11,231 downwards.
GCATATGTTATAATGTCATTATTAGAATAAAAAATAGGTGGATAAAGTCCACCTTTTATGATAGTAGAAAAGGAAGTAGTTTATGGACATAAGTATAGGAACAGATATAATTGAAATAAGTAGAATAAAAGAAAGCATAGAAAAAACAGAAGGGAAATTTTGTGAGAAGGTTTTTACAAACAAAGAGATTGAATATTGTGAAAGTAAGAATATTCAAAAATATCAACATTATGCAGCAAGATTTGCAGCAAAAGAAGCGGTGTTTAAAGCAATATCAACAAAACTAAAAAATAAGTATGAAATTACATGGAAAGATATAGAAATATTAAATGATAAAAATAATAAACCATATGTAAGTATTAATAATGAACAAATAATAAAAATAAAAAATATAGATATAAGTATTTCACATTGTAAAGAATATGCAGTTGCAAATGTAATTTGTACTTGGTAAAATATACTAAATATCAGGAGGAATGAAATGGAATTTTTTGATTCACATTCACATTATAATGATGAGAAATTCGATGAAGATAGAGAAGAAATAATACAAGACACATATAAAGAAGGGATAACGAAATTTATATGTGCAGGATATAATGTAGAATCTTCAATCAAAGCATTAGAAATTGCGAAAAAATATGAATTTATATATTCAATTTGTGGGATTTCTCCAAATGATATTCCACAAACTGAGCAAGAACTGTGGAAAAGTATAGAGAAAATTAAAGAAATAATTAAAAGCCATAAAGAAAAAAAGATAGTAGCAGTTGGGGAAATAGGATTAGACTATTATTGGAATAAAGAAAATAGAGAAATGCAAAAACAAGCATTTATAAAACAAATAGAATTAGCAAATGAGATAAGTTTACCAATAGTAATTCACTCAAGAGATGCATCAATAGACACAATACAAATATTAAAAGAAAACAATGTAATAAAAAAAGGAATATTCCATTGTTGCCAATTAAATCAAGAAATGATTAGACAGGCATTAGACTTAGGATATTATATATCATTTGCTGGTCCAATAACATTTAAGAATTCAAAAAATGCAGAGGAAATAGTAAAAAAAGTTCCAATAGAAAAAATGCTAATAGAAACAGATAGTCCATATCTATCTCCTGAACCCAATAGAGGGAAAAGAAATGATTCAAGAAATGTAAAATTTGTGGCAGGAAAAATAGCAGAATTTAAAAATATAACAATTGAAGAAGTATCAAAAATCACATATCAAAATGCGATTAAAATATTTGAAATATAGGATGTGAATAACATGTATGAAGAATGGGAGCAATTAGAAGAAGTAGTAAAACAATGTAAAAAATGTAGATTGTGTCAAACAAGAAATAATGTAGTATTTGGAGTTGGCAATAAAGAGACAGACATAATGTTTATAGGAGAAGGTCCAGGAGCAGACGAAGATATGCAAGGAGAGCCATTTGTAGGGAAAGCAGGGAAACTAATGAACATGGCATTTGAAGCAATAGGGTTAAAAAGAGAAGACATATATATTGCAAATATAGTAAAATGTAGACCACCTTCAAATAGAAATCCAGAAGAAGATGAAGCAGTCGCATGTTTAAACTATTTAAGAAATCAAGTTGTACTTGTAAAACCAAAGATTATAGTATTGCTTGGCAGTGTTGCACTTAAAAATATATTGGGAAAGGAATATGGAATAACAGCAAGTAGAGGAAAATGGATAGAGAAAAAAGGAATATTATACATGCCAACTTGGCATCCTGCAGCTCTCTTAAGAGATGACACAAAGAAAATAGATTTTATAAAAGATTTAAAAATGGTGCTAGAAAAGAGAAAACAGATGGAAGTCAATAATATAGAACAGTGGTAGAAAAATAATATATTAAAGGAGATATCAAAATGAAAGAAAAAGCTAATTATTGCTTAAACTGTCCAATAAAGCCATGCTCTAACAAGGGTTGTCCATTAGGAAATAATATACCAAGCTTTATAAAGGCAGTAAAAGAAGAAGATTATAAAAAAGCATATGAAATATTATCAGAAACAACAGTATTACAATCTGTATGTGGAAGGATATGTCCACACACAAAACAATGTGAAGGTTCATGTGTAAGAGGGATTAAGTCAAATCCTGTAAGCATAGGTGAGTTAGAGGCATATGTAGGAGACATAGCAATAAAAGAAAACTATAAAATTGGAGAAAGAAATACAGAAAATTCAAATAAAAAAATAGCAATAATTGGAGGAGGCCCAGCAGGAATAACAGCAGGTGCTTTTTTATTAAAAAATGGATATTCTGTTACATTATATGAAAAATATAATTACCTTGGAGGACTACTAGTACATGGAATACCAGAATTTAGATTGCCAAAAGATATAGTAAAAAATACAATACAAAAAGTAATTGATTTAGGATTACAAGTCCAATATAATATGGAACTTGGAAAAAACTTGGAATTAAAAGAACTAGAAGAAGAATATGATGCAATATTTTTAGCATTTGGAGCAAATATAACAACAAAAATGGGAGTAGAAGGAGAAGAACTAAAAGGTGTATATGGTGGAAATCAATTATTAGAGAATAATAAACATCCAGATTATAAAAACAAAACAGTTGCAATAATTGGTGGCGGAAATGTTGCAATGGATTGTGCGAGGACAATAAAAAGATTAGGAGCAAAAGAAGTAAAAGTAATATATAGAAGAGAAGAAGAACAAATGCCAGCAGAACCAAAAGAAGTTGAAGAAGCAAAAAATGAGGACATAGAATTTTTATTTAAAAATAATATTGTTAAAATAATAGGAGAACAACAAGTTGAAAAAATAGAATTAATAAAAACAGAACTAGTTGAAAAAGAAGGAGAAACTAGAAAAGTTCCAATAAATATAGCAGATAGTAATTACATATTAGAAATAGATTATGTGATTATGGCACTTGGTTCAAAACCAGAAAATATGGTTAAAAATTTGAACATAGAGATAGATAAATGGGGTTATATAAAAATAGATGAAAATAATAGAACATCAAATCCTAAAATATTTGCAGGAGGAGATATTGCAGGTGCAAAAGGTACAGTCGCATGGGCAGCTAAATCTGGGAGAGATGCGGCAGAAGCAATTATAAAATATTTAAAAAAAGAACCAATCTAATTTAATAGATTGGTTTTTATATTCTTTTAGGAATTTTCTTTAGTAATTTATAACTTGCAAAAAATCATCTGTAAATTCTTTAATTTATCATTTGTAAATCTTAATATGTAAAATTATCTTTTGTAAAATCTAATATAAAGTTGTCATTTGTAAAATTATCTTTTGTATAGTTGTCATTTGTAAATTTTAAATTTATCATTTGTACATTTGTCATTTGTAAAATAATCTTTAGTAAAATTATCTTTTGTATATAAAATGCTTTTGTAAAATTGTCATTTGAGTACTAAAAATCATTTGTTAATTATGTATTTTTTCTCCTGTTACGAAGTTCTTTAATGCTCTTATCCAAGAAAGAATTACATTTGGTTTTTTAATGTCATCAAGAGCAGTTTCGATGCCACCATTTTCAAGAACGTTACATTTGTGTTCTAGTGCAGACATCATTTCAGTATAAAAATCATCAAAGAAAGTATAATCATCAGTACGACCAATTAACTCTCCATAATGCTCTAATTGTCTTCTAAAATTATCAAGTTCTTCTAAATTAGTTATTTTATTAAAAGCTTTATTGAAGTAATTTTTGATAATTAAATTTTGTGCCTTAATGAAATAGTCAGCAATTTTTAATTTGCAATTGTCAGTTTTTGCCACTATTTTATCGACTTTTTTTGTTCTTTCATCATAAGCAGAAAATTTATTACCCAATTTTATAACATTTTCTTCAAGCTCAAGTATTTTATCAATATAATATTGAATATCATTGTAAACCTTTTCAGAAGTAAACTCAATAAAAGCATTTTTAAAGTTATCATTACTTGTAAAAGTACTGTCAAATAATACTAATTCACCAGTTATGTAAGCCATTTGCTCAATAATGTTACATTCCAAAGGATAGTATGAAGGACTTATTGTCTTAAAAGAGATTCCAAAATATTTAACATAGTCTCTTTCAATACCAATCATCTTAGATGTTAAATACTGAACAGCAGCCTCATTTAAACCCATACCAGTGATTTTTAAATTATCAAAGTTGCATAATCCCATTCGTACAAGATTATTTTTTTTATCTTTAACTTCTTGAATATAATGTATACACTCGTGAATTGCAAACTCTTCTAAATCTTCATTTTCTATTTTTGCATTAAAATAAATAGAAGAATTTTTGTAAAAATAGTTAGCTTCAGCCATACCATCAGGCATTGTAGCTCTATACATATTTAATTTAGAAAGTTTTGCATATAAATCTTTCTCATTAAAGCAAAGTTCAGGAAATGTTTCACAAAGCTTTGCTGCAATATTATGAGAGATTTGGTTTACAGACATCGTATCAAGTATATTAATTACTTTAATTCCATCTTTTCGTAAATCAGATTCGATGCTCATTGTATCCTCCATTTTTTGTCTTTTTATATAATAATTCGTCAAATATATTATACAATATTTTGTCGTAAAAGTGTATTACAATTACATGACATTTATATTACAAAAATATTACAGATAAAAATACAAAAAAACAGTCCCATATTGGAACTATTTTTAAATAAATTTTTAATCTTGCTCAACATCTTTAAAGATATCGTCTTCAAAAAATTCTGTTAAAGTGATACCAAATCCTTCACAAATATGAAGTAAAGTATCAAGCTTTATCAATTCAGTTCTTTTATTCATAAAAGCAGCAAGCGTAGATATTGGAACGCCAGATGCTTTAAATAAAGCCCACAAAGTCATGTCATTTTTCTCTAAATAAAATTTAATCCTACGCCTCACAGCATCAGAAAGATACATAAAATCACCTCATATACTCAATTTCGATAAAGTATATCAATAAAATTGGTAAGTATAGTGTACTCAAATAGAGTACAAATATACAAAAAATAAAGTTTATAATAAAAGATTAAATGTGCATATGAAATTATAGATGTTTATGTATAAAATTCGAAGTAATAAATTACATGTTATAACATATATATTTAAATATCAAAACAATAGGAGGGGAGAAATGTTCTTAATATTTAGTAAAGAAAAAATACAAACATATTTAGTATCAATATTAACTGTAGCAGTTTTAGTAGGAATAGCTAGTCTAGATAGTATAAAGACAATACCAACTTCAGGAACAGAAAAAAGCATACCAATATACAATGTAGAGACAAAGGAAAAGAAGGTTGCATTTACAATGAATTGTGCATGGAATGCAGATGATATAGACTCGATATTAGAAACATTAGAAAAAGAAAAAGTAAAAATAACATTTTTCATAGTAGGAAATTGGGCAGATAAATATCCAGAAGCAGTAAAAAAGATAAATGAAGCAGGTCATGAAATAGGTACACACAGTAATACACATCCACATGTAGCAAAACTAAGTAAAGAAAAGAATTTAGAAGAAATCAAATTAGGAGCAAGTAAAATAGAAAATATAACAAAGCAAAAAATTGATTTATATAGAGCGCCATATGGTGAATATAATAACACAGTAATAGATGTAGCAAAAGAAAATGGGTTTTACACAATTCAATGGAATGTAGATACATTAGATTATAAAGGATTAACAGGAGATGAAATGTGGAATAGAATAAAAAACAAAATAGAGCCAGGAGCAATAATTTTAAGTCATAATGGAACAGACCATACAGCAGATAGTTTAGAGAAGTTAATAAAAAATATAAAAGAAAAGTCATATGAAATAACAACAGTATCAGACCTTATTTATAAAGAAAACTTTACAATAAATAATAATGGAACACAAATTCCAGTTCCAAATAGTTAAGATTCTTATTTAAAATTACATTAAGATTATTCCATATAACCAATTAATTAAGAATAAAAAGTAGGAAAAAGGAAATAATGGTAGTACAAGAAAAAATCTAAAGAGATTTAGAGGAGATGGAAATGCAATTAATAGGAATAGTAGGTAATAAAAAAGATATTCAATCAATAAAAAAGTCAATATCAATACAAGACCATGAAATAATAGAAATAAATGAAAAGAGTATAAAGAACCTACAAAATATTAAATTTGATGAAATAATATTATTAAAAGGAATAAAATTGCCAGAAGAAGAATACGAATATATGAGAAAGCTAATATCAAATGTAGAATACTTAATAATAAATGCAGATATAAAAGAACTAGGAAATATAGAAACAGAAAAACCTATAAAATTGATAACATTTGGTTTCAATTCAAAAGCAACAATAACAATATCAAGTATAAAAGAAGATAAAATTATAATATGTTTACAAAGAAACATAAAGAAGTTTAGTAACAAGATAATAGAAGCACAAGAAAAGGAAATAGAAGCCAAAGGAGAAAATGGAGAAAAAATATACAACAAATTGGTGGTTTTCATAATAAATGAATTGCATAATTTATAAAAAAGGTTAAAAATATGCTTAAAAAGGGCAAAGAAAATCAAAAAAATAGAAAAAATTAACTTTTTATGTAGACAAAACCAAAAAAATGTAGTATAATAAAAAATGTAGAAAATTTTAAAAGAGAAAGCAAAATGATAAATTACAATTGATAAATAAAAAAGATAGGGAGGAAATAAAATTGGATACAAATTATTTAGAAAACAACTACTTAACATTAGTAGGAAAGGTTACAGGCGACAAAAAATTTAGCCATGAAATTTATGGAGAAAAGTTTTACACTTTTAATTTATCAATACCACGTTTAAGTGGAAATGCAGACATTATACCAATAACAGTATCAGAAAGAATAATAACAGATGAGATGTTATCAGAAGGTAGAAGATTATTAATTAAAGGACAATTCAGGTCATACAATAGTTATGAAAATGAAAAGAACAAATTAATATTAACAGTGTTTGCAAAAGACATAGAGCAAATAGAAGAAAATGAAGAACAAGAAGAAAGTGAAATTGTAAAAAAAGAAGAAACAACAAATGAAGTTGTACTTATCGGGTTTGTATGTAAAAAACCAATATACAGACAAACACCATTTGGAAGAGAAATAGCGGATTTATTATTAGCAGTAAACAGAGCATACAATAAATCAGACTATATTCCAACAATTGCATGGGGAAGAAATGCAAGATTTTGTCAAAACTTAGAAATAGGTTCACAAGTAAGAATAATAGGAAGAGTTCAATCAAGACAATATGAAAAGAAATATGAAGATGGAACATCAGAAATAAAAATAGCATATGAAGTATCAATATGCAGTTTAGAATTAATAAATGAAGAAGGAACAGAAAAAGAAGAAGAAAACCAAGAAGCTGTTTAATATAAGATAAAGGAACACCAATATTAATCGAAAAGTTTAATATTGGTGTTTTTATTTTAGCTATTATTTAAATCTTAAAACAATTAGTAACATCAATATATAGAAGATTGATGAGATTGCAATAAAAGGTAAAATGTGATATAAAATAATGTAGATAAAAGAATAGGAAGGAAAAACAGATGTTAGAATATATAGTAAAAGAAGAAGATAAAGGAAAAAGACTAGATGCATATATAGCAGGTCAAAATGTAGACATAACCCGAACAACAGCACAAAGGCTAATAGAACAAGGTAATATATTAGTAAATGGAAAAAAGCAAAAAGCATCATATAAAATAGGAGAAGGAGAAAACATAACAATAGAAGAAGTAGAACCCAAACAAGTAGAAATAATAGCACAAGAAATTCCAATAGAAATAATATATGAAGACAAAGATATAATAGTAGTAAACAAGCCAAAAGGAATGGTAGTACATCCAGCAAATGGGAATCCAGATGGAACACTAGTAAATGCAATAATGGCAATTTGTAAAGAATCATTATCTGGAATAGGAGGAGAAATACGCCCAGGGATAGTCCACAGAATAGACAAAGACACATCAGGACTATTAATAGTTGCCAAAAGTGATAAAGCACATGTAAACATGAGTGAACAGATAAAAGAACACAAAGTCAACAAAACATATATAGCATTAGTAAGAGGAAGAATAAAAGAAAATGAAGCTACAATAAATATGCCAATAGGAAGAAGCAAAACAGACAGAAAAAAGATGGCAGTTACAAGAGATGGAAAAGAGGCAATAACACACATAAAGACCCTAAAAAGATATGGGAAATATACTTTATTAGAAATAAACATAGAAACAGGTAGAACACATCAAATAAGAGTACATTTATCAAATATAGGATATCCTATAATTGGGGATTGTACATATTCAAATGGGAAAAACGAATTTGGAATAGTTGGGCAATGTTTACATGCCCAAAAACTTGAGTTTAGGCATCCAATAACACAAAAAGAAATGAAGTTAGAAGCCCCATTACCAAAATACTTTAAAGAAGTAATAGAAAAGCTAGACAATGAAGAACAAGAGTAAAATGGTTATTAATCAAGTTATGATTTATTATATTAAACTAATTTTATAATAAAAAAATCCGGCAAAAAGTTGCCGGAAAATCTATATAAAGCCTTTTAGAAAAGTAAAAGGAATTAATATATAATATGCAGAAACATAAAAAATAGTACATAATTAAAATTAAAAATTAATAAAAACAAAAAAGGAGAAAATAATGGCACAAGAAAGATTACAAAAATATTTAGCAAATTGTGGAATTGCATCAAGAAGAAAATGTGAAGAATATATTACACAGGGGAAAATTAAAGTAAATGGGAAAATAGTAACTGAACTTGGAGTGAAAATTGAACCTGAAAAAGATGAAATTAAATTTGAAAATAAAGTAGTAAAAGAAAACCCAAAAAAAGTATATATTTTATTAAATAAGCCAATTGGATATGTGACAACAGTAGACGACCAATTCAAAAGAGATACAGTTCTAGACTTAGTAAAAGTAAAAGAGAGAATAGTACCAGTTGGAAGGCTAGATATGTACACTTCTGGTGCTTTAATACTAAGCAATGATGGTGAATTTATATATAAGATTACACATCCAAAACATGAAATAGAGAAAACTTATACAGTTACAGTAAAAGGTATAGTTCAAAAAAGCGAAGTCGAAGCACTTAGAAAAGGTGTTAAAATTGAAGAATATACAACAAGCCCTGCAAAAGTCAAAATATTAAAAACTGATACAGAAAAGGATATTTCAAGACTTGAAATAACTATACATGAGGGAAAAAATAGACAAGTTAGAAAAATGTGTGAGGCAATAGAAAGAAAAGTTTTAGCATTACACAGGAGTAAGATTGGAAATTTAGATGTTAAAAATCTAGAATTAGGCAAATGGAGATTTTTAACAGAGAAAGAAGTCAGATTATTAAATCAAACTATGCATTAGTTTAATTACAAAATAATTAAGATTTTTTCAAATATATTAAAGATAGAAATAAAATAAAGAAAAAACATATTGACAATATAGGTAAAAATATAATAAAATTATAGAAGCGAAAAAACAGTCAAACAAAAGAAAAAGGAGAAACGAATGAAAATGGAAAAAGGACAAATAATAGAAGGGACAGTTATAAACATAAAACCATATGGGGTATTTGTAAAAATGGACAATGGTCAAGTAGGATTAGCATTTATAGAAGATTTATCAGTAGTAAGGATAAAATCACCAGAAGAAAGGCTAAATATTGGACAAAAAATAAAATGTATGATAAAATCAATAGACAAAGAAACTGGAAAAATAAACTTATCATACAAAGACTGTTTAGGCACTTGGGAAGAAAATATTGAAAATTTCAAAGAAGGCATGACAGTAAAAGGGATAGTAAGAGACAAAGAAAAGAACAAAAATGGAGTATTTATAGAACTAACTCCAAATTTAGTAGGAATGACAGAATACACAGAGGAACTACAATATGGACAACCAATAGATGTATGCATAAAAAAAATAGTACCAGAAAAGAAAAAAGTAAAATTAATTATAGTTTAATTAAATTATAAGGAGGTAATGAAATGGTTGAAGATAACCAAATCAAGGCGCAAGTTTCGCCATTTGCAATAAGAGAAGGAGAAATAAAAACATTTGATGGAAAAGATGGATATATATCTATGAATCAAATAGTGCACAAAATAAATATAGGTCATATAGGAGAAATACACTTTCAGATATTAGAACTAGTAAATGAGTTTGAATTCATTACATCAAGACAAATATATCAATTATTAGAATTAAAGGGATTTGAACCAAAATCACAAGAAAAGTTAAATAACAAATTAGAACAACTTGTAAAATCAAAAATACTAACAAGATATTATTTCACATCAGAAGAAGGAAAAGGTATATATAGAATATACTGTTTAGAAAAGATGGGAAAATACTTGCTAACATCAAAAGATATAGAATGTAAATGGCAACAAACAGACAATGTAAAGCCAGTACCAATGATAAAAAAGAGATTAGCAGGGAATCAAACATTAATAGCATATTTAAGAAAAGTAAAAGCATTAGAAAACTATGTTGTAAAACCATCAATAACAGCAAAAATCAAAGGAAAAACATTCAAAGCAACAGGAGGGTCTGTAAAACTAACAAAAAACAAGAAATCAATAACATTTTTATTTGAAGTAATAAGAAGAGAGCAAGAATGGGAGAAAAAATTAATAGAAAAAATGTCAATGTACAAAGAATTCTATGAAAATTTTGAACCAGGAGATTCTGGATATTCAGTAATGCCACAATTAATATTTGTATGTGAAGATGATAAACATACAGCAGAAACATTTAAAGAAATTGTAAAAAATGGATTAGAAATACCACAAATAAAATTCTACTTTACTACAGATTTAAGACAAAACAATGAAACACTTGAAAATACATTAATAGAATTCAAATTGGATGATGAAACTAAGAAATACAAAATGTATAATGTTGAAGTCAAAATTTTAGGAATGTAAAAATCAAAAAGCTTAGCAATAAAAGTTAAGCTTTTTTTGGAATTATGGAAAGAATTATACAACTATTATTTAAAATTCAAAAATGCAGAAAACTATCAAAAGGAATGATTAAAAAATTATATTATAGCATAAATAATATGTGGGAAAATAAAAGATAAAAATAGACAAAAGAAGCACCAATTTGATATGATGTTTTTGAAGGAAAACATAGCCATATCAAGGAGGTACTTCTTTATGATTAATAGAATAATACAAACTATCGT